>CAYMHO010000522.1:0-3301 GCA_964390195.1 uncultured Fimbriiglobus sp. | reverse complement strand
CCGACCAACTTCCTCGACCTGCGGACGCAGATCCTGCTCGAACACTTCCTCCGCGACTACCGCTCGGGCTGCCTCATCGTGTCGCACGACCGAGCGTTCCTCGGGGCCACCTGCACGCACACACTCGGTCTGTCGCGGGGGAAGCTCACCAGCTTCCCCGGCAAGGTGGACGCATACCTGGAAGCGCAGAAGGAGAAGCGGGAGCACGACCTGCGATCGAACGCGGCGGTGATGGCGAAGAAGCGGCACCTGGAAGACTTCATCGCCCGCAACAAGGCCCGCGCCAGCACCGCCGCCCTCGCTCAATCGAAGGCGAAGGCGCTGGAGAAGCTGGAGTTCACGGAGGTCGAATCGGACGAGCCGACGGCCGCCATCCGCCCGCCGCGGATCGAACCCCGCAAGGGCACGGCCGTCCGCTGCCGCGACCTGACCATCGGATACCCGGAACGTGAGATCGCCACCGAGGTGGGGTGGGAACTCGACCACGGCCAGCGGGCGGCGGTGGTGGGCGACAACGGCCAGGGGAAGACGACCTTCCTCCGCACGCTGGTCGATTCGCTCAAGCCGCTGGCCGGCGAGGTGCGGTGGGGCCACGGGTGCAAGGTGGGGGTGTACGCCCAGCACGTGTACACCACCCTGCCCGACAAGCAGACGGTGCTCGAATACCTCCGCGGGCGGGCGGCGTTCGGCAAGAAAGAACAGGAGATTCTGGGTGTGGCAGGGGCGCTGCTGTTCCGCGGGTCGCACGTCGAGAAAACGATCGGCGTGCTGAGCGGGGGCGAGCGGGCGCGGCTGGTGCTCGCGGGGCTGCTGCTGAGCGATTACAACGTGCTGGTGCTCGACGAACCGGGGAACCACCTGGACGTGGACACGGTGGACGCGCTGGTGGAAGCGCTCGTCGGCTACGAGGGCACCGTCATCTTCACCAGCCACGACCGCCACTTCACCAGCCGAGTGGCGTCGTGCGTGGTGGAAGTGCGAGACGGGCGGGTGACGACGTACAGCGGCAAGTACCAGACGTACCTGGACCGCGTGAACGACGAGATCGAGGCGGGCGAGCGGGAGACCGCCGCGGCGAAGGTGAAGCTGCCGGCGGACGTTCTGAAGGCGAAGGCCCGCCAGCCGCGGAAGGACGAGAAGTCGGCCCGCAAGGAGCTGAAGACGCTGGAGAAGACCATCGCCCAGCTCGACGACCGCCGGCGGGCGCTGAACGCTCAGATGATGCAGACGGCGAACGCGGCCGAGGCGATGCGGCTGCACACCGAGATCGAGAGCATCACCGGACAACTCGCCCCGGCGGAAGAGCGGTGGCTGGAACTGCAGGAAGACCTGGGCGAGTCGATGTGAGGCGGGACACTATCCCCGATGTCGCGTCCGTCCTTACTCTGATCGTGTCCTCCATCGTCCTCCCGCCGGAGTCTCTCCCGTGGCCAAGAAACAGTTCCGCGTCGGCATGGTCGGGTACGGGTTCATGGGCCGTGCCCACACGAACGCGTACAAGCAGGTCGGCCAGTTCTTCCCGTCGGATCACCAGGTGGTGCTGCAGGCGGTGGCCGCCCGCAACGCCGCCGAGGTGAAGAAGTTCGCCGACCAGTGGGGGTACGCGAGCACCGAGACCGACTGGCGGAAGCTGGTCGAGCGGAAGGACATCGACGCCGTCGACATCTGCACCCCGAACAACCTGCACGCCGAGATCGCCCTGGCCGCCGCCGCCAACGGCAAGGCCATCCTGTGCGAGAAGCCGCTGGCGATGGACGCCGCCGAGGGGCTGAAGATGGTCGAGGCGGTGGAGAAGGCGAAGGTGCCGAACATGGTGTGGTACAACTACCGCCGCATCCCCGCCGTCACGCTCGCCAAGCGGCTGATCGACGAGGGGCGGCTGGGCAAGGTGTTCCACTACCGGGCCAAGTTCCTGCAAGACTGGACGATCAAGAGCGACCTGCCGCAGGGCGGGCAAGGGCTGTGGCGGCTCGACCTCGCCGCCGCCGGGGCCGGCGTGTCCGGCGACCTGCTGGCCCACTGCATTGACACGGCCCTGTGGTTTAACGGCCGGCTCGACACCGTGTGTGCCATGACCGAGACGTTCGTGAAGGAGCGGATGCACAACCTGACCGGCAAAGTGGAGAAGGTGGGCATCGACGACGCCTGCACCTTCTTCGGCCGGTTCGAGAACGGCAGCCTCGCCAACTTCGAGAGCACCCGCTACGCCCGCGGACACAAGGCACTCTACACGCTGGAGATCAACGGCGAGAACATGAGCCTGTTCTGGGACCTGCACGACCTGCACCGGCTGCAAATCTTCGACTACAAGGACGAGGGCCGTATCCGCGGGTGGAAGAGTGTTCACGTGACCGACAACAGCCCGGACCACCCGTACATGGACAAGTGGTGGGTGCCGGGCCTTGCCGTCGGGTACGATACCAGCTTCACCCACCAGGTGGCCGACTTCCTGGAAGGCCTGACCACCGGCAAGCCGGCCAGCCCGACCTTCCGCGACGCGCTCGAGACACAGTACGTGCTGGACGCCGTGTTGGATTCGGCCAAGAAGCAGCAGTGGGTGACGGTCGGCAAGGCGTGACCTGCCGGTCGAGCGGCGGGCGTCAGCCCGCTGTTGGTGGTGACAACAGCGGGCTGACGCCCGCCGCTCGCCCAATTCGATTCACACTTTCGGCAGTTCCCACCCCTTGCGGTAGTCCACCCGCACCAGTTTGGACGCATCCGCGTTGCCGGTGAACTCCATCTTGGCGGCGTCGTACATCAGTTTCTTGCCGGCGAACCGCACGGCGATGTTCCCCAGCAGCATCGTTTCGGTCAGCCGCCCGGCGATCTCGAAGCTGGACGACGCCATCTCCGGCTTGCCGACCTTGATCGCGTCCGCCCACTCCTGCTTCATGAACTGGTCCTGGTCCTTCGCCACGCCCTCCGGCCCCTTCTCCGGCTTGTCCCGCTTCACCCCCTCGAAGTCCTTCTCGGGCAGTAGGCGGAAGTCGGCGGCGTAGTCGTTCGGGGCGAACAGGATGCCTTTGGTGCCAATGAGCAGCGACCCGCTGTCGGAGAAGTTCTCCCCCTTGCCGAGCACCTTCGCCTTGAGTTCGTCCGACGGCAGAACCCGCTTGCCGTTGTCCGCCCCCTCGTACCAGTGCAGCACGCACGCCGGCCGCTTCCCGCGTGCGGGGAAGTGGTAGGCGATCTTCGCCCACGCCGGGAACGTCTCCTGGTTGATCTCGCCCGCCTCGGCGACCACCGCACTCGGGGCGTCCACCTCGAGCGCGCGGAACGGCATGTTGGCGGTGTGGCACGC
>CAYMHO010000521.1:0-3309 GCA_964390195.1 uncultured Fimbriiglobus sp. | reverse complement strand
GCCGCGACCGCGAGGGAGCGGGTGATTAATCACCCGCTCCCTCGCGGTCGCGGCTCGTTCGGCGACTTACTTCTTGCCCGCGTCGCCACCCAACCGGAAGGTCATCTTGTCGGCGGTGGCGGTCGTCTCCGACTTGCCCCAGTTGGACGTGACCGTCACCTTGCCGGTGACGACCACCTCGCCGGTGCCGGGCATGACGTGCAGCTCGTCGCAGGTGCCGTACCCGCCGAGCGTGCGGAACGTCACCGCCCCGGTGGCCACCAGCACCCCGGCCGGGCGGCTCTTCTCGGCGGTGGCGTTCAGTTGCACCGCGTCGGCCGTCACCTTCAGCACCACCTCGTCCCCGTCCTTCACCTCGAACCACGGCTTGTCATCGCTCAGGTGCAGCATCACCTTCAGCTTCTTGCTCGCCACCCCGGCCGGCTTCGGGGCTTCGCTCGCCGGAGATGGGATGGGATCCGCCAACCGGGGGGACGGCACCGGCTCGGCCTTCTTCTCGGGCAACGGAGCCGGTGGGACATCGGGCTTCGACGGCGCCGGGATCGGCGGGACCGGCACCGGCTTTTCGTTCTTCACCGGCACCAGGTCGATCATCGGCGGAACGTCCGCCTTCACCGGGGCCGGCGGGGTGGGCGGTGTCACCGGGATCGGCGGGGGGGTGTCGTGCGTCTTGACCGGCGGAGGCAGTTTGGTGGTCGGGTCGATCGTCGGCAGCGGGGTCGGCGGGTTCTGGATGGCGTCCACCGCCTTGAACAGGTTCGGATCCACCGCCGGCGGCAGTTTCGGGTCGTTCACCGGCGGCACGGCCACCGGCTTGGACTCCACCACAACGGGCGGCAGGAGCGGGGCGGGCTTCGGGTCGGCCGACGGCAGGATGACCGGCGGGGGCACCTCGGTGGCCGGCGGCGGGGCGGCCGGCAGGGGCAGCGGCTTGGCCCCGTCCGCCGGCTTCGGGTCGTCGGCCGATTTCGGCTCGTCCGCCCGGCGGGTGAGGCCCACACTCCGGCACGCCGGTTCGGCCAACGCCGCCAGCCCGCACATGGACAGGCCGAGCGCCCCGGCCATCAGTTTCCAACGTGTCAAACGCATCGGCACCACTCCGGAAGGGGGGACGGCGCGACGACGCCGCTTTCCAGGGCGTGCCTATACCCCCTGCCTTCCGAGGCGCCAACGCCAACCTCCCAAAGTACTCCGCACTCGGAGAGTGCCGAGTAGTTTGGATCACTTCGCCCCGCTCAGGATCCAGTCCTTCACCACCTTCTTCTCCGCGTCAGTCAACTTCTCCTTGTTGGGAGGTGGCATGCTGCCGTCGGCGATGCTCTCCCAAATGCTGCTCCCTTCCAGCTTGCCCGGTACCGCCCCCGGCCCACTGCTCCCGCCCATCAGTGCCGTCGCCAGCGTCTTCAGGTCCAGGTCGGCCTTCTTCTGCGGGTCGCCGTGGCAGGTCAGGCACTTCGCCTTGAAGATCGGAAACACCTGCTTCTCGTAGCTGACCATTTCCACCTTCGGCGGCTCCGGCTTCTTCGGCGGGTCGGGCTTCTTCGGTTCCGTCTTGGGGGTCGGTTTGGGGTCGGGCTTCTTCGGCTCCGGCTTCGGCTCGGCCTTGCGTGTCGGCTCGGCGGACGGGGTGGCGGCCGTCGGTTGCGTATCGAGCTTGGCGTCCGGCTCGGTCGGCGTGGTGTCCGGGGTGGCTCTGGCCTGTTCGGACCGCGGCTGGGTGAAGGCGACGACCGCCCCGAACCCCATGCCGGCGACAAACACCATCCCGACAAGGATGAGCAGGAGCGGGGACGCGGGGCGGAACGTGGGCATGGCGAACCTCGGCGATCGGAACACGCTGGAAGTGTAGCACACCGCAACGGTTCGACGCACCGGCCGGGCGGGCGGTTCCCGTTGTAGCCGGGGTCTGCGACCTCGATGCCTTGCTGTAGCCGGCCTCTGTGAGGCCGGTCCGGGGTCACAGACCCCGGCCACAGCCGAGCCGGCTATTGGAACCGGCTCGCCCGGAACAACTCGATGGGGTGAGCGGTGCGGCCGGTCAGGGTCAGGTCGGCCAGGATTTCGCCGACCGTCGGGGTGAACTTGAAGCCATGCCCGCTGAACCCGCACGCCACCGCCACTTCCGGGAACTCCGGGTGAAGATCGATCACGAAGTGCCGATCCGGGGTGAGCGTGTACATGCACACTTCGGAGGCGGACGGAACGGGAGTCAGGCTCGGCAGGTGCGCCCGGAGGAACCGGCAGACGGGTTCCACCTCGTCGGACTTCACGGCCCACTCGACCCCGTCCGGCGAAGGGAGCTCCGGTGCGGCGTAGTGTTGGGCGACCTTCACGTCGCCCAGGTCGGTGTACGGCAGGCCGTAGAACGCCCCGTCGGGGGTGTCGAGCAGGAACACCGGGAACAGCCTGTGGTCCCACCGCGCATTCGCGGTGTGAAACCACCACTGCACCTGCCGCATGACCGTCAGGGGCACGCCGATGTCGGCGAGCAAGCGCGTGGCCCACGCCCCGGCGGTGATGACCAACTTGCCGGCGTGGTACACACCCTTCGTGGTCGTCACCTCGACACCGCCGGTGATGACCTCGTAGCCGATCACTGGTTCGTCGGTACGCATCTCGGCCCCGTGGGCGATGGCGTCATCGATGTGGGCCTGAACACACGCTTCCACCGCCAGGATGCCGGCCGACTGTTCGAGAGTCCCGGTGAAGTTTTCTGGGATGCGGAACTGCGGAAACCTGCTCTCGACCTCCTTCGCCGACAGTGTTTCGACCGGGAGTGCGTGTTCGACCGCCGCCCGTTGCACGCCGCGGATCAACTCGCCGTCGGGTGTGCCCACACACAGGCACGGGCAGGGGGTAAGCAACTTCTTTCCGGTTCGCCCTTCGAGTTCCGCCCACAGGGTGAACGCCCGCCGCACCAGCGGCACATACGCCGGGTGTTCGTAGTAGGCGGTGCGGATGATGCGGGTGCGGCCGTGCGAGCTGCCGCGGTGGTGGGCGAACCCGAACTGCTCCAACCCGAGCACGCGGGCACCCCGGCGGGCCATTGTCGCGGCCGCCGCCGACCCCCACCCCCCCCGCCCCCGAACGATCGCGGGGGGGGGGAAGGGCCCCCCCCCGGGGGGGGCCCCAACGGACACCCCCCCCCGCCCGGTGCGAAAAAAGCACAAAGCGCTCGTTCGCCAGAGGGAAAGAATTCTTTTGTTGAGGTTGTCAACCCCTTTCATTCTTTCTCTCACGCTAGAAGATAAACTCGAATACGACCTTGTCGAATTCCTTGACCATCTGACCGGGGCCAAAGCGTCCCAG
>CAYMHO010000520.1:0-3330 GCA_964390195.1 uncultured Fimbriiglobus sp. | reverse complement strand
CCCACAGTCCTCCCCACCAGCCGGCTGACACCGGCCGTTCGCCATGCCCCCCATCCCCGACCCCGCCGTTCTCGCACGCATCGACCGCCTGGAGTTGGAAGCCCGGCAGGTCGTCGAAGGCTACCTGTCCGGCAGGCACCGCAGCCCGCGGCACGGGTTCGCCGTCGAGTTCGCCCAGCACCGCGAGTACGCCCCCGGGGACGACACCCGGCACATCGACTGGAAGGTGTACGCCCGCACCGAACGGTACCAACTGAAGCAGTACGAGCAGGAGACCAATCTGGTCGCCTGGATGGTGGTGGACGCCAGCGAGAGCATGGCCGTCGGCACGGTGCCGGGGCGGGACGGCAAGCCCCGCACCAAGTACGACGTCGCCTGCACCCTGGCCGCCGCCCTCAGCTACCTCGTCGTGCAGCAGGGCGACACCATCGGCTACCAGCTCTATGCGGAGCGGTTGAAGTCGGGCGGGCGGTTGGGCGGGGGAAGCGGCAAACTGCGGGAACTCATCCGCTGGCTGGCCGACGGGCCGTACCCCGGCGAGGGGAACACCGGGCGGGCGCTGGAGGCGATGGGCGGGCTGTTCGGCCGGCGGGGGGTGGTGTTCGTGTTCAGCGACCTGCTGGACGACGTGCCCGATCTGGTGGACGGCCTGCGCATCCTTCGATCGCAGCGGCACGAGGTGGTGGTGGTGCAGGTGCTCGACGCGGCGGAGGTGGATTTCCCCTTCCGCCAGCCGACCCTGTTCAAAGGCCTCGAAGGGTTGCCCGAGATCAGCACCGACCCGGCGAGCATCCGCGAGCAGTACCTGAGCGGCCTGCGGGCACACCTGGCCGAAGTGGAGAACGCCTGCCGCACCTTGCAGGTGGACTACACCCTCGTGCGGACCGACCAGGACTTGGGGTTGGCGATGGCCGAGTACCTGCAACGCCGTCAGGGGCGGTGAGCAAGATTCAGACGAGCGGCGGCCGTGAGGCCGCGGTTTCTTCGTGGAACAGCGGCCTCACGGCCGCCGCTCGCCCACGACGCACTTGCTTCTCCCCCGATCATCCGCCACAATTAGCCCACCCCCCGGACCGCCCCGGCCGACGGAACTCCTGCCGTCGTCGGGCGGTCCAACCGACTGCCGAAGTCTGACCCCGCCTCCGAGGGCACCTCCCATGCCGCGGTCGTTCGCGCTGCTGCTCGCAGCGGTCCTCGCCCCTACCGCGTTCGCCCAGACCGAATTCACCCTCCCCAAGCCGGCCGACGTGAAGGCAATCGCCGTCACCCCGGACAGGGTGAACTTGCCCGGCGACGACAGTTCCGCGCAACTGGTCGTGACCGCCACCTTGACCGACGGGCGGGTGATCGACCTGACGTCGGACAGCAAGTTCGCCGTCGCGGACGGCAAATCCGCCGCCGTCAGCGAGTCCGGCCGCGTGCTGCCGAAGGCGAACGGGGCCACTGACATCGTGGTGTCATTCGGCGACAAGACGGCGAAGGTGCCGCTGACGGTTTCGCAGATCGGGGAGAGCCGGCCGATCAACTTCGCCAACCAGGTGGTGCCGGTGTTCACCAAGCTGGGGTGCAACAGCGGGGGCTGTCACGGCAAGCAGTCGGGGCAGAACGGCTTCCGCCTGTCGCTCCTCGGGTTCGACCCGGACCTGGATTACAACACGCTGGTGAAGGAGGCCCGCGGGCGGCGGCTGTTCCCGGCGTCGCCGGACGAGAGCCTGTTCCTGCTGAAGGGAGCGGGCATCGCCCCGCACGGCGGCGGGAAGAAGATGGAGCCGGGCAGCGACGAGTACAAGGTGGTGCGGCGGTGGATCGCGGCCGGCATGCCGTTCGGCACCGACAAGGACCCGACGGTGACAAAGATCAGCGTGTTCCCGGACGTGCGGGTGATGACCCGGCAGGCGAAGCAGCAGGTGGCCGTGTACGCCCACTATTCGGACGGGAGCGTCGAAGACGTCACCCGGCGGGCGCAGTACGAGAGCAACGACGGCGAGGTGGCCACCGTGGAGGGCACCGGGCTGGTCCGCACGCTCGCGCTCAGCGGGCAGGCGGCGGTCATGGCCCGGTATCAGGGGAAGGTGAGCACCTTCCGGGCGGTGGTGCCGCTCGGGGTGAAGACGCCGGACTGGACGTTCGCCCCGAAGACGGTGGTGGACGAACACACCGCGAAGAAGTGGCGGGAACTCGGGCTGGTGCCGAGCGAGGCGTGCTCGGACGAGGTGTTCGTGCGGCGGGCGTACCTGGACGTCACCGGCACCCTGCCGACGCCGAAGCAGGTCTCCGAGTTCGTCGCCGACAAGGCGACCGACAAGCGGGACAGGCTGATCGACGCTCTGCTGGAGTCGCCGGAGTACACCTACTACTTCGCCAACAAGTGGGCCGACGTGCTGCGGGTGAAGCGGCGCGGCGAGCAGAACCGCGCCCAGGGCACGTTCGCCTTCCACGGCTGGATCCGCGACGCCATCGCCGCCGACATGCCGTACTCCGAGTTCGTGCGGAGCATCCTCGGGGCGAGCGGGGACGAGGCCAAGAACCCGCCGACGGTGTGGTACAAGGAGTTGGAGAAGCCCGAGCAGTTCGTGGACGACGTCGCCCAGGTGTTCCTCGCCCAGCGGCTGACGTGCGCCCAGTGCCACCACCACCCGTACGAGAAGTGGAGCCAGGACGACTACTGGGGCCTCGCCGCCTTCTTCGGGCGGGTCGGGCGGAAAGAGGTGAACAAGCCGAGTGTGAACACCCAGGAGATGCGGCAGCAGATCGTCTACACCAAGACGAGCGGGACGGTGACGAACAAGCGGACGGGCAAGCCGGCGGCCATCAAGCCGCTCGACGGCGAGCCGATGGAGGTGAGCACCGACGACGACCCGCGGCACAAGCTGGTGGACTGGATGGTGGACCCGAAGAACCCGTTCTTCGCCCGTGCTGTGGCGAACCGCTACTGGGCGCACTTCTTCGGCCGCGGGATCGTCGATCCGCTCGACGACATGCGGGTGACGAACCCGCCGAGCAACCCGGAGTTGCTGGACGCGCTCGCCAAAAACCTCGTGGACAACAAGTTCAGTTTGAAGGCGCTCGTCAAGACGATCTGCAAGAGCCGGACGTACCAACTGTCGGCCGTGCCGAACGAGTTCAACAAGCACGACAAGCAGAGCTACGCCCGGTACTACCCGAAGCGGCTGCAGGCCGAGGTGCTGCTCGACGCGGTCAACCAGGTGACGGAATCGCCGACCAGCTTCGGCGGGTTGCCGAAGGACCGCAACGGCCCGCTGCGGTCGCTCCAACTGCCGGACGAGTCGTTCAGCAGCTACTTCCAGGACGTGTTCGGCCGCCCGCAGC
>CAYMHO010000519.1:0-3330 GCA_964390195.1 uncultured Fimbriiglobus sp. | reverse complement strand
GGTGAACGCCATCGCCCCTGGTGTGTTCGAGACCGACCCGAACAAGAAGTGGTTCAGCACGAAACCGGACTTCCGTGACACCTTCCTCGATCACATCCCGATGGGGCGGTTCGGGGTGCCGGCCGAACTCGGCCCGGCGGCGGTATTCCTGGCGTCCGACGCCAGCAGCTACATGACCGCCGCCACCCTCGTCATCGACGGCGGGTTCACCGCCTGGTGATGACGACACGATCCACGACGAGATCGGCCATGACAAAGCAACCGCGGCCGTGGGTGAAGGACGTGCTGGTGTTCGCGGTGGCGACGCTGGTGAGTTTGGTTCTGACGTGCGGCGGCCCCCCGCTCGCCGAACGCCTCGACGCCTCCGGTTGCCCCCGCTTGGTAGCAGAGGCGGTCCCATTTGTGTTCATCACCCCGGCGTGGGTGGCGAGGGAACTCGGGGTAGAGGATCTCATCCTCGTTCTGATCGCCCTCAACCCGCTCCTCTACGGCCTGATGTGGTGGGGTGCGTGGCGGATAGTGAAACTGCTTCGCACGAAACCCGCCGCCTGACCGCCCCGCCCTCCCATCTTCACACGATTCGTGTTCTTCCGTCCACCTTTTCGCTGGCGTCGGCCTAGATCACAGGTGTACACTCTTTTCGCTGCCGATGCGGGTGGTGAACAAGGGTCTCACGACGCACCTGATCGTGTCTAGTAATGTCTAGTTAACACCTCGGCACCCCCTCCCAGAGCCAGTTTTCGGGCAAAAAATCTCCGTTTGCGACCAGGATTCGTTGACAGATTTAGTGGACAGGTGTATATATACCTACACAACGCCGCAATGAGGAGTTGGACGAAACCGGGGCCGGACGACACGCGGGGAACGTGACGCCGGAACCGGGTACCAACTGAACGGCGAAGCGAGGCGATCATGGAAAGCTGGCGCATCGTGTGGCGGGACGGATTCGTGCCGGTGCTGTCCACCGTCGGCCTGATGAGCCTGCGGGACGCCCTGCGGTCGGACGACCCCCGCCTCGTTCAAGGGGCCACCACCACCCCGCCGCCGCTCATGTGCGTGCAGGACTGGCCGGTCGAGGCGTGCTGTGCGCTCGGCTTCTGCGGCTGGCAGGGCGACGCCCTGAACACCGTCGGCGAGGTGGAAGAGCACTTCGCCAAGTGCTGCTTCGAGGCCGACCAGCGGTTGGGCGAGCCGGCCGCCTGCCGCTGGTTCCTGAACTGGTTCGACGACACCCCGCGGAACGAGATGCGGCGGGAACTGCTGGCCGAGGTGGAACTGGCACTGGCCGAACGCATCCCGGTCGATGAGGTGCCGACCCAGCACACCCAGCCGGACTCGTTCGTCGCCCCGCTGATCAACCGCCTGGCCGCCAAGGTCGCCGCCGCCTGAAGTCCCCGATACGGGCAGGGATGCCTGTGTCACCGATCGGTTTGACACCCAGGCCCCCACAACTGAACCCGAAGCCATCACCACTACCTACCGCTGAAAGGGCACGGCCATGATTCCGATCTGCAAGCACTGCGAGAAGAGCAAGGTGAACCGCCCCCGCGGGCTGTGCTGGAGCTGCTACTACACGCCGGGCGTGAAGGAGATGTACCCGAGCACCAGCAAGTACGCCCGGCGTGGCGTCGGCAACTTCACCGGCAACGCCCCGGTCGCCCCCCGCCCCACCTGCTACGCCCCTGGTACCGCCGAGAAGATGGCCGTGCTGGAAGAGCGGGCGAAGAACAAGCAGGCCCTGTGGCACCCGTTCGACGCCCAGTACGAGGGCGACCCGCGGCCGGTGCGGTTCCTGGCCGGCTTGGGGATCGGGGTCGGGCGGACGCGAGAGGCGGCGATGGCGGGCTGAGTGGCGAGACGCGGAGACACGGAGAGGGGGAGACAGGGAGACACGAGACCCGGAGAAGGGGAGACAGGGAGACACGGGACACGGGACACGGTAAGAAGGACCGCGGACGGGAAACCGCTGCGGTCCTTCTTCTGTTTCTCCTTGTCTCGTGTCTCCCTGTCTCCGTGTCTGGCAACGCCCCACTCGTTTCTTGGTTCTTGGAGTGATGGGAATGGACAACCTGTGGGCACCCTGGCGGTTGAGCTACGTCAGCACCCCGAAGCCGCCCGACTCGCCGGCCGACGAGTGCTTCGTGTGCAAGGCCCTCGCCTCTCCGGCCGACGACCGCAAAAACCGCGTCGTCCTCCGCACCTCTCAGTCGGCCGTGATGCTGAACGCCTTCCCGTACAACAACGGCCACCTGCTGGTGGTGCCCCACTCGCACGTCGGGCGGCTGGACCAACTGACCGCCGAGCAGTCGGCCGAGTTACAGCGGGTGATCGTGGAGATGATTGCGAAGTTGGAAGGGCTGATGTCGCCGCAGGGGTTCAACGTCGGGCTGAACCTCGGGGCGGCGGCGGGGGCCGGGCTGCCCGGTCATTTGCACTGGCACATCGTGCCGCGGTGGAACGGGGACACCAACTTCATGCCCGTGGTGGCCGACACCAAAGTGATCTCGCAGAGCCTGGACGCACTGTTCGAGCTGCTGACGCGGGGGTGACCCGCGGGTGTGAACCCGCGGGTCGTTGGCACCCAGGCGGCTCACGCCGCCGGTTCACCCGGAAGCCGCCGCCTACTTCTTCCGCAGTTCTTCCTCGATCATCTTCCGCAGCTCGTCGGCGTTGTCCTGCACCCGCTTCATGCCCAGCTCGCCGCCCTTCTGCATGAGGGTCGGCTGCTTGGCCGCCATCTTCTTGCCGGCCGGGGTGGAGTAGAACTCGACCACCTTCTTCAGCTCCTCCTCGGTGAACTCCTCGGTGTACATCTTCACCAGGTCGTCCTTCAGGGCGGCGTAGCTCAGGTGCTTGTTGAAGAACTTCTTCATCGCCTCCTTCGCCGGGGCCAACTGCGGGTTGGCCCGCAGTTGCTGTTCGAGCGACAGGTCGATCGACCGCTGCAGGTTCTTCTCCGCGTCGGTCACCTCGAGCAGCTTCTCGGCCGCCGCCTTGTGGCTCTTCTCGTCCGCCCGCACCGCCCCGCCGATCAGCACCGCCGCCGCCACCGCCAGGATGAGCCCGCGCTTCATCGGTGTGTCTCCGCGTTGGGGAATCGAACAGTTGTCAGGCTAGGCGGGCGGGCGGGAATGTGCCAGGGGCACCGACCGGCACATCCGCCTTGACCAACCCCCGCGGGCGGCCGACAGTAACGGTTCGCCATCCCACGGACGCCCGCACATGTCGGACGACTTCATCGCCAGTCTGCCGGCCGGGGCCGCCCCCGCCCCGGTCGCCACCAGCTACGACGAGGTGCCCTACGCCAGCAACCCGTTCGCCCAGACGCAC
>CAYMHO010000518.1:0-3352 GCA_964390195.1 uncultured Fimbriiglobus sp. | reverse complement strand
CCCCGAGTTCCGATGCCCCGATCAGCACCCGGACACCGACGTGTCCTCCCTCGCCGAGGGTTTAATAAACTTCACCCCGATCCAGTTATACCTGACCAACCACGCCCGGCTGGCGGAGATGCAGGGGTGGAAGTGGGAGTGAAAGTACTCCGCCCTCCCCGAGTGCGGTTCGGATCAACCGCACTCGGGGAGGGCGGAGTACATTACAGTCATGAACCGCACCGCCACCATCGCCCGCACCACCGCCGAGACCGACATCTCCCTGACGCTCACCCTGGACGGCACCGGCCGCTCCGAGGTGTCCACCGGCGTCGGCTTCTTCGACCACATGCTGACGCACCTGGCCCGGCACGGACTGTTCGACCTGACCGTGACGTGCAAAGGCGACCTGCACATCGACAGCCACCACACGGTGGAGGACGTGGGCATCTGCTTCGGCAAGGCCCTGGTGCAGGCGCTCGGCGATAAGGCGGGTATCCGGCGGTACGGCGACGCCACCGTCCCGATGGACGAGGCGATGGTGACGGCGGCGGTCGACCTGAGCGGGCGGCCGTTCCTGGTCTGGAAGGCGGACGTGCCGACCGAGTTGCTGGGCACCTTCTCGTCCCAGTTGGCGGAGGAGTTCTGGCGGGCGGTGAGCAGCGCCGGGTTGCTGACACTGCACGTCGTGCTGCACCACGGGAAGAACACGCACCACGTCGTCGAAACCGTCTTCAAGGCGACCGCCCGGGCGCTCCGGGCCGCCGTCGAACCCGATCCGCGGGCGACCGGCGTGCCGAGCACCAAGGGCGTGCTCTGAGGCGGGCGGCCCGTCGGCGTCCGTAGAATCGCCATCGGCGGCCGGCGGGCGTCCACGTCGGACCCCCCCCACCCGTCACTCCTCGGAGGCGACCATGAAGGCGATCCTCACGGCGGCGGTGGCCCTCGCGCTCGGCGGGCTGGTGGCCGCGGCGGACGAGAAGAAGGCGGACGACAAGAAGGCCGATCCGGTCGGCACGTGGAAGTGCGAGTACACCATCGGCGACATGAAGCGGACGGCCGACCTGACCATCACGAAGGACGGCGACAAGATCGCCGGGACGATGAGCTGGCCCGACCAGAAGGACGTGAAGCTGAAGGACGTGAAGGTGAAGGACGGGGTGCTGACGTTCTCGGCGGTGCGGAAGTTCATGGACAACGAGTTCCCCCTCGACTACAAGCTGACGCTCGACGGGGACAAGCTGAAGGGGAAAGTGTCGGCCGAGTTCAACGGCAACAAGCAGGAGTTCGACCTCGAAGGCAAACGGGAGAAGAAAGAGGAGAAGAAGGACAAGTAACGGGCCGACGGTAGCGAACGCGAGCCGACCCCGCGACGGGTCGGGTGGTCTCCCCACCCGACCCGTCGCGGGGTCGGCCCCTGTTGTGAGAACCGGACGCCCTCACCCGGACCGTTACGGGATGGGCGTCGAATTGAGGGCGTGGTTGCACGGGTACAGCCAGACCGACCCGTGCGGCAAATAGATGTGCCCGTGGCGATCCGTCTTGAATGCCGTCACCGGTTTCGGCCAGTCGCCCCACCGCAGCCCGTTGGCCGGCCCCCCCTTCACCAGCGAGCCGCTCGACTGGACCAGGTCCCACTGCAAGGTGTCGCCGACCACCCGCGCCGAGTTGACGATCGCGATGTGCGGGTACTGCCCGCCCTGCGGCGGCACCCACACCAGTGCCGTCCCGCTCCGGATCTGCTCCACCCCGGTCAGGCGGTTGGCCGCCGCCCCGTACACCTCGATGGGGGTGTTGTGGTGCTGGGCCAGGTAGTTGCCGACGAACCCGTTGCAGTCCACGCCGGTGTAG
Source organism: uncultured Fimbriiglobus sp. (assembly GCA_964390195.1). Taxonomy (GTDB): domain Bacteria; phylum Planctomycetota; class Planctomycetia; order Gemmatales; family Gemmataceae; genus JALHQU01. Next base: position 1,522 of record CAYMHO010000518.1, on the reverse strand, counting down.
GTGCGGCAGTACTGCGACAGGGAGAGTGACCCCGCCCGCGGCCTCGCCGGGTTGGTGATGAACCCGTACCGGTGCGCCAGCCAGAGGGCGTCTTTGAAGTCCTGCGGCGACCCCTTGCCCATGAACGGGCGGCGGATGTTGATCCCCTTGATGAGGAACCCTTCGATTGAAAACTGGGTGGACCCCCACGGCGTCTTCGTCTCGCGGGCCATCTCGCCAATCAACTGACTGCCGGCGTTCCAGGCGACCCCGGACCGCGGCTGGATGCCGTGGTTCAGGTACATGTCGATGCTGGCGATGTCCCCCGCCCAGTCGTCCAGGATCACCGGCAACTTCAGGTACTGGTTCATGTAGTCGAGTGGGGGCACGGGCACTCCTCCGAACCGGGCGGTAGCGACCCGTTCGGGCGGACACCCGACGGCCGACCGCCCTACCCGAGAAATGCCATTCCCGTCGTCCCGCGGCCAAGAAATCGAGAAAAGCCGAACGGGGAGGCGAAGATCACCCCTCGGCCCGCCGCGCGGCGATCTTCGCCCGGATGTGGTCGCCGAACCCGTCCCGCGGGGCGTCCGTCACCAGATCGTTCAGGTAGGCCGTCCGTTTCAGCAGGTCGAACGGCACGCTCGTGTCCAGGTCGCCCCGCTCGTACAGCAGGCGGTCGAACCGCCCGTTCAGCAGCACCCGCCAGTCGCACACCGGGCGGCTGTTCGGCAAGCGGTAGAAGGTGGTGGTGCAGTTGGCACACAAGCCGTGGTACCACTCCGGGGTACGGTGCAGGTGGTTGACCGCCGCGACGTAGTCGAGGAACGTCGCCCGCAGCCGCTCGGGCGTCCCCCGCAGGCGGTACAGGTAGCCGGTGTCGGTGCCGTACTTCGTCCGCCGGGCGACGGCGTCGTACTCGTCGGTGACGATGACGGTGATCTCCTGCTGGCGGTACAGGCTGGGCAGGAGGGCGTACTTCTGCCCCTTGCGGAACCGCACCTCGATGCTGAAGCACACCCGCCCGTCCGGGCCGAAGTCGAAGCAGAGCACCGGGTGGCTCATGAGCGACGACCCCCAGTAGAAGAACAGGATGTCGGCGGCGACCAGGTTCGACAGGTGCAGGGTGCGGATGACGTGGTTCGGGGTGAAGTCGGTGAACGTGCGGTACTCGTGCTGCCAGACGTTGTGAATACGGACGACATCGCCGGTGACGTCGGCGTGCGGCAGACGCTTCACCGTGTCGTCCCAGTCGCGGTGCTGGCTCGGCTTGATCCGCAGCCACCAGGCGAAGAAGAGGGCGAACGCGGCAAGGAACACGAGGAACGGCTGCCAGACGGGCTGCCAGAGGGCGAACAGGGCGACGACGGCGGCCAGCCAGGCGAGGGCGAGCGGCCACCGGTAGCCGACGCGGTCGCCCAGGTCGTAGAAGATGGCCCCGGCCGCCCACAGGGCGACGAGTGTGGCGACGGTTAGGAGGAGGCTGACCGTCAGCCAGTGGTCGAGGAATTGCATCGAGTGCTCTGCTCGCTCCGCGAGCGGC
>CAYMHO010000517.1:0-3369 GCA_964390195.1 uncultured Fimbriiglobus sp. | reverse complement strand
CCCCGTCCTTGATGGCTTCGATGGCCAAGTCGGTGGTGCCGTGGCCGGTGATGAGTACCACCGGCACGCGGGCATCGATCGCCTTCAGCCGGCGAAACGTGTCCAGCCCGGTAGCGTCCGGCAGCCGCACGTCCAGCACCACCGCGTCGGGCCGCTGTTTGTCGAACTCGGCCTCGGCCTCCGCGGCGGTGCCGGCGAACCGCAGGGCGAACCCGTCCCGGAACGCCTTGCCGAAGGCGTGGCGGATGGCCGGCTCGTCGTCGATCACGAGGATTTCAGGCATCCCCACCTCCGACCGCGTCCAGCGGCAGCGTGAGCGTGAACCGCGCGCCCCCGGACGGCCCGTTGCCGCCGCGGATCGCCCCACCGTGGTCCTCGGCGATCCGCCGAGCGATGACCAGCCCCAGCCCTAGCCCGGTGTCCTTGCCGCTGGCGAACGGCTGGAACAGCCGCGGCAGGATGTCGGCCGCGATGCCCGGTCCGGTGTCCGCCAACTCCACCGCCACCTGGCGGGCCTGCCGTGTAACCGTGGCCGTCAGGGTGCCGCCGGTCGGCATGGCATCGAGCGCGTTGAGACCGAGGTTCACGAGCAACTGGTGCAGTTGATTGGGGTCGGCGGTCACGCTCACGTCGATGGCGGCCCGCAACACCAGTTCGACTCGCTGCCGCTCCGCCCTCGGGCGGAGGAGGTCGAACGCCCGACGCACCAGTCCGACCAATTCGGTCGGCCGCCGCTCCGCCTTCGGCGGGCGGGCGAAGTCCAGGAACGTCTGCAGCGACGCATCCATCCGCCGCACCTCAGCCTCAATGACACCCAGGTCTTCGGCGGTGAGGGGATCCCCCCCTGCCCGGACTGGACCAGCATCTTGATCGACGTGAGCGGGTTGCGGATCTCGTGGGCCACCCCCGCCGCCAGTTGGCCGAGGGCGGCCAGTTGCTCCGCCCGCCGCACCTCCCGTTCCCGCTGCTGGAGTTGCTCGACCATTTCCCCCACCCGCTCGGTCAGGCGGTCCGCCTCGGCGTGCAACTCCTTGAAGTCCCCCTGTCCGGTGATGACCAACTCGGCCGCCTGCGGGTCGAGTTTGCCGACGGCGTCTGCCAACTGCACCCGCAGTCGGCGGATGGAGCGACTCAGCCCGCGGGCGAACCCGAACCCGATCACCACCCCGGCCACCGCCCCCAGGCCGCCGACCCCGGCCATCCCCCAGGCGAGTTGGCCGAGCGTCCGTTCGAGCCCGCCGGTCGATTCCTCCACCCGCCGGTCGTTGTACGCCTCGTAGTCCCGGCACGGGAGGAGTACGTCCGTTTCCAGCACGCGGGCGGCGTCGGCCACCGCCGCGTCGTGCCGCGGGTCGCCGACCGGCAGCGTTTCCTGGGCCTCCTTCCACCGCCGCAGGTACGCGTCGAACCCCGCTTCCAGGCGATCGGCCAGCCGCCGTTCCTCGGGCTGGTCGGCGTACTGGCGGATCTCCCGGAGCGACCGTTGGGCCGCGGCGTTCAGGTCGCTCACGTTTTCGACGTGCCGGTGTTCCAGCTCGACGAGCACGTTCAGCGTGCCACGAAGTTCGGCCGCCGCCCGCCGACTGGACACGTTCTCGCGGAGGATGCGGGTGACGGCCGCCTGCTGGGTGAACAGCGATCCGGCGGTCACCGCGCTCAACACCGCCAGGCAGAGCGAGATGAGGATGACCGGCACCAGGTAGCGGACGCGGATGGCCAACATGACGAACCTGCCGGGCAGGGGACACGGCCTTTGTACTCGCCGCCCCAGCCCGCGCAGGGGAGCGTCACTTCCGCGGGGCGGACACGTCTTTCGACTTCGACATCACCAGTTCCATCACCACCCGCTCCTTGCCGTCGTCACCCGCCCCGTACTGGGTGTGAACGATCCGCTCGCCGTCGGCGTCCAGCTTCGTCACCGTCCGCGACTGGCGGGCCGGCTCGCCGCCCAACGACACGCCGTGCAGCACGACCTCTTTGCCGTCGAAGTCGTCTTTGCTCTGGCGGAACGAGATGCGGGTGGACCGCGAGTCGATCCAGGTGCTGGTGAACTTCTTGGTGTCGGCGTCGAACCCAATCGTCCCGGTGCCGGTCGTCTTCTCTCCGTCCTTCTCGAACGTGAACTCGGACTTGAGGAACCGCCCCCCGTGGGTCATCTCCTGGACGCACACGCCGGACTGCGTGACCGGGTCGCCGGTCCGCGGGTGGAAGGTTTTCTTCACCTCCCACGTGCCGACGAACTTGGCCAGGAACTTTTGCCCCTCACCGGGTGCGGACCGCGGTTCGACCGTCGATTGCGGGTCTTTCTTCGGCGGCGGGGTTTGTCCCGCGACGACGGCGGACAGCAGACCGGCGAAGGCGACGGAATGGAAGCGAGTCATGGGAGCACTCCGGGGGTGGTTCAATCGAGGCCGATCGTCTCGCCGCCGGCGCGGGTGGCGGCGGCCCGCCAGGCCAGTTGGGTGATGCTGTTGCTCACCGTTCGCACCGACCCGTCCATCAGCAGCACGTTCACCACCCCGGTGTGGTAACTGCGGGAGGTGACCACGTCGTAAGAGATGCGGGTGGCCGACGACCCCTCGCGGCTGGTCAGTTGGTCGATGTCGTAGTCGGTGCCGGCCATGTTCAGCAGGGTGAGGGTGTTCGGGGTGAGGGCGAACGTCACCCCGGTGTGAAACGTCTGGGCTTCGGTCCAACTGGTGTGCCCGCTCGGGATGGAGGTGGTGTTCAGGGTGCCGCCGAGGGCCAGCACGTCGGCGACGGTGGTGGGGGGAGGGGTGTTCGCCGGCAGGCTGGTGTTCGACACCCGATTCCAGGTGTACGCCTTCACCTCGGCGAACCCGATGGTGTTGCTCAGCCCGTCGGTGTACGCGCCGTGGGTGGTGCCGCCGTTCGGCTTGCTGGTGTACGACAGCGCCCCGTCCCCGCCCTGGCCGGTGTTCGGGTCCCACACCATCCACGTGCCGACGTTCGCCCCGTAGGTGTGCGGCCAGCGGTTGATCGACCCCGGCCCGGTGGTGCTGGTCGCCTCCTTCATCCGGTCGTTCACCTCGTTCGGGCAGACGTAGATGGCGATCCGCTGGCGGGTGACGGCGTCCTGGGTGTTGGCGGCGGCGGCGAAGTTCACCTGCTGGTACAGGTTCGCCTGCTCGATGTACGGCAGGATCTGGGCGTGAACGGACCACGAGTCGCTGGCGGTGGCCCCCTGGGGGTAGACCCCGGCGGCGGGAAAGCGACCGTTCGTCGATTCAAAGTTGTGCAGGGCGATGCCGACCTGCTTCAGGTTGTTGGCGCACTTGATCCGTGCGGCGGCTTCGCGGACCTTCTGGACGGCGGGGAGGAGCAGGCCGATGAGGATGGCGATGATGG
>CAYMHO010000516.1:0-3402 GCA_964390195.1 uncultured Fimbriiglobus sp. | reverse complement strand
GGGTATCCGAACCCGCCCGCTCACGCGGGCCGCTCGCCTATCTCTTCTCCAGCAGCAGCCGCAGGTAGCTCCGCCGCTCCTGGTCCGTTAACCCCAACTCGGTCGCGGTGGTCATCACCGCCACCTTCGCCGGCTCCAGTTGGTCGGGCGGCACAACCGCCTCGATCTCCACATACCGGCCGACCGACCCGACGTCGTCCAGGCACACCTCCAGCGGAAAACCGTGCCGCTCGAACTTGTACACGGCGCGGGTCTTGGTCACCACCGCCACCGGGCGGTACCCGAGGGCGCTCAGGAACCGCACGGCGTCGGCCGCAGGGTTCGGGCCGTCGGCCAGTTTCAGCTCGATCTCGGTGCGGGTCTTGGTCGCGGCGTCGATCTTCGGCCCCTTGTAGGTGAGCACGTTGCCGGTGCCGACGCGGCGGACGCGGACGGCCTCGTCGGTCTGGCCGAAGTCCCGATCTGGGGCGTTAAAATAACTGTCCGTATCCTTACGGGCGGGGAGCGCGGTCGCCCCCCACTCGGCTAACTTCGACGTGACCGCCGACCAGTCCGCAAGCCGGAACTTCATCTCGACTTCGAGCATGGAGGGGAGTCCGGGGAGCTGTGAAAGACAGAACGCAGTGATTCTAATCACCTGACAGACAAGCAGCACGGTAATCTCATCAGAAATCCGCGAGTTCCCATGCCAACCAGTATCTTCGTCGGCAAACCGAACGACATCCCACCGGGCGAGTCGGTGGTCGTCTCCGCCGGCAAGCGGGTGATCGCCGTCTTCCACACGGCCGACGGGTTCTTCGCCATCGACGACTGCTGCCCGCACGCCGGGGCGTCGCTCGCCGGCGGGCACGTGGAGAACGGCGTCGTCACCTGCCCGTGGCACGCCTGGCGGTTCCGCCTGAACGACGGCGTCTGGGCCGACAACCCGCGGGTGAGGACCGCCTGCTTCCCGGTCACGGTGACCGACACCGAGGTGCGAGTGGAGGTGCCGGATTGACCACCGTCCCCTGCCCGCACTGCCGCGAGCCGATCCCAGAAGACGCCCCGCGGTGCCCGTACTGCGAACAGTACACCTCGGAGGAAGAGGCCCCACGTCGCGGCAAATCGGTGTGGATCTGGGTGGGGTTGATTGTCGCTCTACTTTTGTCCATCTATATGGCGTTTCGATAGGCTAGCCGGACGGTTTACTCAAACATCATTCCTTCCGGACGAGCGAAGATGGTTCCGGAGAGGGGTGTCGGTGTCAGCCGGAAACAATGAGAGCCGTCTTGTCCGACGAGGAGAGCCATGAAAGCCGCGTACATCGAGACGACCGGCGGGCCGGAGGTGATCCGCTACGGCGACCTGCCGACGCCCGAACCGCAGGCCGGCGAGGTGCGGGTGAAGGTGGCCGCCGCCGCACTCAACCCGGTGGACACCTACATCCGCGCCGGCATCGTGGCCATGCCGCTGCCGAAACCGTTCATACCCGGTTGCGACCTGGCCGGCACGGTGGACGCCGTCGGGCCGGGGGTGACGCGGTTCAAAGTGGGCGACCGCGTGTGGGGGAGCAACCAAGGGTTGCTCGGCCGACAGGGCACGTTCGCCGAGTACTGCGTGACCGGCGAGCAGTGGCTGTACCCGCTGCCGACCGGGGTGACGGAGGCCGACGCCGCGGCGGTCGCGCTCGTCGGCATCACCGCCCACCTGGGGCTGTTCTGGCGGACGAACCTGAGGGCGGGCGAGACGATCTTCGTGAACGGGGGCACCGGCGGGGTGGGCATGTGTGTGGTGCAGATGGCGAAGGCGGTGGGGGCGAAGGTAGTCACCACCGTCGGCAGCCCGGCGAAGGCCCAACTGGCGACGGAGTTGGGGGCCGACGTGGTTCTCAACTACAAGACCGACGACGTGGTGCAGGGGGTCAAGGACGCCACCGCCGGCCGCGGGGCGGACGTGTTCTTCGAGACCACCGTGCCGACCGACCTGGACAGAACCATCGACGCGATGGCCCCCCGCGGGCGGGTCGTGGTGATGGCCGGGCGGCAGGCCCGGCCGGCGTGGCCGAACGGCCCGTTCTACGTGAAGGGGCTGAGCCTGTTCGGGTTCGTCATGTTCGCCATGACGGCCGACGAACAGCGGGCGTGCGCGAGCGACATGAACACGTGGATGGCCAGCGGCGCACTGCGGGCGGTCATCGGGAAGACGCTCCCGCTGAGCGAGGCGGCCGCCGCCCACCAACTCCAGGAAGAGCACACCCTCGGCAAGAAGGGCACGCTGAGCGGCAAGATCGTGGTGCGGCCGGGGTGACGAGAGGGGGAGGCAGGGAGACACGACGGAAGCACTGGGGAGGGCGTCACCATGCCGACGCACCGGATGCGGCTTGGACTCTCCCCCTCTCCAAGTCTCCTTGTCTCCCTGTCTCGCCTTTGCTATGACCCGTCGTTCGCCACCGCCACCGGGGTCCGCCCATGTCCGACGCCATGCTCGACCGCCTGCCGCCGCAGAGCCGCGAGGCCGAGATGGGCGTCATCGGCAGTGTGCTCCGCGACAACCAGGTCATCAACGACCTGCTCAACATCATCCGCCCGGAGAACTTCTACTTCGACGCCCACCAGAAGATCTTCCAGGCCGTCATCGACCTGTACAACGACGGCAAGCCGGTCGACCCGCCCATCCTGTTCGAAACGCTCAAGAGCCGCAAGCAGTTGGAGGACGTCGGCGGGGCGTCGTACATCGCCGAACTGTGGGACGCCGCCCCGACCGCCGCAAACGCCGAGTACTACGCCCGCATCGTGCGGGACAAAGCCGTGGTACGGAACCTGATTCATGCCAACACCGAACTGCTCCGCGACGCCTACGACGGGGTGATGAGCGCGGACGAACTGTTGGGCATGGCCGAGCGGAAGGTGCTGGAGATCGCGGAACAGGGCACGGTCGGGGTGACGAAGACGCTCGAAGACGCCATGCACGAGGCGTTCGACCGCATCGACGCGAAGGCCCGCGGCGACCTGACCGGCACCGGCATCCCGACCGGGTTCGTGGACCTCGACAACCTGACCGCCGGCCTGCACAACAACGAGCTGGTCATCATCGCCGCGCGGCCGTCGGTCGGCAAAACCGCGTACGCGCTCAACGTGGTGCGACACGTCGTCGTCGAGGAGAAGCTGCCGGCGTTCTTCGTCAGCCTGGAAATGGCGAAGGTGGAACTGGCCGAGCGTCTGCTGTGCTGCCAGAGCCGGGTGGACGCACACCGGGTGCGGAAGGGGCAGCTCAACTCGGACGACATCCAGAAGCTGATCGCCGCCCAGGACGCGCTCAAGGGGAACCACAAGGACGGGTTCGTCAAGCTGTTCATCGACGACGCCCCGCAGCAGACCATGCTCCGCATCGCCGCCAACGCCCGCCGGCTGAAGCTGCGGCACG
>CAYMHO010000515.1:0-3406 GCA_964390195.1 uncultured Fimbriiglobus sp. | reverse complement strand
ACGGCGAAGTCCCGCGCCGCCGCCCGGTTGCTCAGGTTGTGCGGCTGGCCGTTGTAGTTCAGCAGGTACACCTCCTTCTGCAACCGCCGCAGGGCCAGGTAGTACTCGATCCCCTGGTACCACGGCACCGCGTCGTCTTGGTCGTTGTGGATCATCATGAGTGGGGTGTTCACCTTGTCGGCGAAGAACACCGGCGAGTTCTCGATGAACTTGAGCGGGGCCGACCACGGCGTGCCCCCGATGCGGCTCTGGGTGTGCTCGTACTGGAACTGCCGCGGCAGCCCGCTCCCCCAGCGGATGCCGTTGTACGCTGAGATCATGTTGCTCACCGGGGCGCCCGCCACCGCCGCCTTGAACCGGTCCGTCTGCGTCACCATGTACGCGATCTGGTACCCACCCCAACTCTGCCCGTTGATGCCGATCGCCTTCTCGTCCACGCACCCCGTGTCCACCACCGCCTGAATCGCCGGCAGCACGCACTTGATGGCCGACTGCCCCGGCTGGCCGGTCTTGTAGGCGATGTCGGGCATCAGCACCAGGTAGCCGTTGCTGGCGTAGAAGGTGGGGTTGATGGTCTGCCCGCGGGTGACGGTCGGCGGGCGGAAGGTGTGCAGGCCGTCGGTGAGCCTCTCGTAGATGTACACGATCATCGGGTACTTCTTGGACGGGTCGAAGTTCTCCGGCTTCACCAGGATCGACTGCAACGCCTGCCCGTCGGTCGATTTGAAGTTGACCAACTCGGCCGCGCCCCAGTTGAACTCGTTCACCCGCGGGTTGACGTCCGTCAGCCGCTTCATCTCCTTGAAGTTGCCGTCGGTGCCGTAGTAGTCGGGGTAATCGCGGAACGTCTGCACCGTCAGGATTTGCGTGTCGCCCTTCTTCGCCTTGGTCGGCACCCCGTACTTGCGGGCACCCATGAGCAGCAGCTTCGGCTTGGCGTTCGGGGCCATGCGGTAGAAGCCGGTGTCGCGGGTGGTGGTGTTCTCGGCCGCCAGCAGCCACGGCTTCGTCATGTCCAGCCCGCGGTCGGCGGTTGCCTCGTCGTCGTCCGGCTTCTCCACCCGCAGCAGCCGCAGCCGCACGCCGGCCGCCCGCCCGCTGTCGGTGACGTTCTTCGCCTCGCTCCCGTCCGCCGCCAGCCGCCAGATGTCGAACCGGTCGTACACGAACAGGTACTTGTCGTCGCTGCTCCACCCGGCCGACCCGTAGCTGTTCGCCGTCATCGGCATGTCGAAGTCCTCGTTGAAGAACTTCTCCTTCAGCTTCGAGGTCAGGTTCACCGGCTTGCCGTCGGGCACGCTGGCCGCGAACCAGTCCTTACCGTCGAACCACGCCACCGCCTTGTGGTGCGGGGACGGCTGCACGCCCCCGCCCAGTCCGTTCACCAGCGGCTTGCTCTCGCCGGTGCGGACGTTCACGAAGGCGTAATCGACCGGGTTCGGCGACACCCACGTCTGCCCGCGGTACGGCTTGTCGGTGCGGCCGACGCCCCAGTCGCCGTGGGCCGGCACGCTCACCTCGCGGTCGTCGTCGGCCACGTGCTTGAACTCCTTGCTGTCCAGCAGGTAGACGCAGCGGTAGCTCTTGTTCCGCTCGGCCCCGGCCCGCAGCTTCTGCATCGGCTGGATGGCCTCGTCCTTCCAGTGCCACAGGTTCATGTCGAAGGCGTTCGGGTTTGTCTGCCCGCCGCCACCGCCGAAGCGGGTGCCGCCCCCCGGCGTGCCGGTACCGGGCGTGCCGGTACCGGGGGTCGGGTTCGGCTGGGTGGGGGTGGTCGGCGTCGGAGTCGTCGGGGCCGGCGGGGTAGGGGCAGCCGGCGGTTCTGGGGCGGCGCTGACGAGCAGCTTCTTGCCGTCGGCGGTGAAGGTCAGTCCGCCGCGGTCCACGATCTGCCAGCCCTTCTTCAGCCCCGGCGTGTTCGGCCCGAGCACCTCCATCGCCGGCGGCACCTTGTTCGCCGTGCCGGCGATGGCCAGCGGCGAGAGGGCGGCGGCCATCGGCGGGGTGGCCGTCCCACCCTTGGCCGCCTCGATGGCTTTCGGCCGCTCCCACAGGAACACCCGCGGCTTGCGACCCAGGGCGTCGGCGTCGAGCGGCGGGGGCGGCTGCGGGTTGGTCGGATCGACCGGCGGCGGGGCGACCGGGGCGGTCGTCTTTTCGTCGAACCAGAAGGCCAGTTTCGTCTGGTCCCGGTCCCAAGTCACCGAGTAATACCGGCCGACCCCGCTCTTGACGGCGGCCGCGGAGGCGGCGTCCAACAGCCCGGCGTAGTACACCCCGTTCCGCTCGGTCTGTTTGGAAGCGACGGTGTACACCAGGTTCTTCGCGTCCTTCGTCACCAGGAAGGTCTGCACTTCGGCGAAGGTGGTGCTCTTGCCGTCGGCCAGGTTGGTGACGGTCAAGTCGTTGCCGACCGGCGGGGCCGGCGGGGTGTTGCCCCCGGGTCCGCCGGGGCCGCGACCGCCGCCACCGGGTTGCCCGCCCCGCTGGTCGGCGTCGCCTCCGGTCGTGTTCGGCGTGGTGGTGGGCGGCGGGGCGGCCGCCTCCATCGTCGTCACCAGCACGCCGGCCCCTTCGCCGACGATGCTGAAGCTTCGCACCCGCTCCAGCCGCTTCACGATCTGCCCGCTGCTCACGTCCATGACCGCCAGCACCCCCTTCGGGAACTCGTCCGGCTTCTTCTTGTCCGCCCGCGCCTTGTCCATCTCGGCCTTCGTCGGCAGCAGGGGGAAGTAGACGAACTTCGAGTCCGGGGTGAACGTCGGGCTACCGCTCGGCCCGCGGGCGGTGGTCGGCACGGTGACGACTGGCGGCACGATCTGGTCGTCACCGGCCTCTTCGAACTCGCCCGTCCCGCCCCCGCCGCCGGCACCACCGCCGGGAGCGGCCCCGCGCGACCCGGTGGCCACCTTCGTTTCCCCGCCGGTGGCGACGTTCTTCAGGACGAACTGCCCGTCGGCGTTCGCTGCGTTCACGGTGAACGCCACGAACTTGCCATCCGGCGAGAGGGTCGGGCTGCCACCGAGCGACGCCCAGAGGTCCTGGTCGGCGTGGGTGAGCACTTTCTTCTTGGGCGGATCGGCAGCGAGGCTGACGGCGGCGAGGGCGAGCAACAGGCCGCACGCGGCGAATCGGGGCACAGGTGGCCCTCCGAGCGAGATGAAGAACAAGCGGTCAAGATGTGAATATGGGGAAGATGTGCGACGGGCGACGGATTTCGCGATTGAAACGTTGGGGCACCCCTTGTGGGTGCCCTCACGACTGGGCACCCACAAGGGGTGCCCCTACAGGGGGTCGCGGCGAAGAGTGTGCTCCCCATAAGATGACCGCTCCTTCCGTCACGAGACTTCCCATGCCCGCCACCCTCGCCGGCCGGCTCGCCGTGTACGCCGCCGGCCTCACCTTC
>CAYMHO010000514.1:530-3441 GCA_964390195.1 uncultured Fimbriiglobus sp. | reverse complement strand
CGAGCTGTTCCTGCCGGGCAAGGACCCGAAGAACAACGACACGGCCGACTACGAGATGAAGCAGACGGTCACGTTCGGGCCGGGGGAGACGCCGCACGGGGAGACCACCTTCCTGCTGGACGCCGAGGAGTTCGCCAAGAAGGGGGCGGCCAGCCTGGTCGAAGAGATCAGCCCGCCCAAGCCGGGGCGGAAGTGGCAACTGAAGAAGGGGCAGTGGAAGGTGCGGGCGAAGGTGCCGGTCGACCCGCGGGAGATCTTCCGCGAGCCGAACCACCTGAGCCCGGTGCGGGCGATGGAGGTGATGGACAAGCCGCTGCGGGTGCTGCTGGCCGCCGGCGCGCCCACCCGCGAGTTCCAGATCCTCCGCACCCTGCTGGTGCGGGAGGCCGAGCAGAAGCGGGCCGAGCTGTGCATCTACCTGCAGAACGAGGGGGGCACGAAGGGGACCATCGTGCAGGACGTGCCGCCCGGCCGGCTGCTGCTCAAGTTCCCGGACGAGTTGGACGTGAGCAAGGACACGTCCGTCGGCCAGGGGGGCGACCCCGGCTCCGACGCCGAGACCCTCCGCCAGCGGGCCAAGTACAACAACCTGAACGAGTACGACCTGATCATCTGCTTCGACCCGAACTGGCGGGAGCAGGACGACGGCGGCCAGTTCCGCATCCCCACCGCCGCCTTCCAGAAGCTGAAGACGTGGTCGCAGAACTACGGCGGCGGCCTCATCTATGTGGCCGGCCCGTTCTACACCGCCCAACTGATGCGGAGCGACGCCGAGGGCGGGCGGCTGAAGCCGCTGCTCGACATGCTGCCGGTCGAGCCGGACGACATCGTCGCGTCGGACGACCTGACGGTGAAGCTGAACACCCGCAAGGTGCCCCGCCGGCTGAAGTTCAACCCGCCCAAGGACTCGGACATCCTGCGGCTGGACGACCTCACCCCGCAGAAGGACGAGGCGCTGAAGGCGGTCGCCGGGTGGGAGACGTTCTTCACCGACGACCAGCCGCCGAAGAAGAACACGACCGACTACCTGACCCCCAAGCGGGGCTTCTACACCTACTACCCGGTGAAGAAGGTGAAGCCACTGGCCGCCTCCCTGGGCGAGTTCCTGAACGTGGACGAGAAGGGGCAGGAGGTGGCGCGGCCGTTCCTGACCGTCGGCCCGTCCGGGGCCGGCCGCACCGCCTGGGTCGGGTCGGGCGAGATCTTCCGCCTGCGGGCGGTGCCCGAGGTGGGCATCCAGTTCTACGACAAGTTCTGGCTGCAACTGGCCCGCTACTGCTCGGCCAAGCGGAGCACCGGGGCGAAGGCCCGCGGGGACGTGCTGATGAGCAAGGAGGTGATCGCCGGCACCCCCATCCGGGTGCGGGCGCGGGTGCTGCAGTCCAGCGGCGAGCCGTACACCGAGACCGAGCTGGACAAGCCGAAGGTGGTGATCGAGCAGCTCGACCAGAACGGCAACGTGACCGACAAGATGGGGCCGTTCGACGTGCTCAAGCCGGCCAAGTTGGGCACCAAGTTCGAGGGGTACTACCAGGGAGTGATCAACCCCGACCCGGCGAAGATGAAGGTGGACGGGTTCCGCTACCGGGTGAACGTGACCAAGGCCGACCTGCCCGACCCGCTGACGGCCGAGTTCATCCTGAAGTCGGCCAACCCGGAGCTGGACAACACCAAGCCGGACCTGGCCGCCCTGCGGGAGATGGCCAGCCCGGTGAAGGTGGTACTGGACGTCGAGCCGGACGCGGGCAAGCGGACCGCCCTGTCCGCCCGCCTCGGGCTGGCCGACGACGACGTGAAAGCGGGCAAGGCGAAGCTGTCCTTCGCCCTGGACGACCCCACCCGCCTGAAGGTGATCCCCGACCTGATCCGCTCGCGGAGCGAGTCGCCGCAGAACCGCGGCATCGTGGACCCACTGTGGGACGACTCGTTCGACCCGGCCGAGGACAAGGTGACCGCCTGGCTGCGGGGGGTGTACGTGCCCGAACTGGAGCAGGCCAACCCGTTCCGCGCCGAGCTGATCCGGTTCAACCTGGGGTCGAGTGCGGTCGTCGTGCGGGCGTGGATGCCGGTGGTGATGGTGCAGCTGATCCTGCTCGCCCTCACCTTCGTCCTGCGGGCGGCGGCCGACAAGCCGAAGATGGGCACCCTGGTGCTGGTGCTCAGCTGCCTGGTCGCGTTCCTCTCCCTGGGCGGCTTCTTCCTGTTAGGGGTCATCCTGCCGGTCGTCGCCCTCGTGTTCCGCTCCATCCGCGGGGCGGTCGTCACCGGCACCCTCGGCCTGTCGGCGGTGGTGCAACTGCTGGCGGCCGAGTCGGTGGTGTGCTGCGGCACCGGCCTGAACATCGGGCTGTGGCTGCCGGTCACGCTGTTCCTGCAACTGGCCCTGGCCCTCACCTGGGTGCTCCGCACGCGGGTGGACCTGCCGAAGACCGGCTTCGTCGGCTTCCTCGAAGGGGCGGTGTCCGCCCTGCTCGGGCTGGTGTTCATCCCGCTCGGGCTGGCCGCCGCCCTGCCCCCGCTCGTCGGCCTGTACGGGCAGGTGCTCGGCGACATGCCGGTGCTGGCCCAACTCCTCCTGTACGGCTCGACGCTGCTGCCGGGGGTGGTGCTGACCGGGGTGTACGCCGTGGCCGGCCGGCACCGCGGGGCGGTGGGCAGTATCGTCCTGACGCTGGCCATGCTCGCCCAGGCGCTGGCCGCCGCGCTAGCCGTCTGGTACGGCAACCCGTTCCCCATCGGGTACGCCGTCCTCGCCCTGGCCGCCCTGCTCTGCTCCGAGTGGACGTTCCGCAAACTGCTCCGGCTGGCGTAACCCGAGCCGGGGCGCCGGGGGGGGGGGGCGGGGGGGGGGGGAGGGAGCAACCCACCCACCCCCCCCCCCCCCCCCCCCCCCCCCCCACAACCCCCCCCC
>CAYMHO010000514.1:0-520 GCA_964390195.1 uncultured Fimbriiglobus sp. | reverse complement strand
GGCGGGGGGGCGGCCCCGGGGGGGGGGGGGGGCGGTGTGGCGGCCCCTTTGGCATGGCCCGCCCGCCCCCGCCCCGCCGCTCGCCAACTACCCCGAACCAACACCCGCCCCGACGCGGTGCCACATGCCCCAGACGCAACCCGCCTCCCGCCGCCAGTCCGACGACCGGGAGTACGCCCCGGACCGGGACCTGACGCACCCGCTGGAGCGGCTGAAGTCGGCCATCCGGGTGTTCGTCACCTGCGACCTGGTGCTGTTCGTCGGCCTGTTCCTCACCCTCTGGTTCTGGGTGGGGGTGGGCGCCGATTACGGCCTGTTCAAGGCGTTCGGGGTGGACGTCGCGCAGCAACTCACCCCGGCCCTCCGCATCGGCGCCACCCTGGTGCTGGCCGTCACCCTGGTCGCCCTGGTGGTGTGGCGGGGGAGCGTGCTGCTGAACAAGCGGTTCTCCCTCACCGCCCTCGCCCTGGTGCTGGAGAAGCGGCACCACAAGCTGCTCGGCGACCGGCTGATCACCGCC
>CAYMHO010000513.1:0-3452 GCA_964390195.1 uncultured Fimbriiglobus sp. | reverse complement strand
AACAACCTGGACATCGACACGCGGAGCGACGTGTACGCCCTCGGCGTGCTGCTGTACGAGCTGCTCACCGGCACCCCGCCGTTCAGCCGGAAGGAACTCCAAGAGAAAGGGCTGCTCGAAATCCTCCGCATCGTCCGCGAGGAGGAGCCGCCGCGACCAAGCAGCAAACTCAGCACCTCCGACGCCTTGCCAAGCCTTTCGGCCTTCCGGGGCACCGAGCCGAGGAAGCTGACCGAACTGCTGCGGAACGAGCTCGACTGGATCGTGATGAAGGCGTTGGAGAAGGACCGCACCAGGCGGTACGAGACGGCCAACGGGTTCGCCGCCGATGTGCAGCGATACCTGAGCGGCGAAGCGGTGAGCGCCCACCCGCCGAGCACCGCCTACCGGATGAAGAAGTTCGTGCTGCGCAATCGCGGACAGGTGATCGCCGTGAGCCTGGTAGTCCTCGCGTTGGTGGCCGGTGTGGTCGGTACCTCGTTGGGATTACTGGAAGCGCGGCGGCAAACGGAGTTCGCCCGCGAGCAAATGACCGAGGCGAAAAAGCAAGCCGGCATCGCCAGGGCGAACGAAGCGAAGATGGCCGAGGCTCTCGGGAAGGCGGAGTTTGAGGAACTCCGGGCCGAGTTACACGGGTTCCAACTGAGCGCTTGGAATTTGAAACTCTTCACCTTCCGAAATACGGTCCTCAAGCCCTACTTGGAGGGCGTCGAGGAGGATGCGGATAGGTGGCCCGACGACCAGGCGGAGCGAACCGAGACGCAAAAGACCACCCTCGAAACCATCGCGAAACAGTGGCTCGTCTTCACGGAACGAGAAGAGACGGATGAGGGATCTCGGGCCGTCCGGACGGAGGCTCACTATCGGCTTGCCTGCGTGCGGCACGCACTCGGGCGATGGGAGGAAGCACGACGTGAGTACGAGAAGGCGATGGCTCTGTGGAAGGAACTGGCCACCGACTTCCCCGCCGAACACGAGTACCGGCTTGGCGTGGCCCGAACTCACGCCAACCTGGGACTTCTCCTGGCGCGTCTGGGCAAGCTGGCAGAGGCTGAGGAGCATTCGCACATCGCGGTGGTGCGATTCCAGAAACTGGGGGACCATGCCAACGCGACCTCGGACGGCGTCAATCTCGGCGGCTGTTACTGCAACCTTGGCAACGTGGCGTGGGACAAGGGCAAGCATGCCGATAGCGTTGAGTGGTTCAGTAAGGCAATCGACCAACTTCGGTACGTCGGCGACAACAGAGTGTGGTATGTGATCGGGGGGCAAATCCTGAGGGAGAGTCACCTCGGCCGAGCGCGAGCGTACGACGCACTGGGAAAACATGCCGAGGCGGTGGCGGACTGGAGCCGGGTGGTCGAACTCAGCCTGCCACGGGAGCGACCTGCCGCCCGCGCGAACCGTGTCAGTTCGAACCTGAGGGCCGGAAGGGGTGCCGAAGCGGTGGCCGAGGTGGCCGAATTGACGAAGTTGCCGTCCTGGGATGCCGACCACTGGTACGAGTTCGCCTGCGTCTACTCTCTGGCGTCGGGCAAGATCGACGGCAAGAAGCAGGAGTACGTCGGTCGCGCGATGGAGTTGCTGTCGAAGGCGGTGAAAGGCGGATACACGAACCACGCGCACATGAAGAAAGACACCGACCTCGGCCCGCTCCGCGACCTTGATGATTTCAAGAAGCTGCTGGTCGAGTTGGAGGAGAAATTCCCGTCGCCGAAGGAAGTCGCCCCGCCGCCGAAGCCGGTGAAGTGACCGGCGGTCGCGGACGCCCTGTTCATTACCCCGTCACGCCGTGAGGGTTCGCTCTGGCGTCGGGCAACAGATCATCCACATCGGCTCCGGTCGGACGGAGGGCAAGGCGATCGAGCAGGTCGCGCAGGTACGCCCACGGGTTGAGTCGGTGTCGGGTCGCGCTGGCGCACACGCTCAGCAGGACGGACGCCGTCTTCAGCCCGCCGTCGCCACCCACGTGCAGCCAGTTGCCGCGGCCGAGTGCCAACGGACGGATGGCCCGCTCGGCGGCCCCGTTGTCGAGTTCGAACCGCGCGTCGTTCAGATAACGCCCCAACGACACCCACTGGTTCCGCGCGTACCCGACGGCCTGACCGAACAGGCTCTTCGGCGTCGCCGAGCGACTGTGCGTGTCGAGCCAGTCATGGAACTGGGCGAGGATCTGCCTGGCCCGCGTCCGCCGCACCCGCACCACCTCGGCGTCGGTGCATCCCTCGCCCGACTTCTCCCGCTCGGCCTTGATGTCACGTTCGACGGCGTACAGGGGGCGGACGAAGGCCAGCGCCTCGACCGCCCGCGGGTCGCTCGGCACGGCGTCCACGAAGTACCGCCGGGCGTGCATCCAGCACCCCAAATGCCGGACGTTGTCGTGGACGGCGTTGTACCCGTCGTAGGCGTCGGCGTGGACGAACCCGCAGTACCCTTCGAGGAAGCGTTGCGGGAACTCCTGGCGGCGGCCGGCCGTGAGGTCGAACAGGGTGTACGGATTTGCGGCGTCGCCGAGGTACACCCAGGCATACGCAGCCCTTCGCGGCCGTAGCAGCACCAGAGGGTGTCGTCGGCGTGGATCGAGAATGACTGGAGCAGGCGTCGCCGCATCAGGTCGTACAGCGGCGTCAGCATCTCGCCGCACTTCCGCAGGTGGTCGCACAGAGTAGACTGCCGCACGTCCCACCCGTGGCGGACGAGGATCGCCTCCTGGCGGTGCAGCGGCAGGTGATCGACCACCTTCGAGACGATGACGTGGGCGAGCAGGCCACTGCCGACGCCGCTCCTCGGAATCGGCTCGGGAGGCAGCACGGCCCGAGCGATCTGCGGGTCGTGGCCCTGCGACTCACACGACCTGCAAGCATAGGTGGGCCGCACCAATTCCCGGATGAAGAGGGTCATCGGCTGGTTGTCGAGGCGTTCGCTGACGATCTGTCCGATGCGGATTTTGGTCGCGTGACAACACAGGCACACCTTCTCGGCGTCGCTCAGGTCGATCACTTCCGGGCGACGGGGCAGGTCCGCCAGCTTCCCGGCCGAGTGCATAGAGACGTTCCAGGAGGGGCACGCCCGTGGGTTCGCCCACCCCGGCGGGGTGCCCACGCGGATCAGCTACGACAACTCCCGCATCGCGGTGGCGACGATCGTGAGCGGGCGGGGGCGGACGCCGACGCGGGAGTTCCTCCGCCTGCAGAGCCCCTTCCTGTTCGAGCACCACTTCTGCCGGGTGCGGCGGCCGAACGAAAAGGGGCACGTGGAGGCGATCATACGGCGTGTCGACGAACGCCGCGAGTGGCGGCACAAGCCTTGTGGTCGAGAGGGCATCACCCGCGCTCTGAGCCAAGGCGGGGGGGCAGAGTTTCCAAGGGGGTTTCCGGACACAACCCTCGGTCGCGGTGACGAATGGCACTTACTTCTTGCCAATTCCTTTGGCCATCTGGCGTTTCAGTTCG
>CAYMHO010000512.1:0-3452 GCA_964390195.1 uncultured Fimbriiglobus sp. | reverse complement strand
CACGTCGTACACCATGTCGTGCGGGTCGATGCCCAGGTTCTTGTACACCGTGGCCAGCACGTTCGGGTACGGCACCGGGTCGTTCTTCGCCTCGCCCGCAATCGCGTCCGTGCTGCCGATCACCTGCCCCGTCTTCATCCCGCCGCCGCTCATCAGGGCGAAGTTCACCCGCGCCCAGTGGTCGCGCCCGGCGTCCTTGTTGATCTTCGGGGTGCGGCCGAACTCGCCCCACACCACCACCGTGCAGTCCTTGTCCAGCCCGCGGGCGTACAGGTCTTCGACGAGTGCCGACACGCCCTGGTCGAACGTGGGCAGGTGAGTCTTCAGGTGCTTGAAGTTGCCGCCGTGCGTGTCCCAGAAGCCGTACCCGAGCGTGACCACGCGGGCGCCGACCTCCACCAGCCGGCGGGCCATGAGCAGTTGCTCGTTCCACAGCGGGGCGCCGTCGCCCAGGTGCTTCGGGCTGCCCTTGCCGTAGCGGTCCCGGAGGGTCGGCGACTCCTTGGTGATGTCGAGCGCGTCCACCAGCTTGCTGCTGGTCAGCACGTCGAACGCCCGGTCGTGGAAGGTGTCCACGCCCAGCCCGCTGCTCGTCTCGGCCGTCTTCTTCAGGCGGTCCATGTCAGACAGGAGGGCTTGCCGGTCGTGCATCCGGTCGGCCGGCACGACGAGGTTCTTCATCACCGCCACCTCGTCGCCGTCCACCTTCACCGCCGCCGCCCCGCGGCCCAGGTTCATCGGCCCCGGCGAGTTGTACGGCTTGTGCTGCATGGTCGGCGACAGGTCGATGAACGCCGGCACGAGCGGGTCGGTCGCCCCCTGTACCTTCGCCACCACGCTGCCGAAGTGCGGTCGCTTCTCCCGCTTCGCCGACTCCATCGGGATGCCGGTGTAGCTCATCCAACTGCTGTGCTCGTCCGGCTGGCCGACCACGGCCCGCAGGACGATCAACTTGTCCATCACCTTCGCCAGCTTCGGTAACTGGTCGCCGAATTTCACACCGCTCACGTTGGTGTCGATCGGCTTGAACTCGCCACGCACCTCGGACGGTGCGTCGGGCTTCAGGTCGAACGTGTCCTGGTGGGCCATCCCGCCGGACAGGTAGATCATGATGACCGACTTGTGCGACTTGGCTTTGCCGCCGGCGGCGTCGGCCCGCATCAGGTTGGCGAGCGTCAGTCCGCCGACGCCGAGCGCCCCGACCTTGAGGAACGAGCGGCGGGAATGGCCGTCGCAGAAGCGGCCGGCGGAACCCTGGAACGTGAGCATGGCGAGCGGCCCGGAACGTGGGGGCGGTGGTGGGACTGAAAGTTTACCAGACGGTCGGCCGGCGTGCCAGCCGCAAACGGCCGCGGTTGGCCTTCCGGCGGATTCGCAAGCGGTGCTAAAATTCGCCGCCCGTTCTCTCGGATGGACCCGTTCCGATGGTGTCGTCACAGACCTTGTTGACCGCCCTCCTTGCCCTCGCCGGACCGACCCCGCCCGCCGAGGCGTCTCCCGAACCGCCCCCCGACCGGTTGCCACCGCCCGGCGACTTCTTGCGGTTCGAGCACCCGGTGATGACGAACCCGTATCAGCCGCCGGCCCCACCCCGCCCTTATGCGGGCAACCCGCCCCGTCGGTCCGGCGGGGGCGGGGGCGGGGGCGGGGGTGGTGGGATGGCCCAGAACCCCGCGGCACTGGCGGACACGGCGCAACTGGCCGGCCTCACCCGCGGGGCGAACGGCGGGCTCGGGCAGGCGCTGCCGCCGGGCTGGACCGATACGCCGACCACGCCCACCAACCCGGACGAGACGCCCGACCCGCTGACGGAACCGACGCTCTGGCTGGAACTGGTGGAGGACACCACCACCACGCCGGAGGCGTCGCCGGTGGTCGTGGACGACCCTGCGTGGATCGACGACGCGCCGACGGCCAACCCCGAGCCGGGCACGCTGGTGTTGGCCGGCATCGGGCTGGTCGCCGGCGGCGGGGCGGCGGTGCGGAAGTGGCGGAAGAAGAAGTGATGCCCGCGGTCACTTCTCCCACGGCGGGGGCGGCGGCGGGCGGTTCCACGGGTCCAGCTCGCCCCGCATGGGGCCGAACGGCTTGGTGGTCGGGGCCGGCTTTCCCTTGATGAGGACCACCCCGCCGATGAAGAAGGTGAGCAGCACGAATGCGGCGAGCAGAATGGCCACCGCCACCCCGACCGATCCGCCGCCCGATGACTCCTGCTCCCGACGGCGCGGCCGCTCGTACCGATCGCGGTCCTGTTCGCGGTCCCGCGGAGGGGGTTCGTCCGCGTCACGGCGAGGCGATTTCGAGGTCCGAGGGGCGTCCGGTTCGAGGACGATCGGCTTGGCCGGGGGGGCGGGCGGGGGCGGGGCGGGCGGCCGCATGTCCGCCGGCGGCAGTTGCAGCTCGCAGTTCGGGCACAGCTCTTTCCCGTCCACCACCTTCGGCTCGGAGTCGGTCTGACAGATCGGGCAGCGGCGACCGGCCATGCGAGCCTCGCGGTTGGGACGGGTGACGGGATGATACCGAAACGGTCGGGCGGGTGCGTCGGAAAAGTGGCGGCCGGATTGGGCGAACCCCGACCGCAAGGTCGGTGGGTGGCGAGTGAAAGCGCCTGACCACGCCACCCGCGGCCCTTGCGGGCCGGGTTCGCCAAGATTATGTGTACTCGAACTTCGGTAGCACCTGGGCCGGGGTGAGCGGCCCCCGGCCGTCCCACCCCATGCCGGGCGACCGGCCTTCGGCGAGCACGGCGAACACCGGATCAAGGAACCGCTGCTCGTCCGGTGGCAGCCCGGCGGCCGCGAGGTCGGCCACCTCCTTCGCCCACTCCCGCACCGACCGACCGGCGAACTCGGCCGCCAGCCCCTTCCGTGCCACCGCCTCGAACAGCCCGCACAACTCACCCGGCGGGAACCGCTTCGCCACATCGACGGCCGCTGACAACGCGGTGTCACTGTAGAACAGCCCCTTCCACATGGCCGGCACCGCCAGCGCCAGCGGGGGCGGGTTGGCGTCGGCCCCTCGCACCTCGATGAACTGCTTCAGCCGGGCCTCCGGGAACACGGTGGTGATGTGAACTTCCCAGTCGGTCCGGGTCGGGAACCGGCCGTCGATGCCGCGGGCGAGGTACTGGCGGAACGTCCGATCGCCGACCGGCCGGTAATCCCGACCGTCCACCACGAACAGCATCGGCACGTCGAGCAGGTAGTTCGTCCACCGCTCGAAGCTCAGCCCGTCGGCCAGCAACCCGGTGAGCAGGCCGCTGCGGTCGGCGTCCATCCCCAGCCACACCCGCCCGCGGTACGACACCCACCCGCTCGGCTCCCCGCCGTACAGCGGGCTGTTCCCCCAGACGGCATTCACCACCGGCCCGAGGGCGAGCGCGACGGTGAGTTTGCGGACCGCGTCCGCCTCGTCGGCGTAGTCGAACGCCGCCTGGGTGCTGGCGGTCGCCT
>CAYMHO010000511.1:0-3483 GCA_964390195.1 uncultured Fimbriiglobus sp. | reverse complement strand
ATGAAGCAGTACCACCTGTGCGGCATGGGCAACGCCATCGTCGATCTGTTCGTCGAAGTGACCGACGCCCAGTTCGCCGCCCTCGGGTTCGAGCGGGGCACCATGCGGCTGGTCGATCACGCCGAGCAGCAGACGGTGCTGGCCAAATTCGCGGCCGTGGACCCGCGGCTGGTGAGCGGCGGGAGCGTGGCCAACAGCGTCATCGGGTTCGCGGCCCTCGGCGGGCGGGCGGCGTTCGTCGGGTGCGTCGGCGACGACCGCTACGGCCTGCACTACCAGAGCGAACTCGCCGGGCTGAACGTCGGCCTGGGGAACCCGGTCGTGGTCGGGCAGCCGACCGGTACCTGCTGCGCGCTCATCACCCCCGACGCCGAGCGGACCATGCGGACGTGCCTGGCGGTGTCGGCCCACCTGTCGGCGGAGCATGTGAAGGCCGACCGCCAGTTGATCGAACAGTCCGCGTGGCTGTTTATCGAGGGGTACCTGTTCAGCAACGGCGAAGTCGGGCAGAGCGCGGTGCGGGAGGCGATCCAGATCGCGAAAGCGAACGGCACGAAGGTGGCGATCACCTGCTCCGAGGCGTTCATCGTCCATGTGTTCGGCGAACACCTGTCGGAAGCCCTGAAGCAGACCGACCTGTTCTTCTGCAACGCGAGCGAGGCGTGTGCGGCGGCCAACGCCCGCGACAGCCAGGAGGCGTTCCAGAAACTGGCCGACGTGGTGCCGAACTGCGTGGTGACGGACGGCCCGGCCGGGGCGTACGTGCGGTGGAACGGGGCGGAATACCACGTGCCGGCGAACGCCGTGACGCCGAAGGACCTGACCGGCGCGGGGGACATGTTCGCGGGGGCGTTCCTGTACGGGGTGACGCACGGGGTGCCGGCGGACAAGGCGGCGAAGGGGGCGAACAAGCTGGCGTCGATGGTGATTTCGCAGGTGGGTGCCCGGCTGCACACCGGGGCGAAGGAGAACTGGCGGGCGAGCGTGGGGTGAGACGAACCCGGCCCACCAGGGCCGCGAGTGGAGGGGTACATGAGCCAGGACCGGACACTCATCGACGCCATCAAAAGTCGCTTCGCCCGGAAGGCCGCGGCCCAACTGCAGGCCGTCGTACAGACCGGCCCGAACAACCACTGGTCGCCCGAGGCGGTGACGGCAGCGGCGGAGGTGCTGGCCGACCGCCGGGCCGGGCGGGCCATCGAACCCGCCGATCCCGAACCGGACGAGGCGCCGCCGGAGTACACCTACGACCCGGACCTGTTGGCCCTGGGTCTGTTTGCGGGGTTGGTCGCCGGGGTGGTGGTGGTGCCATACGCACTGAGGGAACAGTTGCCCGAGTTGGATATGCCCGTGCCGTTCGGCCCGCGGATGGCGTGGCTGGCGGTCGCCACCGCGGACACGGCCGGCGTCGCGTCGGCGGTGGGGGTGCGAAACCCGCGGGCGGTGGCGTGGTTGCCCGGCGTCGAAGCCGCCCACCGCGGGTCGGTGTTCGTCACCCCGCCGGTCGGCGACTGGACGCTCGCCGTCGGCACCCCCTTGTTCCACACGCCGGAGGCGACGGCCGCGGGGGTGACGGCGGTGCTGGCGACCCTCGGCCGGCAGTTCGAGGAGGTGCAGTACTTCGCCTCCCACCGCGACGTGGGTCTCCTCGCCTGGGCACTCGTCCGAGATGGGCAACTCGTGAGCGGATTCGCCACCCTTGGCGAGCGGGTGTTGTGGGATGTCGGCACGCCGACGCCGGACGAGGTCGAACTCGGACTGCGACCGGCGGGCGGGCAACCCGATCGGGTGGTGCCGCTGTCCGAAGACGACCTGTTCCAACTCGCCGGCTTCTGGAGCGTCGATCCGAACAGTTTGGGCGTGGAGTTCGCCGAGCCGGCCGAGGGGTTGTTGGGCACGCGAGCGGGGTGAGATCAGGCCCGGTCACTCGGAGGCGTTGGCATGGGAACCATCTCCCTCGGAAAGGCTGTGTCGGAACCCTCTTCGGTAACCTCAGGTGTGGAGCCAACCACCCGCCGCGGAGCGGCGGGGGGGGGGGGGGGCGGGGGGGGGGGGGGGCCCCAGACGGGGGCCCCCACCCCCCCGCGGCGGGGGGGGGGCTTGCGTTAGCCTGGGGTGGCGGCGCGAGCCTTTGGCGCCCCACGAAACCCCTGGACCAGATCCGACAAAACGACCAAGCCCCGGAGGGGCGACAGATCGCGTGTCTGTCGCCCCTCCGGGGCTTGTGGTTTTTTGGATCACCCTTCCAGGGGTTCCGCTCGCTTCGCTCGCTCCACCCCTGGCTAACGACTGCCGCCGCTCCGCGGCGGGTGGTTGCCCACCTCCGAAGGGTCTCTCCGAGGAGTCCGACAATGCACTCCGGAGGGCGAGGGTGGCGAGCCGCGCGAGGAGTCTTTCCGATTCTTCGCAGCGTCCGGGACACGCTGAGGGGATCAGGTTCAAACTCGAGACGGCCTATGGCTGCTTGAGTGTCGAGATGATTTGGAAGACGGCACTGACGCCGCCAAAGATAGCGCCGACGACGGAACTGATTCCGAAGATCCACGCGAGGGTCGTCACCTTCCGGAGCTTCTCGTTCAGGATGATTTGTTGTGCCGCGAGCCATTTCACCGTGTTTGCGAGACGCAGCGTAGAGTCTTTGTGTTTTGGGTCAACGGCTTCGTACAGCACCATTTCGAGCAGGTCGTTTTCCGTGGATTTCCGGAGTTCTTCGATGTCCCGTGTCACCGCCTTCATCGCTTCCTTGTCGCGCGGGTTCTCTGGGTTGTCCATCGCTTTCGGAACCTGAATGCGGGGTGTACTGACGTATTCGCTCGTCGGACGGTCCCATTTCGCTCGAAGAACCGGGGAACACATTCGAGGCGAGCTCACCGCTTCAGCCCGTAGCCCTTGATCTTGCGGTCGAGCGTGCTGCGTTCGATGCCCAGGATCTCGGCGGCGCGGGATTTGTTCCACCCGGTGTGCTCCAGGGTGGCGATGATGTGCCGCTTCTCGATCTCGTCGAGCGGCACGGGCTCGTACGCCGGGCGGGCCACCGGGGCGGACTCCAAATCCAGCGGCGACAGCCAGATGTCCGCCTCCTCGATCTGCGAATTGTTGCCCAGCACCACCGCCCGCTCGACCACGTTCCGCAGTTCCCGCACGTTCCCCGGCCAACTGTGACTCGACAGCTTCCGCACCGCCTCCGGGCTGAACCCGGTCCGCTTGCGGCCGGTCTCCCGCACGATCTTCTTGAGGAAGTAATCGGCCAGCAGGGCCACGTCGGTCAGCCGCTCGCGGAGCGGCGGCACGTCGATCTGCACCACCTGCAGGCGGTAGTACAGGTCCTTGCGGAAGCGGCCGTCCCGCACGGCGTCTTCGAGCGGGCGGTTGGTGGCCGCCACCACCCGCACGTCCACCTTGATCGGGATGTTCCCGCCCACCCGTTTGGTCGAATTCGGTCAGGCCTGCGTGGCCATGTTGCGCGACCAGCGCTAGCACCGT
>CAYMHO010000510.1:0-3493 GCA_964390195.1 uncultured Fimbriiglobus sp. | reverse complement strand
GCGAACGCAGGCGCAGGGATACCGCTCCGCGGCCTGGGTCCGAGGCCCCGAACAGCATCCCGAGGGCAGGTCTTCTGGCTTACGGCTCATCCCGACCGCGAACCGCCTTCCCGCGTTCCCGCAGTGGCGTCTGGTTCGAGGTCTGGCCGAATACAGCAGCGGCCCTGCGCCGGAGTCACACCGGCTTCCCTTTTCAGCCCCGGCCGGCAGACCGGCGGGGCACCTCTCGGGTTGAGCAGAGATGATAAGCGAACGCCGGCGGGTGTCCAGGCGACCTACGCCCGCACCGAACCTGCCGGGGGGTTGATCTGTCGAACTGTCGGCGCCTTCGGCTCCACCAACCCGCGAACCGCCCCCGAAGTGCCCCCATGCCGGACCCGTCGCCCGAACTACCCTGCCGGTTGTGCGGCCGGTCGTTCCACCGCTCGGGGCTGACCCGGCACCACGGCCTTCCGAAGTCGAAGGGGGGTACCGCGGACGCCGTGGAGTTGGTGTGCGGGCAGTGCCACACCATGATCCACGCCACGTTCACGAACGAGACGCTGGCGACGGTGTACCCGACCGTGGCCGACCTGCGGGCGGCGCCCGAACTGGCCGGATTCATCCGGTGGGTGCGGAAGCAGCCGGCGTCGCGGCGGACGCGGAACGAGCCGAGGAAACGGAAGGTGTGAAGCGGGCGAACCCCGCGGAACGGTCGGGGGCCGTCGTGTGGTCACCTGGTGGCGTACACCACCCGCACCTTCACCCTCCGCACCAGCTCGCCGTCGATGAAGGAGTCGAGGGTGTCGGCGGTGACGCCGGGGTTGGCCGTCCCGCCGCCGTAGGCCGACGAGCCGATGGTGGCGGCCACCAGCGGGGTGGCGGCCTTCGGGGCGTCGGCCGGCAGTTCGCCGACGGACACCAAGTCGCCCAGCTTCAGCCCCGCCCCGGTGGCCAGCGCCTCGGCCTTCTTCATCGCCCGCTGGGTGGCCTTGGTGACGGCCGCGTTGGTCGCCTCCTCCCACCCGGCCTCGGCCCGCGTGTACGCCACCCTCACCCCGCCGTTCTTCTCGTACTGGAAGCCGTTGTAGCTGGCCGGCCCCATCTCCCCGCCGACGTTCTGCTTGGCCGCCTCCTTCTGCACCTTCTCCAGCAGGGTGACCAGCTTGGCCGGGTCGTCGTCGCTCACCGTCACCACCACCGCCCGCACGGCGTTGAACTCGCCCACCCCCGGCCCGACGATCCCGCGGTTGTTCGTCAGCTCGATGCGGTCGACCCGCAACGGGTCGGAGGTCGCCTTCACCCCGGCCAGTTTCAGCTTGGTGAGGGCGTCGGTGAACTGAGTGACGAGCGTGTCGGTGTCGGTCGAGGCGGTGTCCGCGTCGGCATTCCGGGAGGCGACGGTGAACACCACCCGGGCGGTGTCCGGCTTGGCCCGGATGACCTCCGTCGCCTCGGCGGAGACGGTCGGCTTGGCCGGGGACTGGGCGGTGGCGATGGCCGGCAGGGCGGCGAGCAACAGGGCGAGGTGGGAGGAACGCATGGGGGATTCCGGGTGCGGCGGAGGCGGGAAGCGACGGTATTGTCGTGACCCGGTCGGCAAACTCAAGTGATTTTGGTGGCAGGTCGGTAACGAACCGCCGCTCCCGCCTTCGCACTCCTGTTCGGCGTCGCGCGGGGGTGTCACTGAACCCTCTCCGACCTGGGCGAAAGATTCGTGTGGTGGTGAGAACCGGCGGACGACGGTGGTTCGAACTCGCCAGGTTTCGCCAAAATCGGTCAAATCGGCCACTTTTCACACGCTACTGACCGACACACCCTTCCCTCGGAGCGTGCCCGTGCTGTTAACTCGTCTCCTTTACACCAGCCAAGCGACCCGCGCCCTCGAGCTCACCGCCGTCCGCGAGTTGAACGACCTCGCCCAGGCGAAGAACAGGGCCGACGGGATCACCGGGCTGCTCGGCTACAACGACCCGTTTTTCGTGCAGTGCCTGGAAGGCCCGCGGTCGGTGGTGAGCCGCACGATGGAGCGGATCTACCGCGACCCGCGGCACTCGGCCATCACCCTGATCGAGTTCGCGGAGGTGAAGGAGCGGGTCTTCGGCGACTGGGGGATGAAGCTGGTCCTGCCGGGCGACATGGCTCCGGGCGAATTTCGCCGGGTGTGCGAGCTGTACGGCGGGGTGCCGTTCAGCCCGAGTCGGATGACCGTCGGCAACGCGCTCCGGTTTCTGTTGGAACTGGCCCCGGGTCCGGTGCGGGTGCTCGGCTAACCCGCCCTCGCGGGCGGTGCCGTTTCCCGCTACCCTGACGGCATGACCCGCGACGAACTGGCCACCAAGTATCTGGACCAACTCCCGTACCCGCCTTACCCGGTGCAGGAGGAGGCGCTGCTGGCGTGGTTCACGTCGGACGAAGGGGTGATGGTGTGCGCGCCGACCGGCACCGGCAAGACGATGATCGCCCAGGCGGCACTGTTCGAGGCGCTCCACACGAATACGGTGGCGTACTACACCACCCCACTCATCGCCCTGACCGAGCAGAAGTTCCAGGAGATGCAGGCGGCGGCCGAGCGGTGGGGGTTCAGCAGGGACGACGTCGGCCTCGTGACGGGTAACCGCAAGGTGAACCCGAACGCCCGAGTGCTGGTGGTCGTCGCCGAGATCCTGCTCAACCGCCTGCTGCACTCCGACGGGTTCGACTTCACGCACGTGTCGTCGGTGGTGATGGACGAGTTCCACAGCTTCGCCGATCTGGAACGCGGGATCGTGTGGGAGCTGTCGCTCAACATGCTGCCCAAGCACATCCGGCTGCTCCTGCTCAGCGCCACCGTCGGCAACTCGGTCGAGTTCCTGAACTGGCTCGACCGCCAGCACGGGCGGAAGCTGGAACTGGCCGAGGGCCGCGAGCGGAAGGTGCCGCTCACGTACAAGTGGGTGCCCGACGAGTTCCTGAACGACCTGCTGGTGGACATGGCCCGCGGGGACGAGGCCAGCCGCAAGGTGCCGGCACTGGTGTTCGCCTTCAACCGCGACGAGTGCTGGAGCATCGCCGAGCAACTGAAAGGGCTGGACCTGATGACGGCCCAACAGAAGAAGGCGCTGAACGACGAGTGCGACAAACTCGAATGGCCGACGGGCATCGGGCCGAAGCTGAAGCAGATGCTGCGGCGGGGAGTCGGCGTCCACCACGCCGGGCTGCTGCCGAAGTACCGCCGGGTGGTGGAGGAGTTGTTCGAGAAGAAGCTGCTGAGCGTGGCCCTGTGTACCGAGACGCTGGCGGCGGGGATCAACCTGCCGGCCCGGAGCGTGGTGCTCACGTCGCTCGTGAAAGGGCCGTTCGGCAAAGAGAAGGTGATCGACCCGAGCACGGCGCACCAGATCTTCGGCCGGGCCGGCCGCCCGCAGTTCGACACCGAGGGGTACGTGTACGCCGTCCCGCACGACGACGACGTCCGCCTGGTCAAGTGGAAGAAGCAGTACGACCAGATCCCGGAGACGACCAAAGACCCCGG
>CAYMHO010000509.1:0-3508 GCA_964390195.1 uncultured Fimbriiglobus sp. | reverse complement strand
TCAGCTCGATGGTCTGCTCGCCGATCTTGATGGTGCCGAACTTCATGTCCGCGTTGGTGAGTTGGCCGAACGCCTCGCGGGCGGTCTGGGCGCTCTCCATCTGCAACGCCAGGATCCGCTCCTCCTTCTCGCCGAGCGTGTGCGGCTTGTACCGGGCCACCCGCGTCAGTGACAGCCGATAGTCACTCAGTTCGGGCGCGGCGATGTACCCGTTCAACTGCTCTTCGGGCAGCGCCAGCAGCTCCGGGCGGATGTAGCTGGCGGCTTCCATCGCCCGCGCCGCCACCCCCAGGTAGCGGGCCTTCATCCCCTGGTAGGTGCCGTTCGCCACGTCCTCGGTCTCGCGCAGGAACGCATACGTGCCGACGCGATCGCCGGCCCGGTCGAAGGCGGTGTCGAACCGCAAACAGTCCGCCACCACCGCCGGCCCGTCGCCGAGTTTGCCGCGGAATTTGCCGTACCCGTCCGCCTGCTTCTCCCACTCGGCGAACGCCGCCTCCCACTCGGCGTCGGTGCGGAACAGGCTCGACAGATCCCAGGTGTGTTCGGCGGGCACTTCGCTACGGAGCGGCAGGCGGGTGGCGGTCATACGCTGATCCTTCGTGCGGAACGATTCGTACCGACAGTGTACGCCCGGAGCGCCGCCCCGTGACCCGCCTGCTGTTCGCCCTCGCCGTGCTGCTGTCGGCGGCGCTCACCTTCACCGTCCAACCGCTCGTCGGCAAGCAACTGCTCCCGCTCGCCGGCGGCACGCCGGGCGTGTGGAACACCTGCCTCGTCTTCTTCCAGGCGGTGTTGTTGCTCGGGTATTTGACGGCCCACCTCATCACCACGCGGGTTCACGGGGTGGGCAAGCAGCTGCTGGTTCACGCGGCAGTGTTGCTGCTCGCGGGGGGCGTGCTGGTCGCCGGCGGGTTGTTGAAGCCGAATGAAGCCTTGCTGCCGGCCGATACCGAGGCGCCGGTCGGGTATCTGCTGCTGGTGCTGGCGGTGGCGGTGGGCGTTCCGTTCCTGGCCCTCAGTGTGACCGCCCCGCTGTTGCAGGCGTGGTTCGCCCGCGGCGGCGGCAACCCGTACCCGCTGTACGCGGCGAGCAACCTGGGCAGCTTCGGCGGGCTGATCGCGTACCCGCTGATCGTCGAGCCGACGCTCACCCTGGCCGACCAGCGGTGGATGTGGGCGGTCGGGTTCGCGGCGTGTGCGGGGCTGGTGGTGGGGTGTGGGTGGGTGGGCCGAAGGAACGGTTTGCCGCGAGGCGGAGACGAGCGGGCCGGCAGCCCGCTCGTCTCCGCCTCGCGGCAAACCGGCTCCTCCCCTGTCCGCTGGCTGTTCCTCGCCGCCCTCCCGTCGTCCCTGCTCCTCAGCGTGACCACGCACCTGAGCACCGACATCGCCCCGATGCCGCTCTTGTGGGTCGTCCCGCTCGGGCTGTACCTGCTCACGTTCGTCGTCGCCTTTGGCAAGTGGCCGCCGACCGCCCGCAAGTTCGTCGGCCGCATCGCGCCGATGGGCCTGTGCTTCGTTTGCGTGGTGCTGCTCACCCGGGCGAACCAGCCGATGGCGATGGTGGCGGCCGTCCACCTGGGGGCGTTCGCGGTCGTCGCCCTGCTCTGCCACGGCGAGTTGGCCGCCCTCAAGCCGCCGCCGGACCAGCTCACCGGGTTTTACCTGTGGGTGGCGGCCGGTGGGGTCGTCGGCGGGCTGTTCAATGCCCTGCTCGCGCCGGTGCTGTTCAGTTCGTTGGGGAACATCGAGTACCCTCTCGCACTCGTCCTCGCCGCCCTCGTCCGCCCGCCGAAGAAGAAGTCGGACGCCCGATTCCACTGGTCCGACTGGGTCGCCCCGCTGGCGCTGCTGGTCGTCACCACCGGCCAGGCGTTCGCCGTTCAACTCTTCCCGCCACCCCCGGCCGACGAGCCGGGACAGGCGATGCTCCTGCGGCTGGCCCGCGGCGGGCTGGCGTTCGGCCTGCCGTGCGTGGCGGCATTCGTGCTGGTGAAGCGGCCGGTTCGGTTCGCCCTGTGCCTGGCAGCGGTGCTGCTGGTCGGCCAGTTCACCCCCACCGAGCACGGCCGCACGCTGGAGGTGTCCCGCAACTTCTTCGGCACGCTGCGGGTGACCGAGAGCGACGACGGCCAGTTCCGCCGGCTCGTTCATGGCACCACCCAGCACGGGCAACAGAAGGTGTACTCCAGCGGCCGGCTGGACCCGACCATGTACTACCACCGCAAGGGGCCGCTCGGGAACCTGTTCGAGGTGCTGCCGCCCGACCGCAAGCGGCGGGTGGGGGCCGTCGGGCTGGGCGTGGGTGCGAGTGCGGCGTACGCGGAAGCCGGCGACGATTGGACCTTCTACGAGATCGACCCGGAGGTCGTGCGGATCGCCAAGGACGAGCGG
This sequence comes from uncultured Fimbriiglobus sp., assembly GCA_964390195.1. GTDB lineage: Bacteria > Planctomycetota > Planctomycetia > Gemmatales > Gemmataceae > JALHQU01. The sequence goes on along the minus strand of CAYMHO010000509.1, from coordinate 1,111 downwards.
TATTTCACCTTCCTGAGCACCTGCCCGGCGAAGTGGGACGTGGTGCTCGGCGACGCCCGCCGGCAGTTGACGAACGCCCCGGATGCGTCGTTCGACGTGATGATCCTCGACGCCTTCAACAGTGACGCGGTGCCGGTGCATCTGCTGACGAAGGAGGCGATGGAGCTGTACCTGCGGAAGCTCGGCCCGCGGGGGCTGATCGCCTTTCACGTGTCGAACAACTTCTTGGAGTTGCCGGAGCTGGTGGAGCGGGTGGCTCACGCCGTCGAGCCGACTTTGGAGGTGCGGTTCAACAGCGGGTTCGGCCCGACCGACGCCGACCGGGCGACCGGATACACCGTGTCGCACTGGGTGCTCATCGCCCGCACCGCCGACGACCTGCCGGCTAAACCCGACGGCAAGCCGGACATCCGCTGGCAGCGGATGCAACCCCGCCCCGGCCCGGTGTGGACGGACGACTTCTCCCCGCTGCTCGGCGTGTGGAAACGCGATGAGAAATGACGGCGGGGTGAATCCGCACCCACGCCCGCCGCGTACCTCCGGCATCCTTTCCCCGGAGGGTCCCCACATGACCGACCACCGCGAAACCGTTCAAGCCATGTACCAGGCGTTCCAGCGCGGCGATATCCCGTCCGTCCTCGCCCGCCTCGCCCCCGACGTCCGCTGGGAAGACTGGCCGGACAACCACGCCCAGAAGGCCGGCGTGCCGTGGCTGAAGCCGCTGCACGGACGCGACGCGGCCGTGCAGTTCTTCCAACTGCTCGGCACTTACAAGTTCCACCGGTTCGACGTGCTGGGGTGACGGGCGGGGGCAAGTACGCCACCGGGCTGATCGCGTGCGACATCGAACTGCCGACCGGCGGCCGGTTCATCGACGAGGAGATGCACCTGTTCGAGTTCAACGAGCAGGGGCAGGTGGCGAAGTTCCGACACTACGTGGACACGGCGAAGGCGATCGCGGTGTCGAAGGCGGGGTAGTCACTCTTCGCCGCGACCGGAGGGAGCGGGGGGCGCGGCCCCCCGGCGCGGCGGCGCACGGGGCACAGCCGGGGGGGGGCCCCCCCCGTTGACCCCCCCCCCGGGGGCGCCCACACACAACCCCCCCCCCCCC
>CAYMHO010000508.1:0-3544 GCA_964390195.1 uncultured Fimbriiglobus sp. | reverse complement strand
GTCATCTTCCTGTTCATGAGCGGCGGGGTGAGCCACGTCGATTCGTTCGACCCGAAGCCGAAGCTGATCGCCGACCACGGCAAGCAGGTGACGTTCGACCACCCGGAGACGAAGAACCGCCCCGGCTACGAGAAACTGTTCCTGAAGAAGCCCGACTGGCAGTTCGCCCCCCGCGGCAAGAGCGGCATCGAGGTGAGCGACCTGTTCCCCGAGTTGGGCCGACAGATCGACGACCTGGCCGTCATCCGGTCGATGCACACCAGTCACTCGAACCACTACAACGCGACGCTGGGGATGCACACCGGGTCGTTCGCGTTCGCCCGGCCGAGCCTCGGGGCGTGGGCCAGCTACGGCCTCGGCACGGTGAACAAGAACCTGCCCAGCTTCCTCGTGCTCGCCCCACAGATGCCCTACGCCGGCACGCAGGTGTGGGCCGCCGACTTTCTGCCGGGTGCCCACCAGGGGACGCGGGTGGTGCCGGGAGCGGAGCCGGTCGCCAACCTCCGCCCGAGGGTGACCGACACGGACCGGCAGCAACTTGAACTCGACGCGCTCAAGGTGTTCAACGAGTCGCACCGCTCGTCCCGTGCCGACGACCCGGCCCTTGCCGCCCGCATCAAGTCCTTCGAGACCGCCTTCGGCATGCAGTCGGAGATGCCCGAAGCATTCGAACTGAGCAAAGAGGACGACAAGACCCTCGCCCTGTACGGCTTGAAGCAGGGGCAGAGTGACGGGTTCGGCTGGCAGTGCCTCGTCGCCCGTCGGCTGGTCGAACGCGGGGTGCGGTTCGTCGAGTTGATCCACACCGGGTCGAGCGGCAACTGGGACTCGCACGGCAACATGGCCGACCACGGCAACCTGGCCAGGCAGGTGGACAGGCCGATGGCCGGGCTGATCCAAGATCTGAAGCGGGTGGGCCTGTTCGACGACGTGCTGGTGGTGTGGACGACCGAGTTCGGCCGCACGCCGTTCAACAACACCGCCGACAACAAAGGCCGCGAGCACCACAACTGGGCGTTCAGCAGTTGGCTGGCCGGGGCGGGGGTGAAGCGGGGAGTCGTCCACGGGGCGACCGACGAACACGGCATGAAGGCGGTGGAGAAACCGGTTCACGTCCACGACTTCCACGCCACCATCCTGCACCTGATGGGGCTGGACCACGAGAGGCTGACGTACCGGCACGCCGGCCGCGACTACCGCCTGACCGACGTGAGCGGCGAGGTGGTGAAGGACGTGTTGAGTTGAGCCGTCAGCGGTTCTGGAACAGCACGTTCATCGGCGTGCCGCTGCACACCCGCGACGGCCGGTTCTGGGCGTCGCGGATTTCGCTCTCCGGATCGACCCCGACGGCGCGATAAATGGTCGCGCCCACGTCGTACGGGGTGTATGAAGTGCTCACCGGCCTCGCACCTGAGTTGTCCGACTTGCCGATCACCCGCCCGCCGACCACCCCGCCGCCGGCGAACAAACCCGAATACACCGACGCCCAGTGGTCCCGGCCGGACAGCTTCTCGCCGGGCAGGGTCGAGATCTTTGGGGTGCGGCCGAACTCGCCGAGCACCACCACCAGCGTGTTCTCCAACATCCCTTCGCCGTCCAGGTCGTCGATCAGCCCGGCGAGCGCCCGGTCGAGCCACGGCAGCAGGCGGGTGCGGAGCTTGCCCCAGTTGTCGGTGTGCGTGTCCCAGGTCTGCACGATGCCCATGTTCGCCTGCACGATCGGCACGCCGCACTGCACCAGCCGCCGGGCCAGCAGCAGCGACTGCCCGAACTGCGTCCGCCCGTAGCGGTCGCGGACCTTCGGCGCTTCTTTGCCGAGGTCGAACGCCTTCGCCACGCTCCCGCTGCCGAGCAGGTCGAACGCCTTCCGCTGCTGGGTGGTGTAGCTGGCGTCGCCGACCGGGCCGGCCCCCAGCCGTTCCAACAACTCCCGCCGTTGCTCCACCCGTTTCGGGTCGGTCCCTTCCGGCAGGGCGAACATGTCCATGCGGAAGGCGGGCGAGTTCGGGTCTTGCGTGACCAGCATCGGGTCGTGACCGGCCCCCAGAAAGCCGGCGTGCTGACCGGGCCAGGTGAGCGGGCCTTCGACGAGCGGGTGCGGCAGGGTGACGCCGTTCGGGATGCCGTCGGTCCGCGGGCGGAGGTAGTTCAACCCGGCGGCGTAGCACGGCCAGTCCCGCCGCGACAGCACGTTGTCCAGGTCGCTGCCCCGCTGGTTCGGCATCGTCGCCCCGGTGAGCAGGCGGTGGATGCCCGGCAGGTGCCCGTTCTCCCCGTGCGACATGGACCGCACCAGCGCCCACTGCTTCATCCGCGTGGCGAGGAGCGGCAGGTGTTCGCAGATCTGTACGCCGGTCACGGCGGTGTCAATCGGTTTGAACTCGCCGCGGATTTCGGCCGCGGCGTCCGGCTTCATGTCCAGCGTGTCGATGTGGCTCAACCCGCCGGCCAAGTTGACGAGGATGACCGAACCCGGACGACGCTCACCGCTCCCGCCGCCGGCACGAGCCGCCGCTGGGAAGCCGAGGCCGATGGCGGCACCACTGGCGGCGAAGAAGTGACGACGATTCAGTGGGAACATCGGGGGCATTCCGGCAGGGCAGGGGACGAGAACCGTCCGGCGGGTGACGAAATGATACCCTCTTTTCCGGCGACGGGGCAAGTGAACTGGCGGAACGGGTGTGCGTGTGGATTGGAGCGGTTGGTTTCAGCACCCGCCTCCACCGGACCAAAAAACCATCTCATCCGGCTTAAACGTCCCTTGCCGGCCAAGCACTTGCGGCGATTCCGCGTCCTCGCCACAGTCACGAAAACCGTCCGGGTGATTCACCACCCGCCGGTCACTTCGTTGCGGACGGCTGCCAGTGCGGCCACATGTCGGCGGTGCCGACCTTCAAATCGGTGATCCGCCGTTCGCTGCGGTCGGTCAGGTTCATCACGTACAGGTCCCGCACCCCGCCCCGCCGCGAGCCGTACACGAGCCAGCGGCCGTCCGGTGACGGCTGCGGGTGATAGTGCAGCGTGTCGTCCGGCGATTTGGTGAGTTGGGTGGCGGTGCCGTCGAGGGTCACGCGGAACAACTCCACGCTCTTCCCCATCTTCGCCGTGCAATACACCGCCGTCCCGTCGGTCGCCCACACCGGCACGTCGCTGCTCCCGCCGTGGAAGTCGGGCACGTCGAGGAACTCGACCACCCCCTTGTACCCGTTGCGGTCGGCCAGCTTCTTCAATCCGGTGCCGTCCGGGCGGACGATGTGCGGGTGGCAGTTGTTGTGCTCGCCGCTCAGGAACAGCAACCACTTGCCGTTCGGCGACCACGACGGCACGAAGTCGAACTTGTTACCCGTCTTGATGTGCCGCTTGTCGGTCCCGTCCGTTGCCGACACGTACACCTGGTAGTTCTCGTGGTAACTGATGTGCTTGCCGTCGGGCGAGGCGCTGTACCCGTAGGCGAACCCGCCGCCGCCCGACACGTCCCGCTTGTTCTTGCCGTCCGCGTCCATCAGGTGCGGCTTCGACACACCTTTGATGAGGGCGGTGAACC
>CAYMHO010000507.1:0-3546 GCA_964390195.1 uncultured Fimbriiglobus sp. | reverse complement strand
TGGCCGACACCTCGACCGTCGGCGGGGTGATCTCGGGGTAGAGGGCGACCGGCAGGCGGAACAGGCCGACCGTCCCGCCGAGGGTGATGAGGATGCTCAGCACGGCGGCGAAGATGGGCCGGCGGATGAAGAAGCTGGCGAACATGCGGGGTCAGCCTGAAGTCGGCGGAAGTCGGGTCAGGATGGTAATGTCGTTTCGGCGGGCGGGCGGGCGGGCGGAGAGGGGGTGGGCGTCGGCTTCGCCTTCTTCGCCTCCGCCCGCGACCGACTCCAATTCCCGATCGCCCGCAGCCAGCCGAAGGCGAACACGAACAGGGTCCACTTGGTCAGCCACCGCGCTTCCGCCGACTTCACCACCTTCGTGTCCGTCACCCAGTCCACCAGCACGAAGAACACCGGCGTCAGGATGAGGCCGAACACCGTCACCCCGATCATGCCGGCGAACACCGCCACCCCGAGCGCCCGCCGCATCTCCGCCCCGGCCCCGTCGGCGAAGGCCAGCGGCATGACGCCGAGGATGAACGCCACGCTGGTCATCAGGATCGGCCGCAGCCGCAGCTTGCACGCCGCCAGGATGGCGTCCCGCCGGCTCGCCCCGCCCTCCCGCTGGTGCTTGGCGTACTCGACGATGAGGATCGCGTTCTTGCACGCCAGCCCGACCAGCACCACCAAGCCCACCGCCGTGAACAGGTTGAAATCCTGCCTCGCCAGCCACACCCCGGCGAGCGACGAGATGACGCACATGGGCACCACCAGGATGACCGCCAGCGGCAGCGACCAGCTCTCGTACAAGGCGGCCAGCACCAGGAACACCACCACCACCGCCAGCACGAACACCAGCACCCCGGTGTCGCGGTTCCGCCGCTCGATGAACGCCAGCTCGGTCCACTCGTACCCCATGTTCTTTGGTAGGTCGCGGTCGGCCAGTTGCTCGAACACGGCGATGGCGTCCCCGCTGCTCACCCCCGGGGCCACGTTCGCGTTGATGGCCGCCGCCGGGTACATGTTGTACCGCGTCACCACCAGCGGGCCGCTGACCGTCTTGATGTCCGCGAGCGCCCCCACCGGCACCAGCTCGCCCGCCTTATTCCGCACCCGCAGCCGCCGCACGTCGGTCGTCTGGTTGCGGCTGGCGGACTGCGCCTGCACGTTCACCTGGAACGTCCGCCCGAAGCGGTTGAAGTCGTTCACGTACCGCTGCCCCAGCGTCGCCGACATGGTGGCGTACACGTCGAGCGGGTCCACGCCGGCCGCCACGCACTCGGCGTCGTTCACCACCACCCGCAACTGAGGCGAGTCCACCTTGTACACGGTGAACGGGTTCTGGTAGATGGGCGATTCGGGCGGCTTGCCTTCCTCGGGCGGCGGCGTTCCGGGCACCGGCTGGCGTCGGGCCTGCTGGATCAGTTGCTGCGTCTGCCCCTCCAGCCGTTTCGGCCCGACCTCCCCGCGGTCCTGCACCATCAGGCGGATACCCCCGCTGCGGCCCAGCCCCGGCACGGCCGGCGCCGGGAACACGTTCACCGTCGCCTTCGGCACCTCGGCGTTGATTCGCCTGTTCAGCTCGACCGCCACGTTCGCCGAGTACAACTCGGGCGTCTTCCGCCGGTCGAAGTCGTCCAGGATGATGAACATGCTGCCGAAGTTCGACCCGTACGCGCTCAGGGCGAACGAGTTGCCGGCCACCGCGTTCACGTGCCTCACCCCCGGCGTGTCTCGCGCCACCGTCACCACCTTCTGCATCGCCTCGCGGGTCTGCTCGGCGGCGGCGGCGTCGGGTAACTGCACGCTGGCGATCAGGTACCCCTTGTCTTGCAGCGGGATGAACCCGCTCGGGATGAGCTGATACGTGCGGTACCCGAGGACGCTCAGCCCGGCGTACACCACGAGCAGCAGCAGCGGCACCCGCACGAACCAGCCGGTCAGCCGGGTGTACCCGCGGGCGGTCCGGTCGAACCCGCGGTTGAACAGCCGGAACAAGAACGGGTGGAAGAACCCGCCGACCGCGGCGACGGCCACCCCCCCCCAGCCGAGGGCGAGGCGGAGGGCGTCGGCCGGGTGGAGCGGTTGCCACAGTTCCAGGCGGGTGAGTGTCCAGCCGATCAGTACGGCGGCGCCGATCGCCCACAGTACCCGCTCGATCACGCCCACCCCCCGTCCGGCCGCGTGTGGTCGCAGCAGCACCACCGCCAGCGCCGGACTCAGGGTGAGACTCAGGAAGGTGCTGATGAGCGTGCTGATGGCGATGGTCAGGGCGAACTGGCGGAAGAACAGGCCGACGATGCCGCCCAGGAACATGCACGGCAGGAACACCGCACTCAGCACCAGCCCGACGGCGATCACCGGCCCGCTCACCTCGCCCATCGCTTTCAGTGTCGCCTGCCGCGGACTCAGCCCCTTCTCCAACTGGTGCTGCACCGCCTCCACCACCACGATGGCGTCGTCCACCACGATGCCCACCGCCAGCACCAGCCCGAACAGGGTCAGGTTGTTGATGCCGAACCCGACGGCGTACATGGCCGCCAGGGTGCCGACGATGGCGACCGGGATGGTCGCCAGCGGGATGACCGCGGCCCGCCAGCTCTGCAGGAACACCAGCACCACCACCGCCACCAGCACGGTGGCGTCCCGGAGTGCTTTCCACACCTCGTCGATGCTCGCCTTGATGTACGGGGTGGTGTCGTACCCGATCTCGTAGATGATGCCGTCGGGGAAGTCCTTCTCGTACTCCGTCATCTTCCCCTTGATGGTGTCGGCGCACTCCAGGGCGTTCGCGTTCGGCTCCAGGAACACCGCCAGCCCGACCGTCGGCTTGTTGTTGAACCGGTTCTCGATGTCGCTCGCCCGCGCCCCCAGCCCCACCTCGGCCACGTCCTTCACCTTCACCAGTTGGCCGTCCGGGCCGACCCGCACCGTCACCTCGCCGAACTGCTCGGGCGTCTCCAACCGCCCCTGGGCGGTGACCGTCAGGTGCGTGTCGGTGCCGGCGTCGCCCCCGCCGACGTGCCCGAACGCCACCTCCCGGTTCTGCTTCCGCAGGGCGTTGATGACGTCCAGCACGGTCAGTTGCCGCGCCTCCAGCTTGTCCGGGTCCACCCACACCCGCATGGAGTAGTCCCGCTGACCGAAAATCAGCACCTCGCTGATCCCCCGCACCCGCACCAGTTCCTCCCGCAGGTGCAGGGCGGCGTAGTTGCTCAGGTACAGTTGGTCGTAGCTGCCGTCGGGCGAGTTGATGCTGACCGTCAGCAGGATCTCGGGCGACCGCTTGCGGGCGGTCACGCCGATGGCCCGCACCGTCTCGGGCAACTCGGGCAGGGCCAGGTTCACCCGGTTCTGCACCATCACCTGGGCGACGTTCAGGTCGGTGCCCGTCTCGAAGGTGACGGTCAGGGTGTAGCTGCCGTCGGACGTGCTCTCGCTCTTCATGTACAGCATCCGCTCCACCCCGTTCACCCGCTGCTCGATGGGGGCGGCGATGGTCTTGGCCACCACGTCGGCGCTCGCGCCGGGGTAGTTGCAGTCCACCTGGATGGTCGGCGGGGT
>CAYMHO010000506.1:317-3574 GCA_964390195.1 uncultured Fimbriiglobus sp. | reverse complement strand
GCGCTGCAACTGCCGCTGCGGGTGGCCGTCACCGGCACCGGCGTCGGGTTCGGCCTGTTCGACACCCTCGCCGTGCTTGGTAAGGAGACCGTGCTGAAACGGATCGAGCAAACGCTGGCAGCCGTGTAAGCCAGCGAGCCGCGACCGCCAGGGAGCGGGTGATTCAACACCCGCTCCCTGGCGGTCGCGGCTCGTCGGGCTTTACTCCTGCATGGGCAGCATCAGCTCCATCGTCTTCCCGCCGCGGACGAGCGTGACCGCCACCTTGTCGCCCGGTATCTTGGTTCGCAAGCCGTGGGCGAACACGTCGGTTTCGCGGAGCAGGTCGGTCTTCCCGTCGAACGAGATGATGACGTCATCCTTCATGAACCCGGCGTTCTTCGCGGCGGCGTGGTTGCCGTACTCGCCGACGTGGGCCGCACGCAGGGCCATGCCGGTCTTCGGCACCCCGGCCGGGCGGTCGCCGTCGATCACGTCCAGCTTCATCCCGCCGGTGGCCATCCGCCGGTAGCCCCATGAACTCGCCCGCCACGACACGTCGTCCGCCTGCCGCCAGCCGTCCGGCAGGGCGAGGGTAAGCGTCGTCGCCTTGCCGCCCCGCACCACCTCGGCGGCCAAGTTCCCGCCCTTCGCCGGGGTGTTGTGCAGCACCCACTGCACGTCGGCCACACTCAGCAGCGGCTGCCCGCCGAGCGTGCGGATCTCGTCACCCGCCTTGAACCCGGCCTTCTCCGCCGCCGTGCCTTTCGTCACCTCCTTCACCGTCGCCCGCGTCTTCGGGTCGAGGATCAGCCCCTGGCTCTTCGGGTGCGGGTACGGGAACAGCACGTCCTCGGGCAGCGGCTCCTTCTTCGCCCGGTACTCGGCCCGCACGGCGTCGCCGATCTGGTGGCAGTGAATACAGCTCTGCACCACGTTCCCCTTGTAGTCGATCTCCGACTTGTACTTGCTCAGGGCGGGGAATTTCTCCGGCACCGGGTAGAGTGGGGCGGGGCCGCGCTTGCCGGCCAGTTGCTCCTTGTTCTTCGGGTAAGCGGCGTGCAGGTCGAGCGCCCCCCGCATCGCCTCGGCCAACCCCTCCAGCGACACGTCGCCCACCCAGTTGGTGCGGTGCGACCGCGTGCCGAACCGCCCGTACACGGTGCCGTCCGCGTTCAGGAAGAAGACGGCGAAGCTCTGGTCGGTGTCGTACTGGAAGGTGCTCAGGTCCAGCCCGTTGGTGGACACCACCCGCACCCGCACGAACTTCTCCAGCAGCGGGCGGATGCTCTTGTCCGTGTCCACCAGGTCGTCGTCCAGTTTGACGCACTCCTCGCACGGCAGGCACCGCAACACCACCACCAGCGGCTTGCCCACTTTCTTCGCCTCGGCCAGCGCTTTGGGCAGGTCGTTGTAAATCCAGAACCCGTCCTTCTCCACCTTCACCTTGTCGTCCCGCACCTTCTTCTCGCGGGGGTTCTGGGGCGGCGGGTCGGCGGCGGCGAGGGTGATGGCGACGAGCAGGAGCGAGACGGCGGCGAGGCGGAACATGGCGGGGAAACCCCGTGGGAGGGAGGGAGAAGTCTTCCTACCCGTCCTGCCGGGTGACGGCCATGAGGGCGGGGAAGTCGATGTCGTCCCGGCGGTCGTTGGCGTGCACCGAGTACACCCGGTGGATGTGGTAGTTCTTTTCCGCCGGCCACCGCTCCATGCGGGCGATCGACTCCAGCTTGCGGCCGGCCGGCACCCCCCACCCGGCCCAGTCGTGGACCGACCGCAGCGTCCCCAACTCCCAGTCGCCGGTGCAGGCGGTGCCGCGGAAAATGACGAACGTGTCGCTGCCGCTGTGCTTCGGGGCGTGGACCAGGTGCAGCGGTTCGCCGTTCAGTTGCAATTCGGCTTCGTGGTCGAAGTACCACACCCCGTACTCGGTGCCGATGTGCCGGCGGAAGCCGACGTGCAGGCACGGGCGGGCATCCGGGAAGGCGGCGCGGAAGGCGTGGAAGGTGGCGGCCGAGAAGTGGTCGGCGTGGGCGTGGGTGCAGAGCAGGTGCGTCACCCGCACGGGCGAGCCGGCGACGGCGGCCTGCACCGCTTCGGCCGGCGTCGGCTCCCCCGGGTTGGACGGCGGCATCTCCAGCACCGCCGCCTCGTGCCCGTGGACGAGCAGCCAGCAGCCGGTGCGGAGGGACCCGAACCGCCCGACCAGGCAGACGCCGTCGAACCACCACTGCGGGGCCATGCGCTTCTTCCTCCGGCTCACGCGGCGGCCCACTTCGTTTTGATGAACTCGATCCCCTGCGTGTACACGTCGTCGGCACTCGGGAACAGGTCCCGCCACACGCGGGTGGCGGCGGCCAGGTCGGGCAGCGCCCGGCCGAACGCCTCGATCACCAGCCAGCCGTCGTACCCGGTGCCCTTGATCGCCTTGAACGCCTCGTCCCACCGCACCTGACCGGTGCCCGGCACCCCGCGGTCGTTCTCACTGATGTGGACGTGCGCGAACGCCCCGGTCGCGGCCGCCACCCCGGCCGCCTGGCTCTTCTCCTCGATGTGCGCGTGGAAGGTGTCGTACATGCAGCGGAAGTTCGGGTGGTCCACGCTCTTCACCAGCGCGGCCGCGTCCTTCGCCGTGGTCAGGAAATAGCACTCGAAGCGGTTCAGGTACTCGATGGCGAGGGTCAAGTTCGCTTGCTTGGCGAACTCGGCCGCCTGCCGCAGCACCTCCACCGCGCGGCCCTTCTCATCCGCCGTCGGGCCGGTGCCGCTGAACACCCCGAGCGGCGAGTGGTACGGCCCGCACATGGCCACGCTGCCCAGGATGTGGTTCATCTCCACCGCCCACTTCAGCCGCTCGACCGCCGCTTTACGGATGTTGTCGTCCGGCGAAATCGGGTTCGCCTCCGGCGTCATGATGGTGACGGTGCTGCACGCCAGCCCCTGCTTGTCGAGTTCCTTGCGGACCGCCTTGTAGTGGTCGGCGGTGCCGTCGAACAGCGGCAGTTCCACCCCGTCGAACCCCGCCGCCTTGATCTTCCCGATGGTCGGGAAATCGGCCTCGGTGACGAATCCGGTCCACAGCAGCAGGTTCATGCCGACTTTCATGACGGGCCTCGACGGGAGAGGGGCGGAACGGCGGCATTGTCCGGCGGGGGCCGGAGAGCGGCAAGAGTGGGGCGGAAGTGGGGAGATGAGAGGCATCTTCGCCGCGGGCCGTGCGAGCGCCCCCCAGGGGCGCGGCCGGGGCGCGGGGCACAGTTAGGTCCCCGGCACATATT
>CAYMHO010000506.1:0-307 GCA_964390195.1 uncultured Fimbriiglobus sp. | reverse complement strand
GGCGGGAGTGGGTAATGTGTGGGGGGGATGTGGGTTGTTTAGTGGCTTCTTGGCGGCGAGCGGTGCGTGCGCAAGGTGGGCGCTCGCACGGCTCGCGGCGAAGAGTCAGAGCACGGTCACTTCTTCTCCGGCTCGAACAGCTTCTTCCACTGCTCCTTCTCTTTCTCGCGTTCCAGGTACGGCACCCCCTTGGCCATCCACTCGGGCATCGGCTCGCCCTTCAGGTGGTGGTCGAAGAACTGGTGCATCCGCACGGCGAAGTCCCGCGCCGCCGCCCGGTTGCTCAGGTTGTGCGGCTGGCCGTTGT
>CAYMHO010000505.1:0-3610 GCA_964390195.1 uncultured Fimbriiglobus sp. | reverse complement strand
GATCAGGATGGCGATGATGGCGATCACCACCAGCAGCTCGATGAGCGTGAACCCACGGCGAACCGTGCGGGACATGACGGCACCTCGGACGGGGCGGGAATGTATGAGAGAGCTAGGAGAGACTGATTATCATAGCGGCCGACGACCCTCGCCGCCCACCGCCCACGACGGAGATTACACCCCTCCGGACAATTCCTTCCCCCGCCTTCACACCACCCACACATTCGGTCACGGCCCCTTCAGGATCTCCACCAGCCGGTCGTCCACCTTCCGCACCCCCTCCCAGTCCTTCTTGAACTCGACCGGCACGAACTTCACCGCCCCGTCCGGGGTGTACCGCCTGCCCACGGGCGTGTTCTCGAACGGGAACGTTTTGAACCCGTCCTCGACCTTCGCCACCAGCCCCTTGGGCAGCGTGTGCGACACCCCGAAACACACCTTCGGGTATTCGGCCGGCGGCACGGGCAGGTCGCGGAACTGGTCGGCGGTGAACTTCCCCCGCCCCTGCTTCTTCTCCGCCTCGGTCGGCTCCCCGCGGGCCAGTTCGCGGTCGAACAGGTCACTGGCCACGCACGTCGCGTCCGCCTCCCCCTTCGCCACCATCGCCAGCGCCGCCCAGTACGACCCGGCCACCTTGAACTTGTAATCCGTCTTCGGGTTCAGTTTCCCCTCGTCGTGCAGCAGCACGATCGGCGCCTTCGCCCCCGAGTTGCTCGACAGGGCGGACACGGCCAGCGTCTTCCCCTTCAGGTCGGCCAGCGACTGCACCTTGCTGTCGGCCGCCACCAGCACCCGCACCCGGTAGGTGGCCTTCCCCCCCTTGTCGGCCGGGGTGAGCAGCGGGCGGAAGCCGGCGGTGTTCACCGCCTGCCGCACCTGCCCGGTGGTGAACGCGGTGACGTGCAGGTGCCCGCCCTTGAGTGCCGACAGTTGGGCGTTGAACGACTTCACCGCCCCGGCGTCGGCCGGCGTCGGGGCCGGCTCGCCGGTGGCGTCGGCCGGGTCGCCCGCCGCCTGCATCCCGTCCACCTTCTTCAGGTACTTGCACGGCTTGCCCGTCTTCTTCCTCATGTGCTCCAGGAACGCCTTCCACAACTCCTCGTCGGCGTCCGGGTTCGGGCCGGGCACGTCGCAGAAGTACAGTTCGGCCGGTTCGGTCGCCCCGTCCGGGGTGTCGGCCACCAGGTCGTTGTCGGCGTCCTTGTACTCGTCCGACAGCTTGGAGAGCTTGTCGGCGTTCAGCACGTACCCGTTCAGCAGTTTGGCCGCATCGACCGGCGGCAGCTTTTGGTTGAGGAAGTAGAAGACGGCGAACACCACCCCGGCGGCCAGGATGAGCAGGCCGGGGATGATCAGCCCGGCGACGGGCGAGCCGTTCGGCTTCTTGTCGGCGGCGGGCGGGGTCTGGGCGTTCGGCGGTTGGTCAGGCATGGCGGTCCCTCCGGCGTCTGATGACAGTGTTAGCAGGGAGGACGCCCGGCGGCGCGAAGAAATGGGGAAGGGCCGAGGCGTGAGGTTTCTGTTGTGATGTGTTACCCTACTCCTCCCCCTGCGGAGACGCACATGCGGCCCCTCCTCGCGCTCCTCGTTCTCGCGACCGCCCTCCCCGCGGCCGACCCCCTGCCCAACACCAAACCGCTGACCGACGACGGCGACATGGCCGCGGCGATGGTGGCCGGCATCCACAAGTACCTCGACCGCGAGTTGAAGGCGGCCCCGGCGAAGCGGGACGAGTTGTGGAAGCCCGACCTGGCCAGCAAGGAGGCGCTGGCGAAAAGTCCGCCGGCGAAGCGCGAACGCCTGCGGAAGATGCTCGGCGTGGTGGACGAGCGGGTGAAGCCGAACCTGGAGTTCATCAGCGGTCCGGGCAAGTCGAGCCTGCTCGCCGAGATCGACGGGTGCAAGGTCCACGCGGTGCGGTGGGCGGTGCTGCCGGGTGTCGATGCCGAGGGGCTGTTGATCGAACCGAAGGATAAACCGAAGGCGAACGTGGTGGCGATCCCACACGCGGACCAGTCGCCGGAGGAATTGGCTGGGCTGACGAAGGGGGCAGGGTGGGCTCTCAACCTCGCCCGCTGCGGCGGTCGAGTGTTGGTGCCCACACTTATCAACCGGAAAGACGAACTCTCGGGCAACGCCAGACTGAAGCGGCAGACGAACATCCCACACCGCGAGTTCGTCTACCGCATGGCCTATGAGATGGGTCGAACTCTCACCGGTTACGAGGTGCAGAAGGTACTCGCGGCGGTGGACTGGTTCGCCGAACAGTACCCCGATCTCAAGATCGGCGTCGATGGGTGCGATGGCGACGGAGGAATGATCGCACTTTTCGCCGGTGCGCTGAGTGAGACGATACACGCCACCAAATCGACAGGGTACTTCGACGCGCGAGAGTCAGTTTGGACCCAACCCATCGACCGGAACGTCTGGGGACTACTGAAGGAGTTCGGAGATGCGGAAATCGCCCGACTCGCACCGACGGATCGAATGTTCCCCGGCTATCAATTCGGCTACCCCGAATGGAGCGGTTCAGTTGATGGCAAACCCGGCCGGTCGGGTGCCGCACCGGGCAAGTTGCAGAAAAAGGATTCTCAGACCGTCGAATCGGAATGGGGGCGGTTCACTGGAACTCAAAACATTGGTAACGCCGCGACGGGCGGGCTAGAGTGGGCCAGGGTTCACTTCCGCGACAGGCTCGGGCTTGCGTATTCGGTGAAGGGAGACGTTACCGTACCTGAAAAGATCACGCTCCCCGACTCCGCGGCCCGGCACAAGCGGCAGTTCGATCAACTCGTGTCGTTCACGCAGAAGCTGTGGCGCGACTCCGACGCCGTTCGCAAAGACTTCTGGAAGAAGGCCGACGCCAGTTCGCCCGAGAAATGGGAGCAGAGTTGCGACTGGTACCGCGAGTATTTCCACTCCGAGGTGATCGGCAAGCTGCCCGAGCCGACGGTGCCACTGAACCCCCGCACGCGGCAGGTGTACGACGAGAAGACGTGGACCGGGTACGAGGTGAAGCTCGACGTGTACGACGACGTGTTTGCCTACGGCATCCTGCTGCTGCCGAAGGATCTGAAGGACACCGACAAGCGGCCGGTGGTGGTTTGCCAGCACGGGCTGGAGGGCACCCCTCGACACTGCATCGACCCGGAGAAGCGGCCGACGTACTTCGAGTTCGCCCGCAAGCTGGTGCAAAAGGGGTACGTCGTCTACTGCCCGCAGAACCCGTACTACGGCCAGAACACCTTCCGGCAGATTCAGCGGAAGGCGAACCCGCTCAAACTCAGCCTGTTCAGCTTCATCATCCGCCAGCACCAACGGACGCTCGACTTCATCGCGAAGCTACCGGGCGTCGATGCGAAGCGGATCGGGTTCTACGGCCTGAGCTACGGTGGGAAGACGGCCATGCGGGTGCCAGCGGTCGAGAAGCGGTACTGCCTGAGCATCTGCAGCGGCGACTTCAACGAGTGGATCGGCAAGAACGTGAGCGTGGACCTGGACCGCAGCTACATGTGGACCAATGAGTACGAGATGTACGAGTTCGACCTGGGGTGTACGTTCAACTACGCCGAGATGGCGTACCTGATCGCCCCGCGGCCGTTCATGGTGG
>CAYMHO010000504.1:0-3672 GCA_964390195.1 uncultured Fimbriiglobus sp. | reverse complement strand
ACTCCTTGGCCACCAGGTTCATCCCGTCGTGCAGGCTGCTCACCACGCACCCGGCCGCCATCCGGTAGAGCACGAACAGGTCCTCCGGCCCGCGGTGCTCGTTCACCAGCACCACCGGCCGCCAGCCGGCGATGCCGTGCCGCAGGTTGATGGCCTCGGTCAGGCTCTGCACCCGCTCGTTCAGCTCGCGGTACTCGGGCAGGTCGGTGCGGCTGGGGGCGCCGACATGTACGAAGTGGAAGTTCCCCCTCAACTCCGGATGTACCTGGAGCATCCGATCCACCGCCAGCAGCCGCTCGGGGATGCCCTTCGTGTAGTCCACCCGGTCCACGCCCACCAGGAGCGGGCGGTAATCCAACCCGAGTTCTTTGCGAAGTCGGACCGAGCGGGCGAACCAGTCGTCCCCCAAGTACACGTCAGCTAGTCGCGGGTCCACACTGATCGGGTGCGGGCGAACGCGGGTGGTGTCGCCGTTCCGCACTACCGCGAAGTGCTCACGGTCGATGCGGCACTCGAGGGTGCGGTCCACCGTCTCGAGGAAGTTGTTGCAGTGGTACTGGATGTGGAACGACATCAGGTCGTTGCCCAGCATGCCCTCGAGTAGTTCCTTCGCCCACGGGCAGACGCGGAACGTCTCCGGGTTCGGCCACGGGATGTGCCAGAACTGGGCCACCACCAGGTCCGGGCGGGCCTGCTTCAACAGCCGCGGGAGCAGGGCGAAGTGGAAGTCCTGGACGAAAACGAGTGCCGGGCCGCCTCGCGCTTCCTCGAGGACGGCCTCGGCGAATAACTCGTTCACCTCCCGGTACGCCTGCCAGTGGGTCGGGTCGAACACCGGGCGGGCGTACACCTGGTGGCAGAGCGGCCACAGCCCGCTGTTGGCGAACCCGTAGTAGTACCCCTCCTCCTGCTCCCGCGTCAGCCAGACCCGCCGCAGGGTATAACTCGGGTCGCCCGGCGGCACGCCCAATCGGCCGCCAGCGTCGGCTGTCCGGCGGTCGGCGTCGCCGGAGCCGTGGGCCACCCAAGTGCCGCCGCAAGCGCGCATGACCGGGTCGAGGGCAGTGGTCAACCCGCCGGCCGGGCGGATGCACTCCACCCCGCCGTTGCGGTACCGGTGGATGTACGGCTCGCGGTTGGCCACCACGATCAGCTTCGCCCCGCCGAGGCGGGTACGGGCGACCTGCTCCAACCGCTCTTGATCCCAGGCCATGATGCTCCCTCAAGGGTGACTGGGCCGAGACAAGCCATTCCGCGGGGCACGACAGTTGCAGTGATGGCGGGGCAAAGCAAGGCTGGTGCCAACGCCCTCGATGACCCCAGATCGATCTTCGGGACAAGGCGATTGGAGCCTAAGATTTCAGGGGGTTGTGTGAAGTCGCGAGACTCAATAGACGGCGCGATTCTGACCCGTTGGGTGTCTCGACAAGCACCGCCAACCGTGCCTGCGATGCACACGTTCTGCACTACTTGTACAGCCTGTGTACAGGCCCACAGGGTGCCCCATGACTCCTAGCCTTATCGGGCGGCTCACCGCCCCGGTGGCCGTCCTCGCCCTTCTCCTGCTCGTCATTGGGGTCGGGTCGGCGTGGTACGTCCGGACCCTCCAGCGGTCGGCGTCCGATCTCATAGCCTCGAACGTCTCGAGCATGCGGGCGGCCCAGGAGTTGGAGATCAGCTTGCGGGAGGTGCGGACGCAGTACACCCGGTATCTAATCACCCAGGACGAGGGGCACCTGAAGTTGATATCCCGGCAGCGGGAGCGAACGGCGGAGGCGTTGGCTGCGGCTGAACGGGCGGCGTCCACCACCGACGAACAGCGGCTGATGACGCGTGTGCGGAAGGGATACGAACACTTCTTCGCCGAGTACGATCAAGTGACGCAGAAGCGGTCCGAGTGGAAGTACCAGAAGATCCTCGAACTGGACGAGGTGTTCGAGAAGGAGATCCTTGAGCCAGCGAGGGAATACCTGATGTTGAACGAGGGGGTGCTGACCACCACCACTGCGGCCAACCAGCAGACGGCCGACCGCATCACCACCGCCCTCGTTGCCATCGGCCTGTGCGGAGCGTTTGGCGGTCTGCTCGGCGGTACCCTGATCGCCGTCGCCATCCGCCGGTCACTCCTGTCCGCCGAGGAGAAGTTGCGACTGACGGCGGCCGAACTCGGGTTAGCCGTCCCTCAAAAGCACACAACGGCGTACTCCGACCGACCGGTCGATCCGGTCGAGCAGATGAGGCAGTCTGCGGCGGCCGTCCTCGCCCGCCTGCGGCAGACCGAGCGGGACGCCCTGCGGGCCGAGCAACTGGCGTGGGTCGGGCAGATGGCCGCCGGCCTCGCCCACGAGGTGCGGAACCCGCTCATGGCCATCAAGCTGCTGGTGCAAGCGGCGGCCGAGCGTCGGGGGGTATTCCGCGGCAGAGACTTGCAGGTGCTCGAAGAGGAGATCGTGCGTCTGGAGCAGATCGTCAGTGGGTTCCTCGACTTCGCCCGCCCGCCGCGGCTCGACCCGCGGCCGGTGGACGTGAAGGAGTTGGCCCAGCGGGCGGTGGACGGGGTGCGGGCGCGGGCCGACCTGCAGGCGGTGGCGGTGCGGGTGGAGGCCGACCCCGGCCCGGCGGTTGCGTCAGCCGACGCCAACCAGGTGCGGCAGGTGCTGTTCAACCTGTTGTTCAACGCCCTCGACGCCCAGCCGGACGGCGGGCACGTGACCGTCCGGGTGGGCATGGCCCGCGACCCGGCCGGCGACCCGGCGGTGGTGGTGGCGGTGGCCGACGGCGGGCCGGGGCTGCCGCCCGACCTGAGCGAGCGGGTGTTCGAGCCGTTCGTCAGCACGAAGGAGTCCGGGATGGGACT
This sequence comes from uncultured Fimbriiglobus sp., assembly GCA_964390195.1. GTDB lineage: Bacteria > Planctomycetota > Planctomycetia > Gemmatales > Gemmataceae > JALHQU01. The sequence continues at coordinate 815 of CAYMHO010000504.1, read as the reverse complement.
GGGGCTGTCCATCTGCCGCCGCATCGCGGAGACGCACGGCGGCGGGCTGACCGCTGTATCATCCCAGAGCGGAACCACGTTCACCCTCCGGCTGCCGGTCGTGCCTCCGACACAGCCGGCGACACTGACAGCCTGACGGAGCCGACCCGTGCCGACACTGCTCATCATCGACGACGAGCCGAACGTCCTGTACTCCCTGCAGAGCGGGCTGGAGTCGGACGACCTTCGGGTGGTCACCGCCACCTCCGGCCGGCGGGGGCTGGCGGCCGCGGAGAAGTATCGGCCGGACACGGTGATCGTGGACGTGCGGCTGCCGGACCAGTCCGGGCTGGAGGTGTTCGAGAAGTTGCGGCAGCTCGATCCGAAGTTGCCGGTCGTCGTTGTGACCGCGTTCGCCGCGGCCGACACGGCCATCGAGGCGATGAAGCGGGGGGCGTTCGAGTACCTGCTCAAGCCGGTGGACCTGCACCACCTGCGGGAGGTGGTGGGGAAGGCGCTCGCCCTGCGGCGGATGCAGAGCGTGCCGGCCGTGGTGGACGGACAACCCTCTGGCGATGGGTCAGACCTAATCGTCGGCCGCTCGCCGCCCATGCAGGAGGTGTACAAGGCGATCGGCCGGTTCGCCCCGCAGGACGTAACCGTGCTGCTCCTCGGGGAAAGCGGCACCGGCAAGGAGCTGGTGGCGCGGGCCATCTACCAGCACTCGCGGCGGGCGGACAAGCCGTTCCTGGCGATCAATTGCGCAGCCATCCCCGACAGCCTGCTGGAGAGCGAACTGTTCGGGCACGAGAAGGGGGCGTTCACCGGGGCCGACC
>CAYMHO010000503.1:0-3681 GCA_964390195.1 uncultured Fimbriiglobus sp. | reverse complement strand
GGCGGGGGGGGGGGGGGGTGGGTGGGGGGGGGGGGCCGGGTGGGGGGGGGGGGGGGGGGGGGGCGCCCCCCGGCCGCGCCCCCCCCCCCCCCCCCCCCCCCCCCGACCGAGACCGCACGTCCCCGACGAACAACTCCGATCAGTTCCATTCGAAGTGAGCGTCCCACACCTCGCCGAACGTGTCCCCCTTTTCACTCCATGTGAGCAGGGTCTTCCCGTTCGTGCCGTCGAGGTCGCAGACGGACAGGATGCGGTCCGGCTCGACCCCTCGTGGGGTGGGGAGCGAGTAGACGAACGCCACCCGGTCTCCGGACGGCGACCATTTGGCCTGATGGATCCTGACCCCGATCCGGTTCAGGTCGTTCGGCATCAGGGTGGTGGCCTTCCCGGTTCTCGTGTCGAGCGTGGTCAACCGGTCGGCGTCGGCGTTTTGGTCGTACACCCAACTGAGCACCGCGTGGCCGTCGGACGACAGGTCGAAGTGGTGGTCGTCCGTTTCGAACACACCCTCCCGGACTACGATCGGCTTGACCGCCTTCCCTTCCGCGGACACCCGATACAGGTGACGCCAGCCGGCGGACACCCACCACTTCTCCGAGTCGTTCACGCGGCTGGCGTCTGCCAGCAGCTTGCCGTCCGCGGTCTCGCCGAACACCAGATGCCCCTCCGGGACCTCCGCCGCGGTCGCCTTCCCCGACGCCGCCTCGATCACCCGCCATTGGTCCTTCGACGGTTCCTCGCCGCGAACGCTCACATAGAACCGCTTGCCCGACCGCGCCCACACCAGGTGTCCGCCGAGCGACCCCTTGCCGGTGTCGATCACCTGCCCGTCGCGGTCGTCGGCCGAGCGGATCAACCGCAGTTCGTACCGCGGCGGGGACTGTCCCTGCTTCTTCTCCTCGTCGCCCCGCGGGATGAGCACCGCCACCGGGAACCCGCCGTTCGGCGACGGGCTGACGACACACGGCCCCTCCAGCCATTGCAGCTTCCACCGCTCTTCCAGGTCGAACTCGTGGGTGACCTCGCCGTCCGGGCGGAGCAGGTAGAACTTCCCGCCCTTGGTGACGCCGATCGTACCGGCGGTGGGTTTGAGCGACTTCGGCACCGGGGCGGCCGGGGCGGGGGCGAGCAGCAGCGGGACGGTGAACACGGTCGCGACCAGTGCGACACCGAGCAGCACCGCCGGCAGTTTCAGCTTGTGGAGCAGCATCATCGACATCACTCCGCGGGCCAGGGTTTGAACCGTTTCGGATGTCGATCCGCCGAGCGCCGCCTCGGCCGTGCGGGCCGCCAGCACCGCCGTCACCACCGCCGCCACCGGCCGCAGGCGCTCGCCCAGCCGCCTGCGGGCGTCGGCCAGCCGGCTGCTCAGCGTCCCCTCCGGGATGCCGAGTTGCTTCGCCGCGTCCTTCCGTGAACGCCCCTCCAGTTCGCACAGCACCACCGCCGCCCGCAGGGGTTCGGGCAGTTTGGCGATGGCCGCGTCCAGCTTCCGCAGTTCGTCGTCGTCGGGCACGACGGCATCCGGAGCCGGGGCTTCGGGCAGGGCGGGCGAACCAGTTTCGCGTCGGCGGCGGTTGGACAGCATGGCGCGGGCCTTCGAGGCGGTGCGGTACGCCACCCCGTACAGCCACACGGCCACCTGCTCGCGCGGCTTCACCGCCTCGGCCTTCGTCGCCAGCACCAGGAACGCCGCTTGAAAAGCGTCCTCGGCCAGGTGCGAATCCGGGCACACCCGCCGGCAGACGGCCAGCACCGTCGGCCCCAACCGGCGGACCAGTGCGGCGAAGGCGTCGGCGTCGCGGGACTGGACGAACCGGCCGAGCAGTTGCCCGTCGGTGGCGGCGTCCAGGCGAACGAGGGTGGTAGCGAGCACGGACATCGGCAGGCGTCTCGGGGATCGACGCGAGTGTTGCCGGAGTGCCGCCCGGCGCGTCGCGGAAAATGTCACGCTTTTTTCGCCTTCGCCCTCCGCCAGACGACGAACCCGAGCAGCACCCCCGCGAGCAGGGCGATGCCACCGAACATCCACGGCCACGGGTCGTACTCCCGCCATTCGATGATGGGGGGCCGTTCGACCGCCGACTGGTCGGCCGCCGGGCTGAAGTACAACTCGTCGGTGCCCGGCCGCGGGGCCGAGGTGTCGATGAACTCGGTCAGGTGCCACTCGCGGGTGCCCACCCCCGCTGGCAGTTTCCCCTTCTCCGCCACCGCCGCTATCCGCTCCGCCGGCACCTTGTTCGCCCACTCCGTCCGCGCCGCCCACGCCTTCGCCCCGTCGCCCTTGCCGATGGTGCCGCTCACCCGCTGGTCGCTCAGCACGAACAGCTTCAGCTGTCGCGGGGCGGTCACGGTCTGCATGTCGGCCGGCTCGCGGTACGGGTACACCGGGCGGTCGGTGGTGAAGCTGATCCGCACGGCCGAGCTGGTGAGGGCCAGCTTGTTCCCGCCGGCGGCGGGCGAGTCGGCGGCGATCTTGAACGCCGTCAGGAACCACTTCTCGTCGGCGTACATTTTGAACCAGTCGGTGAGTACCGGGCGGGCGTCGTACCCGTTAGCTGTCAACCAGTCGGTCAACTTCGTCGGGTCGTCCGCCTGCAACACGGCCGCGTCGAAGTCGCCCACCCGCTTCTGCTCGACCACTTGCACCCCGCCGGCACCCTGCGGGGTGGCGGCGTCACCGGCGGCGTACTTGGACATCGGCATCATCCCGCACCCGAGGTCCAGCGCCTTCATCCGCGTCCGCACTTCCGTCCGCCGCTTGGTGAAGTCGGCCAACTCGGCGAACACGTCGGCCGACGCTTCCGCCAGCTCCGGTTTGGTCGGCGTCGGCACCAGGAAGCCGAAGTCGTTCGAGGTGGCCTGGAAGTTGGCGGTGCGGATGAAGTGTTCGGTCTTGGTGGCGGCGTCGTAAACGATGAGGGCCGACTCGCTGCTGATGGAGATGGCGCCGTCCCGCGGCGGGGCGACGGCACACCCGACCGCCGGGCGGGGGCAGGCGACGAGGGCGACGGCGAGCAGGGCGGGCACGGACCAGGCGACGAGCGGGGTGCGAAGCACGGCGGACCTCCGGGGTGGCTACCACTTCGACGCTGAGACGCCCGGCGGGGATTTTCAAGTGGAATCCACTATCTTTTTTCTCGGGTGGGGGTATAGTTCTTCCAACCTGCACGGGGCGGACCCGGCGGGCGAGGATCAACACGGACGGGTCGTTGGCGTTCGCGTCGAGCGTCGTTTGGCGAATCGGCTTTGAGCGATGAGCAACTCATCTCGATCTCAGGCACGGTCTCCTCACGCTGACTGGTCGGAACGTTTCCTGGCGACTCACCCACGGGCAGAAGACTCACGAGCGATCGGAGTGTACGCACCCGCACGGTGCCGTCGGGGGTGAACCCCCTCGTGACGGCGGCCGGTCGGGTGTGGGGATGGCATCGGTAAAACCCGTCCGGGTTGGTCCGCACCGCCGGTGTTCGGCGGTGGTCTGAGGTTCGCGGGGCGAGTGCGGAGCGTGACCGCCGGCGACCCCGCCGGGAGCTGCTGAGATGAGCGTGGTGAATCTGTACGTGGGCAACCTGCCCTTCGAGACGACGGAAGAAGACCTGCGGCAACTGTTCGGCCAGTACGGCACGGTGGTGAACGTCCAGGTGATCAAGCACCGGGACACCGGCCGCAGCCGCGGGT
>CAYMHO010000502.1:0-3688 GCA_964390195.1 uncultured Fimbriiglobus sp. | reverse complement strand
AGCAAGTACAAGGCGCTGAAGGCGAGCACGAACGACGCCTACTGCCCGACGCTCCGCGGCTCCGTGACGTCGGCACTGCCCGACGGGGTGAACGCCGTCTACGAACTCGTCTTCGACGGGTTGGACCTCGCCGCGGTCGAGACGGCCACCCGCGTGGGCGTCGAGGCCGCCTGCCGGCCCGGCGTCGTCCGCATCACCGCCGGCAACTACGGCGGCAAGCTCGGCCCGCACCACATCCACCTGCACAAAGTGTTCGATGACCCCCGATGAGTTCCGCCACTTCGGCCACCAACTGATCGACTGGCTCGCCGACTACCGTGCTGGCCTCGCCTCCCGCCACGTCATCGCGCAGACCGAACCGGGGCAGGTGAGGGCCGCGCTGCCGAGCGAGCCGCCCGTCGAACCTGAACCGTTCGACCGGGTCATCGCCGACCTCGATCGTGTGATCGCGCCCGGCCTGACGCACTGGCAGCACCCGCGGTTCTTCGGCTACTTCCCCTCCAACGCCGCGCTCGCCAGCGTCCTGGGCGACCTGGTCAGCACCGGCCTCGGCGTCATCGGGCTGAACTGGCAGGCCAGCCCCGCCCTCACCGAACTCGAAGAGGTGGTGTGCGACTGGATGCGTCAGGCGCTGGGCCTGTCGGCTGCTTGGAGCGGCGTCATCCAGGACACCGCCTCGACCGGAAGCCTGTTGGCGCTCCTGTGTGCCCGGGAGCGGACCACCAACTTCTCTCTGGCCCGCGGCGGGTTGCAGGCGGAACCCCGGCCGCTCACCGTGTACGTCTCGACGCAGAGCCACAGTTCCGTCGAGAAGGCGGCCCTGCTGGCCGGGGTCGGCCGGGAGAACGTCCGCGCCGTGTCGCACGACGACGCCTTCGCCATGCGGCCCGACGCCCTCGAGGAGATGGTGAACGCCGACCTCGCGGCGGGGCGGCTGCCCTGTGCGGTGGTCGCCACGACGGGCACCACCGCATCGACCGCACTCGACCCGCTCGCACCAATCGCCGAGGTCGCATCCCGGCATCGGCTGTGGCTGCACGTCGACGCCGCGATGACCGGGTCGGCGATGATCTTGCCCGAGTGCCGGTGGATGTGGGACGGCGTCGAGCGGGCCGACACGGTCCTCCTCAACCCGCACAAGTGGCTCGGGGCGGTGTTCGACTGCTCGCTCTTCTACACCCGCGATCCCGATCACCTCGTGCGGGTGATGTCCACCAGTCCCAGTTACCTGCGGACGGCCGCCGACGGGAAGGTGACGAACTACCGCGACTGGGGTATCCCGCTGGGCCGCCGCTTCCGGGCACTAAAGCTGTGGTGCCTGCTGCGTTCGGAGGGCGTGAGCGGTCTACAAACCCGGCTGCGGCGCGACATCGACAACGCGAAGTGGCTCGCCGAACAGGTGCGGGCCGCCCCGCACTGGTCCGTGGTCGCCCCGGTGCCGTTGCAAACGGTGTGCGTCGTCCACCAGCCGCCCGGCCTCGCGGGTGCGGCGCTCGACGCCCACACCCGCGCCTGGGCCGATCGCGTCAACCGCTCGGGAAAGGCGTACCTGACGCCGGCGACCCTCGGCGGCCGGTGGGTGGTGCGCGTCTCCATCGGGGCCGAGCAGACCACCCGACAGGACGTCGAAGCGCTCTGGTCGCTCATGCAAAGCACGGCCGAGGGCGAAGTGGGTTCGTGACGGGCAACGCCGCGCGGTACAACAGACACCCCCCGGCCGAACGTCAACTCCCCGGAAGCCTGCCCGTGAACAGCCGTCTGCATTTCGCCCTGTTCGTCCTCCTCGCCGCGATCGGTTCGGCCGACGCCGACTACCCCGGTTGGAAGCACGCCGGGTCGGTCTTCATCCTCACCACCCCCGACGGGGCCGACCTGCCGGCGACGGCGGTCGTCGAAGACTTCCCGCTGCTGGTGCGATTGCACAAGGACTTCTTCGACTTCGGTCAGGCCCAACCGAACGGCGACGACCTGCGGTTCGCCACCGCCGACGGCAAGCCGCTGGCCTACCAGATCGAGGAGTGGGACGCGAAGGCGGGCACCGCGAGTGTGTGGGTGCGTGTCCCCAAAATCACCGGCAACAGCCGCCAGGAGATCAAGCTGCACTGGGGGAAGGCCGGCGCGAAATCGGAATCCGACGGCAAAGCGGTGTTCGGCAAAGCGAACGGCTTCCTCAGCGTGTGGCACATGAACGGCCCGGTGACGGACGAGGTGGGCACGGTCGAGTCGAAAGACGCCGGCACGAAGGCGGCCGCGGGGGTGGTCGGCCCGGCCCGGCACTTCCCCGGCGGGAAGGGCGTTTCGGGCGACAAGATCGCCGGCTACCCGGTCGGGGCCGATTCGCACTCGACGGAGGTGTGGTTCCGGGCCGAGAAGCCGAACGCCACCGCCGTCGGGTGGGGGAACGATCACCCCCAGGGCAAGGTGGTGATGCAGTACCGCAGCCCGCCGCACATGAACATGGACTGCTGGTTCTCCGGGGCGAACGTGACCGGCAAACGGCACGTCCCGCTCGGCGAGTGGACCCAGGTGGTCCACACGTACCAGAAGGGCGAGGCGCGGCTGTACGTGAACGGGGTACTCGACAGCGTGTCCAAGACGACCGGCAGCCCGCTCGCCGTCAAGTCGCCCGCCCGCCTGTTCGTCGGCGGGTGGTCGAACACCTTCGACTTCGTCGGCGACATCGACGAGGTGCGGGTGTCGAACGTCGTCCGCTCGCCCGACTGGGTGAAGCTACAGTACGAGAACCAGAAGGCGAACCAGACGCTCGTCGGGCCGGTGGTGCAGCCGGGCGACGCCTTCTCGGTGTCCGAAGCGAAGGTGACGGTCGCCGAGGGCAAGAGCGTCACCCTCACGGCGAAGGCGGGCGGGGCGCAGAAACTCTACTGGCTGGTGAAGCGGGACGGGATGGAGACGGTGGCGGCCGTCGATCGGTTCGCCTTCACCCTCGACGCCGGCCGGGTGGTCGGTGACACCCCGGTGTCAGTACAGTTGAAGGCGGTCTACCCGACCGGGGTGAAGACGACGGACGTGGCGGTCACGATCACGGAAGCCATCCCGGAGCCGGTGTTCGCGCTCAAGGCTCCGGCCACCTGGGACGGCCGCACCCAGATCGAAGTCGTCCCGCAAGTCGAAAACGTGCAGGCGATGCAGGCCGCCGGTGCCGGCAAGCTGAACGTCGTCTGGACGGTGGCCGACGTCGCGGTCATCAAGGAGGTCGCCGACGGCAAACTCGCGCTGAAGCGGGCGCAGAACAGCGGCACGATGACCGTGCGGGCGGCCATCGACAACGGCGGCACGCCGACGGTGCGGACCGCGACCATCACCGTGAAAGAGCCGGCGAGTGACCCGTGGGTGGACCGCACCCCGGACGCGGACGAGAAGCCGGTGGCGGGGCAGTTCATCCCGCGGGGCGACAAGGGCGTCGGCACCCTGCACTACAACGGCACGCTGAAGGAGGCCGCCGACGGCGTGTTCCTGAAGCTGTACGCCGACGGCAAGCTGATCGACACCGCGACCGCCAAACCCGCCGCGGACAAGTCTTACGCCCTCTCGCACGCGCTCAAGCCGGGCCTCATCAAGTACAAGGTGGAGTTCGGCACGAAGACCGGCGACGCCGAGAAGGTGCTCGACACGGTGGACGACCTGGTGTGCGGCGACGCCTACCTGATCGACGGGCAGTCGAACGCCG
>CAYMHO010000501.1:0-3700 GCA_964390195.1 uncultured Fimbriiglobus sp. | reverse complement strand
GCGGCATCGCCCTCATGTGGCGGGGCGGGTGCATCATCCGCAGCAAGTTCCTGGGGAACATCAAGGAGGCGTTCGACAAGAACCCGAAGCTGGTGAACCTGCTGGTGGACCCGTTCTTCGCGGCGGAGATCCAGAAGTGTCAGGCGGCGTGGCGGCGGGTGATCGCGGCGGCCGTGACGAACGGCATCCCGACGCCGGCCATGAGTGCGGCCCTGGCGTACTTCGACGGGTACCGCACCGGCCGCCTGCCGGCCAACCTGCTTCAAGCCCAGCGGGACTACTTCGGGGCTCACACCTACGAGCGGACCGACAAACCGGCCGGCGAGTTCTTCCACACCAACTGGACCGGCCGCGGCGGCACCACCGCCAGCAGCACGTACAACGTGTGACTCATTCAACGTCTTCGCGGCGAGCGGGAGCCAGCCTGGGTTCCAGGCTGGCTCCCGCTCGCCGCGAAGAGAGGTCGCACTCGCGCTCAGCACTTCCGAATGACGCCGACCAGCACCCCCAGCACCGACACGTTCTCTTTAGTCGTGTCCACGATGATCGGGTCCATGGTGCTGTTGCACGGCTCCAACCGCACCTGGTCCTTCTTCTTGTAGAACTTCTTCAGCGTCATCGCCTTGTCCACCATGGCCACCACCTTCTCGCCGTTGTCGGCTTGCTCCTGCCGCTTGATGATGACGTAGTCCCCGTCGGCGATCTGGCTCTCGATCATCGACGTGCCCCGCACCTTCAGCACGTACAGGTTGTCCGAGGTGAACAGCTCCTTCATCTCCAGCCGCTCGTTCTGCTCCACCGCTTCGAGCGTCTTGCCGGCGGCCACCACCCCGAGCAGCGGCAGGCTGAAGCCGCCACTCGTCACCCCCGGAATGGTGATCGCCCGCGCCCGCCCACCCCGCTTCTCCTTGCCGTTCTCCACCTTCTCGTCGCGGTGGATGTAACCCTTCTTCTGCAGCGCCCGCAGGTGGCACATCACCCCGTTCGGCGACTTGATGTCGAACGCGTTGCCGATGTCGCGGATGGCCGGCGGGTAGCCCGTCTCCTGGATGTACTCGCGGATGAAGTCGAAGATCCGCTGTTGCGTTTCGGTGAGCGGCTTCTTCTCACCGATGTCCGAGGCGACGGGGGTCATGAGCAGGCTCCGGGTGGGGATGCGGTGGCACCGGGGACTCCCCGGCCGTACTCCTACACTTGTCCACTATGAGAGGGAGTATAGACGACAGGCGTACAGATGCCAACGATTTTCCCCTTCAACCCGTTCAGTTTTTGCTCACCCGCCCCGTTTCCGGCTCAGAATCCGCCCGGTCGGACTGCCCCCGCCCCCGCCGCCTCCGTATTTTCACACTCACCCACGCCCACAAGGCTCCCACCGTGGAACTACCCCGCCCGCCGTGGTTCGACCCGGCCTTCAGTGCCCTGTTGGCTTGCCGAGAGCTGCCGGCCGGACTGGCCGATGCCGCCTTCCGCGACCTGTTGCACGGCCGGGTCGATGACGTCCTCGCGTCGGCGTTCGTCGTCGCCCTGCGGATGAAAGGCGAGTCCCCGTCCGAGATCGCCGCCGCCGCCCGCGGACTCCGGGAACAGATGATCCGCCTGGTGCCCGTCAGCGGTCCGGTTCTCGACACTTGCGGCACCGGCGGGGACGACTCGGGCACGTTCAACATCTCCACCGCCGCGGCTCTGGTGGTCGCCGGAGCGGGCATCCCGGTCGTGAAACACGGCAACCGGGCGGTCAGCAGCAAGTCTGGCAGTGCCGACGTGCTGCGGGCGCTCGGCGTGCCGATCGAGAACGGCCCGGCGTGGGCGCAGCGGTGCCTCGACCGCATCGGGTTCGCCTTCTGCTACGCCCCGCAGTTCCACCAGGGGATGGCGAACGTGGCCAACCTGCGGCGGAAGCTGGGCGTGCGGACGGTGTTCAACCTGCTCGGCCCGCTGGCCAACCCGGCGAGCGCCGACTTCCAACTGATCGGCGTCGGCAACCCCGATCTGCTCGACGTGCTGGCGGCGGCGCTGGCCGAACTGAACGTGCGGCGGGCGATCCTGGTGTGCGGGTTCGACGGGCTGGACGAGGTGAGCCTGGCCGCCCCGACGATGGTGCGGATCGTCGAGGGGGACCAGTTCTACGCCGACGAGTGGGATCGCACCGACTTCGGGCTGGACGCCGTGACGGTGGCTGAGATCAAGGCGGCGGACGCGGCCGAGAGTGCGGGCATTATCCGGCGGGTGTTGGACGGCGAACCCGGCCCGGCGCGTCGGATGGTGCTGGCGAACGCCTCGGCGGCGCTGGTGGCGGCGGAGGCGGTGCCGAACCTCCACGACGGCGTGCTGGTGGCCGAGTCGTCGATCGACAGCGGCTCGGCGAAGGCGGTGCTTGAGCGGCTGACAGCGGGGATGGTTTAAGCGACCCTCCCCACCGGACCGAAAAACCATCTCGGGACGCTTAAACGTCCCATGCCCGCCAACGACTTACGGCGAACCACCCGCCCGCCGCGGTGGGCTGGTCGGGTGCTCTCCTTCGCGGTCGGTCTCTTCCGGTCACAGTCCGTGTAACGCCGCCTGTCCGGAAGTCCGGGGCCGATCGCATCAACGATGTACACGGGGCTGCGCCAATCCCCCCTCACTTCGGACAGGTTCGTCATGATCAAGCCAGACGTCGTTGACAAGGTCATCGGTGCCGGCACCTACAAGCGGTACCAGTACGTCCTCGATGCGTTCATCGAGGAGCAAACCCGCGCCTACGACAATGAGAAGCGGTACTCCGCCCCGTGGGCCAGTTCCCTGCGGGCTCAACTCCAGGGGGACCTCGCGTTCGCCGACAAGGTGAGCGACGACTACATCGCGTTCCTGGAGCGGGCCAGCTCCGGGGCCACGGTGGACATCCGGGAAGGGGAGAAGATCATCGGCGTGTTCACGATGGCCATTTCCGTCCTGAAGTGCGTGAACGACGTGCTGGACGACATCTGGGACCTGGGCATCGCCACCGCGTTCGTGTCGCTGTACGCCGTCAGCGTGGAGGCGGAGGCGAAAGCGGTGCAGGCTCTTCTGGCGAAACTCCAGAAGGAGCTGGAGAAGGCGAAGCGGGAGGTGGTCGAAGCCTACGCCCAGACGGCGTTCAACACGGCCATCTCGGTCGCACTGCTGTGTTCCGGCCCGGTGGGGTGGCTGGGCCTCGCCGGCATCGGCCTGGTGCAGATCGTCGTGGACACCTACGTCGGCCCGTCCACCTCGGACGCCGCCACCTGGGGCAGCCGGGGGAACACCGCCGCCGGGGTGGCCGCCGGGTCGGCGGAGAAGTACTTGCAGGCGACCAGCAAGGTAGTGAAGGTGGCGAAGCCGGCCGGGAAGATCATCCCGGTGGTCGGGTTCGTGTTCGACGTGAACGAGATCGCAGTCGGGTACAAGAACGTGGACGGGCTGAAGAAGCTGATGGCGGACACGAAGGCGGCGCACGAGAAGCTGGTGGAGAAGGCCGGCCGCGTCAAGCTGGTGCTCACCGACCTGATCGCCAAGATCAACAAGTTGCACGACGAGGTGAAGAAACGTGGCAACGGGTGGACGGCTCAGACGCGGGAGACGCTGGAAGACGAGATGCGGCGGTCGGGCTACCGCCCGCGGCTGTGAAGTGCCAGGGCGGAGCGTCCGACTCCCTCGCCCGACACGCGAGCGAGGGCTGAACCACCTGTCCGGGTGATCCATC
>CAYMHO010000500.1:0-3700 GCA_964390195.1 uncultured Fimbriiglobus sp. | reverse complement strand
TCATCGCCGGCGGGCACACCTTCGGCAAAGCCCACGGGGCCGGCCCGGCGGACAACGTCGGCCCGGAACCGGAGGGGGCACCGCTGGAGGCGATGGGCCTCGGCTGGCTGAGCAAGTACAAGTCGGGCAAGGGCTTGGATACGATTTCGAGCGGGCTGGAAGGGGCGTGGACCCGCACCCCGGCGAAGTGGTCGCACGACTACTTCGAGCACCTGTTCGCGTACGAGTGGGAGCAGACGAAGAGCCCGGCCGGGGCGACCCAGTGGATCCCTAAGGACGGCAAGGGTAAGGGCACCGTGCCGGACGCGCACGACAAGACGAAGACGCACGCGCCGATCATGTTCACCACCGACCTCGCCCTGAAGATGGACCCGGCCTACGCCAAGATCTCCAAGCGGTTCCGTGACAACCCGAAGGAATTCGAGGAGGCGTTCGCCAAGGCGTGGTACAAGCTGACCCACCGTGACATGGGGCCGGTGTCCCGGTTGCTCGGGCCGGAGGTGGCCAAACCGCAACTGTGGCAAGACCCGGTGCCGACGGCCGACTACAAGATGATCGACGAGAAGGACGTGGCGGCACTCAAGGCGAAGATCGGCGACAGCGGGCTGACGGTGTCGCAACTGGTGTCCACCGCGTGGGCGTCGGCGTCCACCTTCCGCGGGACCGACAAGCGCGGTGGGGCGAACGGCGCTCGGGTTCGGCTGGCCCCGCAGAAGGACTGGGAAGCGAACAACCCGAAGGAACTGGCGAAGGTGCTGGCCGCGTTGGAGAAGGTCCAAAAGGACTTCAACGCAACCCTGGCCGACGGGAAGAAGGTGTCGCTGGCCGACGTGATCGTACTCGGCGGGTGCGTGGGCGTCGAGAAAGCGGCGAAGGCGGCTGGGCAGAACGTGACCGTGCCGTTCACCCCCGGCCGCACCGACGCCACCCAGGAGATGACCGACGTGGAGTCGGTGGCCTACCTCGAACCGACCACCGACGGGTTCCGCAACTTCTTCGGCAAGTCGTACGACCGCCCGCCGGAGGAACTGCTCGTCGATCGCGCTCACCGGCTGACGCTCACCGCCCCGGAGATGACCGTGCTGGTCGGCGGCCTGCGGGTGCTGGGCACGAACACCGGCGGCTACCCGGAACTGGGCGTGTTCACCGCCAAGCCGGGGACGCTGACTAACGACTTCTTCGTCAACCTGCTGGACACGAACACCACCTGGAAGAAGTCGGCCGTGTGCGAACACTTCTTCGAGGGGAAAGGCGCGAAGGGTGAGGCCAAGTGGACGGCCAGCCGGGTGGACCTGGTGTTCGGGTCGAACTCGCAACTGCGGGCCATCGCCGAGGTGTACGCCAGCGAGGACGCGAAGGAGAAATTCGTCGCCGACTTCGTGACCGCCTGGACGAAGGTGATGCACCTGGACGGCTTCGACGTGAAGAAGAAGTCCCCCCGTAGGGCGGGGGCGACCCCCGGCCGCGGGCCGGGTGTGGCCCGCCGGCGACCCGCCTTTCCGAAAAGGCGGTTCGCCGTCGGGCCTCCCGGTTCCTCCGGAACCTGCTCGACCGCGACCTCCACTCCACGCCTCAGCCCACCCTCTCGTCCCGAGGCCTGATCATGCTCCTCACCCTGCTCGCCCTGTCGCTCGCCCAAAAGCCCAACGCCACCGAGTTGCAAATGGCCGCGTTCCAGGCCGCCCGCACCGGCGACGCGGACAAGCTGAAAGAGGCGTTCGCCACGGGCTATTCCGTGAACGAGGCGAACGCCCGCGGGGACACGCTGCTGACAGTGGCCGCGTACAACGGCCAGCCGAAGGCGGTGGCGGTCATCCTGAAGCAACCCAAAGTGGACGTGGAGGCGAAGAACAAACTCGGCCTGACGGCGATGGCGGCGGCCGCGTTCAAGGGGCACGCCGACGTCATCGAGCAACTGACCGAGGCGAAGGCCGACCCGAACACGGCGAACGACGCCGGGCAGACGCCTCTCATGTTCGCGGCGCAAGCGGACAAGGTGAAGGCGGTGGAGGCGCTGCTGAAAGCGGGTGCGAAGAAAGACGCGAAGGACAAGAAAGGGAACACCGCCCTGAGCCTGGCGAAGAAGGCGAAGGCCGATGACGTGGTGAAGGTGCTGGAGAAGTAGCCGCGAGCGAGCGCGTCGGAACGCAACGCGCTCGCCCCCGGCTCGCGGCTACGAGCTCACTTCTTCGGGCGGGCGCCGACCTTCTTGATCTCCGCGTTGGCGTCATCGACCGCCTTCACCGCCGCCTCCTTGTCGTCCACCGCCTTCACCAGCTCCTTCGCACCGTCCGGTTGCTTGTCCGTCAGCAGTTTGAGCGCCTCGTCCATCCGCTCCTTCGATTTCTTGATGATGGCCTCTGCCCCGGCGATCAGCTTCTCGTCCGGCTTGCTGTCCGCCTTGTACTCGGCCAACTTCTTCGTCGTCGAGGCCAGCGTTTGGCGGTTGGTGGTGTACGTGGTGACGTGTCCCCGCGCGCCGTTCAGCCCTTCCACCGCCTTGATCCGCTTGTCGGCGTCGGCGAAATCCGCCTGCCCCTTCTTCAGCTTCTCCTGGTGCGGCTTCACCTTCTCGTCGTATTCGGCGCGGGTGAGCGTCTTCTCCTGGGCCGAGGCGACGGACGCGGCGACGACCAGCAGGCACGGCACGATGAGGGTACGCACGGCGGAACCTCCGGGGGTGTCGCCCAGCGTATCGCCCCTGTCGGGCTACGCCAAGCACCCTTTCAGCCCGTCGGTCAGTTCCTGGCGGTTCAGGTTGCGGCCGATGAACACCAGCTTGTTCACCCGCTCTTCGCCCGGCTTCCACCGCCGGTCCGGTTGGCCGTCGAACATCATGTGAACCCCCTGGAAGACGAACCGCTGCTCGTCCCCCTTCAGGTTCAGCACCCCCTTCATGCGGAAGATGTCCTGCCCCTTCTCCTGAAGCAATCGGCTGAGCCAGGCGTTCAGCCGCTTCGCGTTCACCGCCCCGTCCAGCACGATGCCCACGCTCCCGATGCTCTCGTCGTGCGTGTGGTCGTGGTGGTCGTGGTCCGGGTGGTCGCAGTGCTCGTCGTGGCAGTGGTCGTCGTGGTGGTGCGCCTCGGCCATCCCGAGGGCGACCGTCTTCGGCTTCGCCGCGTCCTTCAGGAAGTCGGGTTCGTGCTCCAGAACCCGCTCCAGCGAGAACCCGTCGACGTTCAACACTTGCCCCATGTCCACCTGGCTCCGCTCGGTGCGGACCAGTTTCGCCATGCCGTTCATCCGCCGAATCTTCTTCTCCAACTCGTCGAGTTCGGCCGGCGTCACCAGGTCGGTCTTGTTCAACAGGATCACATCCGCGAACGCGATCTGCTCCCGCACCTCGTGGCTGTCCCAGTGCAGGCTGACGTGCTTGGCGTCCACCAGCGTGATGATGCCGTCGATGCGGGTCTTCGCCTTCAGCTCGTCGTCCATGAAGAAGGTCTGGGCGACCGGGCCGGGGTCGGCCATGCCGGTCGTCTCGATCAGGATGTAGTCGAACTTGTCGCGGCGCTTCATCAGGTTACCGAGGATGCGGATCAAGTCGCCGCGCACCGTGCAGCAGATGCACCCGTTATTCATCTCGAAGATTTCTTCTTCCGCGTTAATCACGAGGTCTTGATCGACGCCGATCTCGCCGAACTCGTTCTCGATGACGGCAATGCGCTTGCCGTGCTGTGCGGTGAGGATGTGGTTT
>CAYMHO010000499.1:2741-3703 GCA_964390195.1 uncultured Fimbriiglobus sp. | reverse complement strand
CGTAGTACTGCCACTTGTCGAACTTCTTCATCAGCATGGCGACGTTGAACGCCGCGATCCGCGGCGGGTCGGTGCGGGCGGGGGTGGCCGGTGCCCCGCCGGCGGGCGCCCCTCCGGCCGGCGGCGCCTGAGCCACCACCGAACCGGCCGTCATCAGCCCGACCACCGTCGCCAGGCACAGGTACACACGCTTCACGCTTGCCCCTCCGTAGGCGAAACACCGCGGCGACGGGGGTGTTCCGGTCCCCCGACGCCGTCCGCTCTGGTGCGGCGTCCGATGCCCACCTGTGTGTTCCGCAAGTCGGCAGGTTCTACCGTCCCCTCCGCCCCGCGTCAATCCGAACGGAACCCCTCATTCCGCCGCCGAACGGCGGCCGAAAGTAGGGGTCAGGCCGATCCCGTCGGCCGCGAGGGGAAGTCGTGCCCAAACTCGGCCTCGGCTGGCAGGTGCCCTCCGCACTGGCCGGGTTGGCCGTCGGCGGGCTGCTGGTGTTCTTCGGCTGTGCCCGCATGCCCACGCCGGCCAACGCCCGCGTGGAAGGGGTCGTGACGTTCGAAGGCCGCCCGCTGGCCGGCGGGACCGTCGTGTTCGTGCCGGACGCGGATCGGACGGCGAGCGGGAAACTGCTGACGGCGACGACCGACGCGAGCGGGCGGTTCGTGCTGGCGGACGGGACGGCGGTGGTGGCGCCGGGGTGGTACAAGGTGGCCATCGCCGACCCGCCGACCGGCGAGTGGGCGTACACTTTCCCGGCGGAACTGCGGCGGCCGGACCGTTCGGGGCTGGAGCGAGAGGTGAAAGCCGGACACGACCACCACTTCGAGTTCGTCATTGAACTGAGTCGATAAAGGTGAACCCGGCCCGCGGGGGGCGCGGGGGGGGGGGGGCCGGGGGGGGGCCCCCCCGGCCGCCCGGGGCCGGGGGGCCCCAAAAAAACCCCCCCACGGCCCCCCCGCGCTCC
>CAYMHO010000499.1:0-2731 GCA_964390195.1 uncultured Fimbriiglobus sp. | reverse complement strand
TTTTTTTGCTCCCCCCGGGCGCCCGGGGGGGGGGGGGGGGGGGGGGGGGGGGGGGGGGGGGCCGCCCCCCCGCCCCCCCCCCGGGCCGGGTTCGCCAAATCCTCACCCCACGTCGGCCGAGAGGCTCTCCAGCACGCCCTCGTCCACCTCGCCGGCCAGCACCGTCTGCCCGTCCGCTTGCACGCTCAGCCGCCACCCGACGAGCGGGTCGTGGAGCGCCGCCCGGTCGTCCGCCTCGAACCGGAATTCGACCCACCCGACCAGCCCGATCAGCCGGTCCGTCACCTTCTGGGTCAGGTACACGCCGACCACCCGGTGCCCTACGGTGGACGTCAGCACCAGCACGCCGTTGCCGACCACCGCCCGCAGGTCGTCGGCCCGCGGGCCGCGGGCGGTCAGCCACACGGCCGCCCGCACCCGCCCGTCGCCGGGCATCAGCCGCTCGTACCAGTCGAGCTGGCGGCGGACGTCCGCCCCGCGGCCGTAGCGGTTCAACTCTTGCACCCGGAACCAGACCGTCTGACGGTCCTCGAACACCACCGACACGCCCGCGCCCAACCCCACCCGACGGCGGGCGGCCAGGTGCTCGTGGGCGGACTCGACCGACGGGGACTGCGAGTTGCGGAGGGCGGACACGGCCGGCGAACCGAGGCGGGGCGGCGTCGTGCGGGTCATGGCTCTCTCCGAGTCAGGGGTGAGGGTTGCTCCACACGGATGCGACCGAGCGGCACCCTTGCGAAGCGAGGCGGACTGTCTCCGAGGGGTTCACGACAGGTCGGGTCGTCACCGTCAGAGGTATCATCGCCGACCGCCCCGACCGTTGTACCCGTCACTCCGGGAATACACGGAACGCACATATTGGAGGGACAGAACAGGCCGATTACGGCCCCCATTTTGACACCCGCCGCCGAAAACATCGCCCCGCCACTGTCACAGGGTTGCCGGCCGTTTGTACGGGGAACATCTCACTCCCCCCCGGAGCCAACCATGACCCGCTTCGCCCTCGCGGCCGCCGCCGCCGTCGCCGCCGCCCTGCCCGCCCTCGCTGCCGACAAGCCGCTGGTGATGACCCGGTACACCGTCAAGGACGTGGACCGGAACGGCAACCAGCCGCTCATGACCATTCTCATCCCGAAGGGGTGGAAGGCCGAGTCGCAGGTGCAATGGACGCTCGCATCGGTCATGGCCCCGCACTCGTTCTGGGCGAAGTTCGCCGCCCCGGACGACTCCGCCGCCGTCGAGCTGCTGCCGATCATGATGGGCCAGTACAACACCGGCCCGTACGCCCCGCCGCAAGGCGACCCCGGCCCGAAGGACGTGGCCGAAGGGCTGCTGCGGGTGGCGAAGGCGGTGCGGCCGAAAGCCAAGCTGAAGGTGACGGCGTCCGAATCGACGAAAGCGAAGTCCACCCCCAGCAAGCCGGCCCCGGACGCCGAATCGACCGTCACCGAACAGACGGGCACCGTCACCGTGACGTACACCGTCGGCGACCGCGAGGTGGAAGAGGAGTTCGCGGGGTCGGTGTATGTGCAGGAGACGTCGCTCGGCGGGATGACCGCCCGGAACTGGTTCGTCCACGAGCTGCGGGCGGTGCGGGCGGACAAGGGGAAGCTGGCGGACGTGCGGCCGGTCGGGGTGGCCGTGGTGCGGTCGGCCAAACCGACCCCCGAGTTCCTGCTGGCCATCGAGTTCGCCAAGGAGTGCGTGGCGAACGTGTGGCGGCACAAGCTGGCGATGGACAAGCTGGACGCGGACCTGTGGCGGCGGACGACCCGTGAGGTCTCCGAGACGTGGCGGAAGACGACCGAGGAGCGGTGGGCGTCGCAGGACAGGCGGTACGAGACGATGCAGGATTTGCTCGGCGGGGTGCAGCGGTTCCGCAGCGAGAAGGGGCACGAGGTGCTGCTGCCGCAATCGCACACGCACGCCTGGGAGGGGCCGGACGACACCTACCTGCTGACCAACGACCCGAGCTACCGCCCGGACGCCGACTTCAAGGGGGACTGGGTGAAGCTGAAGGCGAAACGGTAGCCGGCCACCAAACACCGAGGCCCGACCGTGGGGGAGGGCGCCAGAACCTTCTGGCGCCCTCCCCCACGGTCGGGCCTGCGATCACTTCGTAAACAGTTCAGTCCGACCCGCCGAGGGCTTCGAGCGCCTCCTGGCGGGTCTCGTACAGCGCCCAGATGGTGTCCAGGGCGGTCGTCTTGAGCAACTCGCGGATGCGGCTGTTCACCCCACTCAGGATCAACTCGCTCCCCTGCTGCTTGGTGATCAGGTGCAGCCGCAACAGCAGGGTGATGAACGCCGAGCCGAAGTACCGCACCCCGGCCAGGTCCACAATCAGGTTGGACGGCGGGTCTTCCTTGAGCGGGGTGAGCAGCATGCTGGCGGCCTCTTGCATCAGGCTTTCCGGCAGTTGCTCCACCTCCGGCGACGGGATGACCACCGCCACGTCGCCGTGCCGTTTCACCTGGAAGAATTCATCCGCGAGCAAGGCTTCGGAGCGGACCATAGAGCACGATCTCGAGTCGGGGACGTGAGCAAAAGAAGAGGGTACCGGACGGACGCGGGCGACGCAAGGAAATGCGGTCGGGCGGGTCCCCTTTTCACACATCCCGAATGTACCGCTCACGCCAGGATGTCTTTCACCACCACCCAACACCTGTCGGTTGTAGCCGGCCTCTGTGAGGCCGGTCGGAGTCCGGGGTCACAGACCCCGGCTACAACA
>CAYMHO010000498.1:0-3714 GCA_964390195.1 uncultured Fimbriiglobus sp. | reverse complement strand
CACGGGCGGTGGCGAACTGCGACAGGTAGTCGGTGATGCGGTCGGCGGACACCGGGTGGCCTCGGCGGTTTGGGGTGGCGGTGGCATTCTAGGAGAGGGGAGAGAGGGAGACACGCAGAAGGGGGAGAGGGACGGCACACATCAACGTTGCGGTCGCGTACCTCGAATCCGGCTGTCGTAATCGTGTATCCGTGTCTCCCCCTCTCCGTGTCTCCCACTCTCACTGTCTCGGTTTTCCGATTGCTTCCCCCGAACCGGCAGTCTATCCTTTTCACACCTGCCAGAATTCGTGAAACCGCCGGCCCGCCCGGTGCGTCTCACGCTCGACCCTCCGCCGGTACCCACCTTCCCCGAAAGGCCCGCCATGCTCACTTTCCACGGTCGCTCTCAGCGGTTCTGCGACGGGTTGAACCGCCGCAACTTCCTCCGCATCGGTGCGTTCGGCGCCGGCCTGACGCTGGCCGACGTCCTCCGCGTGCAGGCCGCCAAGAAGGCCGAAGGCGCCCCGTCGTCGTCCTCTGGCACCACGCCGAAGGCGGCGATCATGGTGTACCTGCCCGGTGGCCCCAGCCACATGGACATGTACGACCTGAAGCCGGACGCCCCGATGGAGTTCCGCGGGGAGTTCAACCCGATCGCCACGAACGTGAACGGGGTGAAGATCAGCGAGCACTTCCCCATGCAGGCGAAGATGTGGGACAAGCTGGCGGTGGTGCGGAGCCTGGTGAGCGTGGACGAACACTCCGACAGCCTGGTGATGACGGGGTACAGCGAGAACACCAACCGCACCGCCGGCCACCCGAGCTTCGGCAGCGTGATGAGCAAACTGCGGGGCGAGAGCGCGGACGTGCCGCCGTACGTGAGCCTCCGCGGCATGAGCATCGGCACCGAGCCGGGGTTCCTGGGCATCGCCCACCGCCCGTTCAGCCCGGAGGGGCCGAGCAAGGAGAACCTGCGGCTGGCCCAGGGCGTCACCGCCTCCCGCATGGACGACCGCAAGGACCTGCTGAACAGCTTCGACACCGTCCGCCGCGACCTGGACACGAAGGGCACCCTGAACGGCATGGACAGTTTCAACCAGCGGGCGTTCGAGATGATCGCCAGCGGGACGGTGCGGAAGGCGCTCGACCTGAAGAACGAAGACCCGCGGGTGAAGGAGCGGTACAAGGGCGTCGAGCAGTTCCTGACCGCCCGCCGGCTGGTCGAGTCGGGCGTCGGCTGCGTGACCCTCAGCTACGGCGGGTGGGACACGCACGAGAGCAACTTCGTGCAGCTCAAGAAGCAACTGCCGATGCTCGACCGCGGGATCGCCAACCTCGTGACCGACCTGCACGACCGCGGGATGGCCGACGACGTGGTGGTGGTGGTGTGGGGCGAGTTCGGGCGGACGCCGAAGATCAACAGCAGCAACGCCGGGCGGGACCACTGGAGTCCGGTGATGAGCGCGATGGTGGCCGGCGGCGGGCTGAAGATGGGGCAGGCGATCGGCAGCAGCAGCGCCCGCGGCGAGTACCCGAAGGACCGCCCGTACAAGGTGCCGCACCTGCTCGCCACCTTGTACAAGGCGATGGGCATCGACCCGGCCATGACCTTCCCGAACGGCACCGGCCGCCCGATGTACGTCCTCGACGACCGCGACCTGGTGACGGAACTGGTGTGATCTTGGCGAGCCGAGCGGCGTGAGCCGCCGGGTGTCGAACGGTCAGGGGGACGGGGCGACCCGTTCCCCTTCTTCATTTCACCACCTCCGAGTCCTCCCCATGCTCCGCCTCGCACTCCTCGCGTTACTGTACCCCCTCGTCGCCATCGCCGCCGACCCGATCAAGGTCGGGGTCATCGGCACCGACAACTATCAAGTGGTCGAGTTCACCGCCATGTGGCACAACCCGAAGGCGACCGGCGACCTGGCCGGGCTGAAAGTGGTGGCCGCGTATGCCGGCGGCAGTAAGGACATCCCCGACAACGAGAAGGACGCGGCGAAGTGGGCGGAGGCGCTGGAGAAACAGGGGGTGAAGATCGTGAAGTCGCCGGAGGAGGTGCTGAAGGGGTGCGACGCGGTGCTGGTGATGAGCGCCGACGGGCGGGCGCACCTGGAGCAACTGAAGCCGATCCTGAAGGCCGGCAAGCCGGTGTACGTCGGCCGCCCGCTCGCCGCCTCGTTGGCCGATGTGGTGGAAATCTTCCGCCTCGCGGCCGAGAGCAAGACGCCCATCTTCTCCTGTTCACAGCACCGCTTCAGCCCCGGCTTCATCGGCATGAGGAACCACCCCGAAGTGGGGGACGTGCTGGGTGCCGACGTGTACGGTGGGTGCCCCCGCGAGCCGCACCACCCGGACCTCTTCTGGCACGGCGTTCACGGCGTCGAGACGCTATACACCATCCTCGGGCCGGGGTGCGTGTCGGTCACGCGGACCAGCACTGATGCCGCCGACGTGGTCGTCGGCGAGTGGAAGGACGGGCGGGTGGGCACCTTCCGCGGCATCCTCAAGGGGGCGGTGAAGTACAGCGGCACGGTGTTCGGCGCGAAGGGGGTGAGCATCACCGGCGTGTACGGGCACGGGGTACCGGTGAAGGGCGTGGCTCCGACGGACGACAAGTACATGGGGTACGAGCCGACCGCCATCGAGATCGCCAAGTTCTTCAAGACGGGCAAGCCGCCGGTGAGCGGCGACGAGACGATCGAGTTATTCGCGTTTATGGAAGCGGCCGACGAGAGCGTCCGCCAGAAGGGCGCCCCCGTCAAGCTGGCCGACGTGCTGGCGAAGGCCAAGAAGAAGTAGCGAGAGTCACTCCGCGCTGCCCTCTGCATCACGACCGTGACGGTGTTGGTACGCTTCCGCGGCCTTGCGGAATGCGTCGTTCGGCTCGGGCGGATTCTCGATCAGGTCAAGGAACATGTCACGGTCGCGGTTGGAAAGCGGTTGTAGCTCGTCCTCTGTGACCGGGGTCACTTCCGACACCACGGCGGTGGGCGCTTCAGAGTCGGGCGGGATTAGTGGCACGGGGTCGATCTCGTTCGTGATTCGTTCACGACGAATCGTACTCCGCTGATGGTGGTCCTGCCAACGATTCTGAGATGTGAGCTATGGTTGTGGCGGAACCTTGCCCTCGGAGTCCCGCCGTGAACCGACGAACCGCCCTCCGCTACTTCGCCGCGGCTGTTGGTGGCATCGCTGTCGGCGTTGTCGCGGCGAACTGGAAACCGTCGTTGTCGGCCGTCTGCGAGGGGGCATCGCCGTACTGTCGGCAGTGCGGATCGGCCGATCACGTTGGACGGGTGCTGCTGCTCGCATGTGGTGGTCCGCGGCCCAGGCGCTTGACCGTGGACGAGGTCATTCAAGAACGGAAATGGAAGGAGGCGTGCGAGCGTGAGAACCCGTACTTCGTCGGATCCCCGGCTCCCGTGGTGAATGGTGAGGTTCCCCGCTGGGGCTGTCACAACTGCCAGCGCACCTGGGGTCAACAGCCTATCGGCGAGGGGGCGAATTGGCTGACAATGTCTTGAGGCTCAGCACTCCACCACGTTGACGGCCAACCCGCCGAGTGACGTCTCTTTGTACTTCGCCTGCATGTCCACGCCGGTCTGGCGCATCGTCTCGATCACCTTGTCCAAACTCACGCGGTGGGTGCCGTCCCCGTGCAGTACGGCGAGGCGGGCGGCGTTGATCGCCTTGATCGCCCCCATCGTGTTCCGCTCGATGCACGGCACCTGCA
>CAYMHO010000497.1:0-3718 GCA_964390195.1 uncultured Fimbriiglobus sp. | reverse complement strand
TCGGCAGCAGCGAGCGGGTGACGGCGTGCGCCTGCGAGCGGAACGGCGACGTGACGCTCCCGCAGTTGCTCAGCTTGCAGAACGGCGACCGCCTGTTGGCGAAACTGAAGGACGGCAATGGGGCGCTCTCGAGGCTGCTGAAAGAGAGGCCCGACGACGCGAGGTTGGCCGAGGAGTTGTTCCTGCTGACGCTCGGCCGGGTGCCGACTGCTGATGAAATGGGCGTGTTGAAGAAGGCGCTCGCCGGCGGCGACCCGCGGGAGGAGGTGCTCCGCGATCTGTTCTGGGCACTGCTGAACGCGAAGGAGTTCGCGTTCAACCACTGATAGGTACTCCGCACCCTCCGG
This sequence comes from uncultured Fimbriiglobus sp., assembly GCA_964390195.1. GTDB lineage: Bacteria > Planctomycetota > Planctomycetia > Gemmatales > Gemmataceae > JALHQU01. The sequence continues at coordinate 3,371 of CAYMHO010000497.1, read as the reverse complement.
GTGCGGTGCATCGGAACCGACCCCGGAGGGTGCGGAGTACTTTGCCCGTCCTACGGCAGCACCACCGCCTTCAGGGTGAATTTCGCTTCTTGTTCGGCCATCGGGCAGGGGGTCTGGTACACCACGCGCCAGCCCTTCAGGTCCGGCAGGGTGAACGCCGTCCCGTTCGGGCCGGCGAAACTGTAGTCGCTCCGCACCCGCCGCCCTGATTCGGACGCGCTGTAGTCGGTCGGCGGCAACCCCGCCCGGTCGGTCGGCGGGTGCAGGCGGAACTGGTTCGTCCCGCTCCACTGCTGGAAGCTCTCGAACTCCGGGTGTGTCGCCGGGTACTCCAACTCCACCCGGAACTCGGCCCGCTTGGCGGTCTTCTTCACCGGGTGCAGCGTCACCGTCACCCCCTCGACCGCCTGGGACACCGGCTTGTCGCCGGTCAGGTCGGCGAACTCCACGCCCAACATTTTGGCCGCCGCCACCACCCGGAACGAACCCGTCAGTTCGTCCAGTTGCTTCGCCTCCCGCGGGACGTTCTTCAGCCGCACCACCGCGCTGTGGGAGTACCCCGTCGGGATGACCCGCACCGACGCCGCGTCGGCCGTCAACTTCTGCAGGCCCGCGGTCGCCGTCGCCTTCGGCTCGGTGTCGATCAGGTAGACCGGGAACCGCGGCTCCCACTGCACTTCCAGGTGCAGTTCGTACTCGGCGTCGGGCAGTTCCGGGTCGCGGCGGGCGATCACCTTCTTCAGCACCACCCGGAACGGGCCGTCGATTCCGCTCGGCACCGCCACCACGCCCTTCGGCCGCTTGCCCAGCCGAACCTTGTCGCCGCTCACCGACACGAAACAGCCGGCCTGGTCCGCCACCGCCTCGACCGCCGTCCAGAACGGGACGTTGTTGAAGTTGGCGTTCACCTTCGCCGTGCCGTCGGCCGCGGTCAGGTCGAACGCCGTGCCGGTCTGTTTTGCGACCTCGGTCAGAGTGTTCGACAGCGTGCCGGCGGCCTTGAGCGTGACCGTATTTGCCGCCACCGGGGCGGGTTTGTCCGCGGCCGACGCTACCCCCGCCGCCGCAATTGTGAGAGCCAGCGCGAAGTTGCGGCACATGCGGGGAATCTCGGGGAAGGGGGCAACAGATGGACGGGCGAAAACGCCAGACCTATCCTACCAGAGAGAAGTTGACTCGCGTTGCGACCCCCGCCGGGCCGACTGTACCCTGTTCGCCGACCCGCCCCCGAGGCCCTCCCCACATGCACGCCAACCCCGACCAACTCGCCAAAGCCCGCCTCGGCCTGGACGCCGACCCGCAGGAAACGGCCGAGTGGGTGGAGTCGCTGGAAGCCGTTTTGAAACACCAGGGGCCGGAGCGGGCGCAGTTCCTGATGGACACCCTGGCGGCGGTGGCGGCGGCCGGCGGGGCGAAGGCCTCGGCCGGCGTGACCACCGCGTACGTGAACACCATCCGCCCGGAAGACCAGCCGGCCTTCCCCGGCAACCGCGAGCTGGAGCGGAAGGTGAAGAGCCTGGTGCGGTGGAACGCGATGGCGATGGTGCTGAAGGCGAACAAGAACACCAACGTGGGCGGGCACATCAGCACGTTCGCCAGCGCCGCCACCCTGTACGAGATCGGGCAGAACCACTTCTTCAAGGGCCGCTCCGACTCGCACCCCGGGGACGTGGTGTTCTTCCAGGGGCACGCCAGCCCCGGCATGTACTCGCGGGCGTTCCTCGAAGGCCGCATCGAGGAGACCAAGCTGAAGAACTTCCGCCAGGAGCTGCAACCGGGCGGCGGGCTGAGCAGCTACCCGCACCCGTGGCTGATGGCCGACTTCTGGCAGTACCCGACCGTCAGCATGGGCCTCGGCCCGATCATGAGCATCTACCACGCCCGGTTCAACCGCTACCTCCGCGACCGCGGGCTGTCGGCCGCGGCCGACCAGTCGCGGGTGTGGGCGTTCCTGGGTGACGGCGAGTGCGACGAGCCGGAGAGCCTCGGGTGCATCACCCTGGCGGCGCGGGAGAAACTGGACAACCTGACGTGGGTGATCAACTGCAACCTGCAACGGCTCGACGGCCCGGTGCGGGGGAACGGCAAGATCATCCAGGAGCTGGAGGGGCTGTTCCGCGGGGCCGGGTGGAACGTCATCAAGGTGGTGTGGAGCAGCGAGTGGGACGACCTGCTGAAGGCGGACTACACCGGCGCCCTGCGGAAGCGGATGATGGAGGTGGTGGACGGCGAGTACCAGGAGTACGTCGGCGGGGACATGCGGACGAAGGAGGAGAAGGCGGCCGAGAAGGCGATCACCGATGACGAGTACCAGGAGCGCCGCGGGGCGTTCATCCGGGAACACTTTTTCAACACCCCCGAACTGAAGGCGCTCGTCGAGAACATGACCAACCGCCAGCTGTCCGGGCTGAAGCGGGGCGGGCACGACCCGCTCAAGGTGTACGCGGCGTACAAGGCGGCGGTCGAGCACAAGGGGCAGCCGACGGTCGTCCTGGTCAAGACGGTGAAGGGGTACGGCATCCCCGGCGACGGCGGCCAGGGGAAGAACACCACCCACCAGCAGAAGACGCTGAAGATCTCCGCCCGCACCGACCCGGCCGAGTCCGACCTGCCCAAAGAGGAGAAGGAAAAGCGGGCCCAGATGGCCGCCCTGCGGGCGTTCCGCGACCGCTTCGGGCTGCCGTTCACCGACGACCAACTGGCCGAGGTGCCGTTCTTCCGCCCGCCGGCCGACAGCCCGGAGATGAAGTACCTGCTCGAGCGGCGGAAGGCGCTCGGCGGGTTCAACCCCGTCCGCAACACCCAGTTCACCCCGTGCCAGCCGCCCGAGCGGAAGGCGTTCGAGAAGCAGTACGCGGCCACCCTCAAGCCCCGCAGCACCACCCTGGCGTGGGTGGACCTGATGGCCGGCGGGGTGATGAAAGACCCGAACGTGGGCAAGCTGATCGTGCCCATCGTGCCCGACGAAGGCCAGACGTTCGGCATGCCGCCCATGTACAAGTCGTTCGGCATGTACAGCAGCAAGGGGCAACTGTACCGCCCGGTCGACCAGGGGAGCGCGTCCGAGTACCGCGAGTCGACCAGCGGACAGGTGCTGCAAGAGGGGATCAACGAGGCCGGCAGCATGGCCAGTTGGATCGCCGCCGGCAGCGCGTACAGCACGCACGGGGTGAACACCATCCCGTTCTACATCTACTACAGCATGTTCGGCTTCCAGCGGATCGGCGACCTGGCCTGGGCGGCCGCCGACGCCCGCGTCCGCGGGTTCCTGATGGGGGCGACCGCCGGCCGCACCACCATCAACGGCGAGGGCCTGCAGCACGAGGACGGGCACAGCCACCTGGTGGCCGCCACCATCCCCACCTGCCGCT
>CAYMHO010000496.1:0-3722 GCA_964390195.1 uncultured Fimbriiglobus sp. | reverse complement strand
GCTCGCCCGCGCCCCACACCTACTAAACGCCCGTCAACCTACACCCGCAAGCCCCTAACCCCTCTCCCCCGGCGGGAGAGGGGAACCGGTGATCGCCGCCCGCCACACGGCCGGCACCGTCTGGCGGTGGTCGCCGGCGACGTAGAAGCTCTCCCCGCCGTCCGCCACCGTCCGCACCAGGATGGTCTTCCACGGGCGGTAGAAGTACCGCGGATCCGTCTTCGGCGGTTGGGTGTGGTAGTCGTCGCCGAGCGGCAACAGGTCGAACGCGGCGGTGGTGAACTTGGCGATCCGCTTGTCATCCTGATGCGCCACGTTCCGGGCCATCGCCAGCGCTTTCAAATACACCTCCGGCCCCATCACCGCCGTGCCGAAGCTGAGCAGCACCCCGCCCTCCAAGTTCCGCACGTGTTCGGCGAATACGAGGAAGTCGGTGTAGCTGGCCTGCCCGAGGGCAGCCCCGTCGGCGTTCGGGTGCTCGTGGATGATGTCGTACCCCAGGCCGATGTGAACCGTGACCGGGATGCCCAGCCGGTACGCCGCCGCCAGCACGCTGATGTCTTTGTGCGGGAAGTCGCCTTCGCTGATCGTCCGCCCGATCGATTCACCCATACCCAGCCCGTCTTTCACCCCGGCCTTCACCGCGTCGTTGATCTCGCCGGTTTCCCGCCACAAGCCGAACTCGCCGCTGCTGACGTACCGGGCGACGCTCTCGGTGGTCGCCCCGATGCGGGCGAACTCCCAATCGTGGATCGGCCCGGCGCCGTTCATGGCGACGAGCGAAATCAGCCCGCGTTCCATCAGGTCGATCAGGTGCCGCTGCACCCCGGCCCGCAGGACGTGGGCGCCCATCATGAGGATGCGAGCGGCACCGGACGCCTTTGCCGCCTTCATCCGCTCGGCGATGACCGGCACCGACGGGTGTGAAAAATCGTCGGGCGAAGCGAGTGGCAACAGCACGTCGAGGGTCAGGTCGTGCCGCCGCTCGGCGAGCGGCTTGACGACCAGCCGCGAGCGGTCGAACTGCGGGAAGGGCATGGGCGGCCTCAGAAGGCAGTCTGGTTGGCCCGACGCGCGAGCGCGTCGGGCTCACGGTACGGGGACGGAGGGTGGGGTCTTCACTCGCACCCTCACTGGAACGCCCCGTGCTGGCGGCGGCGGTCGGAGGTGTACTCCTCGGCCGTCCCGCGGGCGATGATCTCGTACAGCGTCGCCTGCTTGTCCCCGTACTTCCGCAAGATCCGCCCGAGCCGCTGCACGTTCTCCTTCACGCTGCCGCTGCCACTCAGCACCACCCCCACGCTGGCGGCGGGAACGTCCACCCCCTCGTTCAGCACCTGGCACGACACCAGCACCGTGTACTCGCCGCTGTGGAACTTCTCCAGGATCACCTTCCGCTCCTTCGCCTTCGTCTGGTTGGTGATGGCCGGCACCAGGTACTGGCGGGCGATCTGATACACGGTCGCGTTGTCGGCGGTGAAGATGATGCTCCGCTCGCCGGCGTGCCGCTTCAGGATGTCGTCGAGCGCCTTGAACTTGCCGCTCGCCTGCCGCTCGATCCGCTTCTGCTCGCGGTGTGCCCGGAGTGCCTCCCACCCGTCCGGCGATTTGCTCGCCTCGAAGATGAACTTCTGCCACCCGTTCGGCCCGCTCAGGCTGATGCCCTTGTCGGCGATCCACCGGCGGTAGTGCTCGCGGTTGCGGCGGTACGACTCCTCCTCGTCCGGCGTCAGATCGACGTACACGACCTTCGCGGTGTAGTCGGCCAGGTACTCGCCCGCCAGCTCCTGGATGTCGCGGCGGAAGACGATCGGCCCGATCAACTCCGGCAGCATCGCCTCGGCACCGTCCTGCCGCTCCGGGGTCGCGGTGAGACCCAGCCGATACGGGGCAAGGCTGCCGATTGCCGCTTCCTGAAACGTGCTGCCGGGCAGGTGGTGGGCCTCGTCGAACACCATCATGCCGAACTTGTGCGCGTGCCGCTCCAGGTGGATGAACGCCGAGTTGTAGGTGGTCACGGTGAGCGGTCGGAAGTCGTAGTCCCCGCCGCCCACCTGCCCGACCTCCACGCCGAACATCCGCTGCAAATCGAGGCACCACTGGGTCATGAGCACCACCGTCGGCACCACGATCAGGGTCGGCCGGCTCGCCTTCTCGATGGCCAGCGCCGCGGCGAAGCTCTTGCCCGTGCCCGTCGGCAGCACCACCACCCCGCGGCCCCGCGCCGCCCACCACTCGGCCACCGCCTCCAGTTGGTGCGGGAACGGCACGCGGCTGTCGGTCAACTTCCACCCGCACGGCTTGTTGTCCCACCCGCGGGCGGTGTCGGTGTACGCGATCTTGTTCCGCACCAAATGCTCGACCAGCCCGCGGTAGTGCCGGCCCTGGGCGCGGTGGGTGGACGTGCGGGGGTCGTACCGCACGCCGGGCAGGGTGGCGTGGTCGAACCCCGCCGGCCCGCCGGCCACCAGCACCGTCCCGCGGTCGTAGCTCAGTTCGAAGGGGGCTTCGTCGGTCATGGGGGGATTATGACGGGGGATGGGCGATGACGGTAGCTGTCTTCGCCATGACCCTGGGAGCGGACGACGTGAACCGCTCCCAGGGTCATGGCGAAGACAACGGCACCGCCCTGTGGTATCCTCCACTCACTCCGCCGGGGACACGACCATGCGACCGACTCTTCCCATCGCCGCCTGCGTTGTCCTCTGGTGCCTCATTGCCTCCGCCGCCGAGCCGGAGAAGGACGTGAAAACCCTCCGCGACGCGGTGGTGAAGGCCGACACGCAGAAGGACAAGATGTACGGGTACAAGGCGCTGTTCGAGAAGGTGGGCAAGGCTGGGTTGCCCGAGTTGATGAAGGACGATGACACTGGCATTACCCTGCAAGCCGCGTGGGAGGTTCACAAGAAGCTGCTGCCTCTGAATGAGAAGGAAGGCCGCGTGAGGTGGGTCTACGACCCTGAGGAGTTGACCAAGTTCGTGGAGGTGCTGAAGGAACGGACGAAAGCGCCGGTACCGGACTGGTGGGCCGACAGCATCACGGTGGTGAACGTGACTCCAGGCAAGGGCCACGGGTTCGGAGACTACGCGAAACTTCGCCCGGAGGTCCACAAGACCGAGGATCTCACCCGTATCCCCGAAGGCCACGAACTGGAAAAGAAGGCCGACACGCTGGTGTACAAGGTCGGGAAGCGGAGCGTCGAATTCCCGAAGGCCACGTTCAACACTCACAGCAATTTCGCCGGGTTCGTCGGCGAGAAGCGTTCGGCGATTGCGAAGTGTAGCGGCCAGGGGTTCGTAATCGCCGGATTCGAGGGCAAGGGAGGCAAAGCGGTCTGGAAGGCGGAGGGGTGGGGGACAGGTGTGCAGGCGATCGCCGGGGGCTGGTATCAGTGGGTGGAGGTGAGCGAGAACGACGGCACGGTCTTCGTGTTCGGGAAGGACCCGCTCGGCATGTACCTGGAGGCGTTCGACCTCGCCACCGGCAAACCGGCGTTCCGCTTCAGCACCAGTTATGTGTGTCTCTACTCCGAGAAGTGGTCGATCAAGTAGCCCCGCTTGAACACCCGCACCACCTGTTCGCCCGCCGCGCGAGCGAGGGTGCTCCGGAGACCTCACCCCCCGGGCCCCTCTCCGACGCGGAGAGGGGGTGTTCAACCCGCACAACCTTCTGGTTTGCCGCGAGGCATCGCCGAGCGCGCCACCGTGCCCCGCTCGGCGAT
>CAYMHO010000495.1:0-3728 GCA_964390195.1 uncultured Fimbriiglobus sp. | reverse complement strand
GCCGCGGGCCGGGATCAGTCCCAGCCCGCACTACGCACGCCGCCGGACGGCTACGCGTCAGGTCTTCGCCCGCCCCGAACGAGCGGTAGAAGAACTCCTCGCTGTACGCCATGATCGTCGTCTGCTCCGGCCACGCCACCAGCACCACCCGCACCCCGGCTGCCAGGTATTCGCTCACCTTCGCCATCACCCGGCTGGTGCGATCGGACGGCGACACGATTTCGACCACCAACTCCGGCGTCGGCCAGTACCCCCTCGGTCGTGGCCCACGGGGAACCCGTTCGTAGCTGTAGTAGGCCACGTCCGGCCCGCGGGTCGTGTCCGGACCTCGTTCCGTCACCACCCCGGCATCGCCCGACACGACGCGGCCGAGGTCACGGGGTCGAACGTAGTCACGGAGGGCGCTGGAGAAGTTCGACATCAGGTAGCCGTGGTCGGTTTCGGGGCGGGGCATCTCGACGATCACTCCCTTGACGAGTTCGGTGATCCGCCCGTCGTCGGGTAAGGCGGCGTACTCCTCGGCGGTGAGCAGCTTGGGCGGCGGGCTGGTGACGGCGGACATGCGAGCGCTCCTGCGGTGAACCCCGCGAGTGTATCGAGCCGGGGCCGGTTCGTGCAACCGCAGCGGAACGGAGGTACAATCACCCGCACCGCCCCCGCCGGAGCCTCCGCCGTGGCCCAGGACCGCTTCAAGCTGCCGCTCGTCGATGTGGCGTCCGTCGTCGTCGCACCGGTGCTGGTCATGCTCATGGTCGGCAGCCTGGTGTTCTTCCTCATCGAGGTGTTGCAGCACGGGCGGTTCGAGGGGCGGCTGGACTGGACGTTCGGCTTTTTCGTGTTCGGGGCGGTGCTCGTCGCCCGACTCGCCATCACCCAGAGCAAACTGAAGGCGACCGCCTACGGGCTGGTGCTCGGCGGGGCGTGCTTCATCGCGTGTATGGCGTTCGTCGAGTACCAGAAGGGGTTCTGGCAGGCGCTCGGGCCGGTCATCAACGTCGCCCTGATCGCCCTGGTGTGGTGGGCGGCGAACAAGCTGACGTGGGACTGCACGCACCTGGACGAGGGCCGCAAGGCGTCCGGCCGGGGGGTGCTGGCGGCAGCGGGCATCGACGGCACCAAGAGCACCACCGCCGCCGAGGACGATGAGGAGTTCGACCCCGACCGCAGCACGCAAGAGACCCGCAAGAAGAAAAAGAAGAAGGAGCCGGCCCCCGTCGTCGGCTGGTTCCAGAAGTACCTGAGGTTCCGCGAGTGGCGGAAGAAGAAGCCGCACACCCCCGGCGTGTGGGTGCTGTACTTCGCCCTGGCCGCGATTCCACTCTTCGCCCTCGGGCAGGCGATGATCCCCGCGGACGATGCCGAGCGGCGGGCGGGCACCTTCTGGCAGATGGCGGTCTACGTCGGCAGCGCGTTGGGGCTGCTCGTGACCACCACGCTGATGGGGCTGAAGCGTTACCTGGAGGACCGCAAGGCGAGCATCCCGACGGCCCTCACGGCGGCGTGGCTGGGGCTGGGGTTGCTGCTCATCGTGGCGTTCATCGGGGTGGCGGCGGTGCTGCCGCGGCCGCACTCCGAGACGCCGCTGTTCGCCCAGCAGGAGGGCGGCAAACTGGATCGCAAGGCGAGCAAGAACGCGGTGGTGAAGGACAACTCGGCCGGCAAGGGCGAAGGGGCCGCCGGCCAACGCAAGGAGAGCGGCGACGGCAAGACGAACGCCAAAGGTGGCAAGCCCGGCGGCAAGGGCGAGGGCCAGGCACAGGGCCAGGGGGACAACAAGGGCGGCAACCAGAGCGGCGGGAAACAGGGCGACAAGCAAGGCGAGAAGGGCGGCGACGGCAACAAGGGGAACGGCGAGAAGGGCAACGGCGACAAGAGCGACCCGCAGAACAGTAAGGGGAACGATCAGAAGGGCGGGAAGGACGGTCAGGGGAACAAGAGCGACAAGGGGAACGAGGGCGACAGTTCCGACGGCAAATCGGACGGCGAGGGGGACGACGGCGACGGCACCGACGGGGAGCAGGGGTCGAACGCCTTCGAGAAACTCGGACAGGGGTTCGAGACGGTCGGCGAGGTGGTGAAGTGGATCGTGTGGATCGTGCTGGCGATCGTGGTGATCGGCGGCGGCGGGTACTTCCTGCTCAAGTACCTGGGCAACTTCACCGGCTGGGCGAAGGGGCTGCTCGACTGGTTCCGCGGGCTGTTCGGCAAGAAGCCGGCGAAGACGAAGGCCGAAGTCGAGGAGGAAGCCGCGGCGGAGGAGGAACTGGAACGCCCGCCGCCGTTCAGTGCGTTCGACAACCCGTTCACGGACGGCTCGGCCAAGACCCGCTCCGCCCGCGAGTTGGCCGAGTACACGTTCGCCGCGTTCGACGCCTGGGCGTGGGACCGCGATTTGGGCCGGCAACCGGACGAGACGCCGAGCGAGTTCGCCGCCCGTGTCGCCGAGGAACACCCCGACCTGGAAGGACCGGGTAAGGTGTTGGCCGACCTGTACGTGATGTCGATGTACAGCCGCAAGGACCTGCCGGCCGACGCGAAGAAGAAACTGGCCGCCTTCTGGGTGGCGCTCGACGGCGAGCCGGCGGCGCGGTGACGACCTGGATGTGATCGTTCCGGTTGTGCCGGCCGTGTCGTGGTTGGCCGGTCCACTCCCGGCGGCCCGGTTCCACCGCCACTACCGTTTCTGCCGATGACTCCGGGGCGCCGGCCTACAATGCCCGGCGACGACCGGAGGGGCGATTGTGGTGAAACGCATCCTGCTCGTTGCCTTCGCCTTGGTGGCCGTGGTCGGGCTGGGCGCGGCGGTGTGGTTGAACTTGCCCGTCCGCCGCACCGACAGTTTGCTCGACGACGTGACCTCCCCCGCCTCCGCCGGCCCGGTGTCCGAAGACCGGTTCGCCGCCCTCGCCCAGACCGACCCGATCGCCGCCCTCCAGACCTCCCTGGCCGCCTACCCGCAGTCCGGGTTCACCGCCGAGTTCCGCAAGCGGGAGCGGATGGGCGGCAAACTGGCCGACGAGGAAATCATCCGGGTGGCCGTGCGGGACGACCCGTACTCGGTACTGATGGTGTGGCAGCACGGCGGCGGGGCGGGGCAGGGGACGCTCTACCAGAAGGGGCAGAACGGCGGGAAGATGAAGGTGTGGATGTTCCGCAAGCTCATCCAGGACATCGACCCGCAGGGGTTCGTACCGAAGCAGTCGGCCCGGTACACCATCGAGGAGTTCGGCATCAAGCAGGCGACCCAGCGGACGCTGCGGGCGTGGCTGGCGGCGAAGGAAGCGGGCGATCTGAAGTGGGAGTACGGCGGGCGGAAGATGATGACCGAGGCCGGCGGGCGGGAGTGCTTCGTGCTGAAGCGGGTCTGCCCGGCCGACCAGATCGACCCGTTCGTCACCGGCGGGCCGGCGGTAGAAGTAACGGACAAGAATCGGAAGGACTCGTTCCGCACGGTGACGGTCTACCTGGACTGCGAGACGCGGCTGCAGATCGGCACCGAGCAGCACCGGCACGACGGCGAACTGGCCGCCAGTTACTGGTTCCGCGACGTGAACACCAAGCCGACGTTCGACGCCGACACGTTCACCACCAAGTCGTTCCGGTAGCCGCGAGCCGCAGGCGAGCGCGTCGGAGGTCCGACGCGCTCGCCGGCGGCGCGCGGCTACACTTTCACCACGCTCCCCTTCCCGCTGGACTCCTCGCCCGCCGCCGTCAGCTTAGGTGCGGTG
>CAYMHO010000494.1:1854-3738 GCA_964390195.1 uncultured Fimbriiglobus sp. | reverse complement strand
ATGGTGCGGTACGCCCACGAGCAGCCGATCCAGGCGGTGATGATCAACACCAACGGCATCCGGCTGGCGAAGGACCGCAAGCTGGTGGAAGCGCTCGCCCCGATGCGGGACCGCCTGGAGATTTACTTGCAGTTCGACGGCTTCGACCCCGCCACGCACGTCAAACTCCGCGGCGAGGAGTTGCAAGCGGTGAAGCTGCAAGCACTGGAAGTGCTGGCCGAGTTCGGCATCCGCACCACGCTCGTGTGTACCGTCGCGGCCGACACGAACCTGCACGAGGTGGGGGCGGTGCTGAAGTTCGGGTTGGAACAGAAGATCGTGCGGGGGGTGAGCTATCAGCTCGCCACCTTCTGCGGGCGGCACACCCCGCCGGCCGACCTGGAAGCACGAGCGACCATGCCCGATTTGGTGAAAGGGCTGGTGAGCCAGACCGCCGGCATGCTGGCGCTCGAAGACTTCATGCCGCTGCCGTGCGCCCACCCGAACTGCCACATGCTGGCGTACCTCTACCGCGGCGGCGACGGGCAGGTGGTGCCCATCAACCGGCTGATCGACGTGAAACCGCACCTCGACCTGATCGCCAACAGCATCGTGTACACCCCGGCGCGGGCGAAACAGATCGTCAGTGCGGTGCTGAACGACTGCGGGTGCGGCCCCGGCGGGTGTGGACCGACCCCGACGCCCGAGTCCGACTTCATGGCGAAGGCGCTGGCCGAGCAACTGAACGGCGAGCAGGTGTTCCGCGTGACGCTCACCAGCTTCCTGGATGCCCACACGTTCGACACCCGGCAGGCGATGAAGTGCTGCATCGCTCATGTGCTGCCGAGCGGGCACGTGGTGCCGTTCTGCACCTACAACACGCTCTACCGCGACGGGCACGTGCCGCTCCCCCCGCTGGCGGACGTGGGGGTGGCTCCGGCCAGGCGGAAATCACTCACGATGACGTGACGGGCGACGCAGACAAGGAGACAGGGAGACACGAGACAAGGAGAACGGAACCGGCATTCTGGTCGTTCCGAGGCATTCGCTCCTTCTCGTGCCCCGCCTCTCGTGTCTCCCCTGTCTCCCCTTCTCCCTGTCTCGTGTCTCCTCTGCCATGCCCGATCCCCGCCTGCTGTACGCCGCGTTCATGCTCCTGGCGGCCGTGGTGTTCGTCCTCGTCCGCTGGCGGATGCCGACGAACCCGGCCGTCGCCTCCCTCCCGCGATCGCAGCGGTTCGCACTGGCGGCGGCCGGGTTCGTCGGCGGGGTGTTCGCCGCCAAGCTGCCGTTCCTCATCGGCGCCGACGCCGACGTCGTTCCGTGGCTGGCCGACGGCAAGACCATCACCACCGGGTTGATCGGCGCGTACCTGGCCGTCGAGGGGGTGAAGCTGTTCCTCGGCGTTCGGGTGAAAACCGGTGACTCGTTCGCCCTCCCGCTGGCGGCGGCGGTGGCGGTCGGCCGCTGGGGCTGCTTCTTCAACGGCTGCTGTGCCGGCACCGAGACGACCCTGCCGTGGGGTGTGGACTTCGGCGACGGCCTGCCCCGCCACCCGACGCAGGTGTACGAGAGCGTCTTCCACCTGAGCATGGCGGCGGTGGTGCTGGCGTTGTTGAAGCTGAACTGGCTGGTCGGGCACCGGCTGCAACTGTACCTGATCGCGTATTCGGTGTACCGGTTCGTCACCGAGTTCATCCGCCCGGAGTTGGAGTGGTGGCTGGGGCTGACGTTCTACCAGTGGGCGGCGGCCGCACTGGGCGTCGGGCTGACCGTGCAGTGGGTGTGGGAGGAGCGACGGTCGCGCCGGCGACAAACGGCGGGACAGGAGCGGCCGGGGGTTGCCCCGCCGTGGGGGCGGGCGGGGGGAAAACCGCCGCGCCAGGTGAGGCCCGCCCACCCGCC
>CAYMHO010000494.1:0-1844 GCA_964390195.1 uncultured Fimbriiglobus sp. | reverse complement strand
GGGCGGGCCGCGCGGGCTACAACCGGGGGCACCGGCGCGGCGGGGTTTCCCCCGGCCGGGGGCGCGGCGGGGTAAACCCCGGCCGCTCCTGTTCAGCACGGCGAACCGTCCGACAATGCTCTTTTCGTCCACTTTCCGCACGGCCGGTACTCATGCGCCTCGCCCTCGTTCACGACTGGCTGACCGGCATGCGGGGCGGGGAGAAGTGCCTGGAGCCGGCCGCCCGCCGCTGGCCCGACGCCCCACTTTTCACCCTGTTGCACAAGCCCGGCAGTGTTGCCCCGGTCATCGAGAATCGGCCGATCCGGGCGAGCGTGCTCAACCGTCTGCCCGGCTGGCCGCGGTACTACCGGTATCTGCTCCCGTTCATGCCGTTGGCCGCCAACTGGCGAATCACCGCCGACACGCAACTCGTCCTCAGCTTCAGCCACTGCGTGGCGAAATCAGCCAGGCCCCCCGCCGGCGTGCCGCACGTGTGCTACTGCTTCTCCCCGATGCGGTACGCCTGGCACATGCGGGAGTCGTACTTCCGCGGCGGGCTGAAGGCGAAACTGCTCGACGTGATCCTGAAGCGGTTGCGGGACTGGGACCGCCGCACGGCCAGTCGGGTGACGCACTTCGTCGCCATCAGCAAGACGATCCAGCAGCGCATCCGCGAGTGCTACGAACGCGACAGCGTGGTCATCTACCCGCCGGCGGATACCGACTTTTACACCCCGGCCGAGATGCCCCGCGAAGATTTCTACCTGGTGGTGTCGGCGCTCGCCCCGTACAAGCGGTTCGACCTGGCGATTCAGGCGTGCGAGACGCTCGGGCGGAAGCTGGTCGTCATCGGTAGCGGGCAGGAGGCGAAGAAACTGAAGGCGATGGCCGGGGCGAACACCACGTTCCTCGGGTGGCAGCCGGATGAAGTGATCCGCGACCACTACCGCCGGTGCCGGGCGGTCCTGTTCCCGGCCGAAGAAGACTTCGGCATCGTGCCGGTGGAAGCCCAGGCGTGTGGGGCGGCGGTGATCGCGTTCGGCAGGGGCGGGGCGACCGAGACGATTCGCGACGGCGTCACGGGACTGTTCTTCGAAGCGCAGACGGCGGACGCGGTGGCGGAAGCGATCGAGCGGTTCGAGCGGGCCACCTTCGACCCGACCGCGTGCCGTGAGAACGCTGAGCCGTTCGCACTGGGTCGGTTCGAGCGGGAACTGTTCGGGTACGTCGAAGGGGTGGCACCACCGAGTTGAACGGGTACGCCCCGCGACAGGTGCGGTTCGCGGCACTCGGCGTTGCGTGGTCGCACCCGACTTGCGCGCCGTCTTCACGTTGACCACGACTCCACTTCGGGCTATCGCGGCACGACTGGTGCGGATGATTCCGACTGCGCCACCGCGCGGGACCGAAGTCAACGCCGGTTGTGCCATCACAAACTTGTATTTCCGAAACCCGGCGTTACCATTCCATCTTGAAGTGCGATCGGTGCGCGACTCCCGCACGACAGATCAGCACTCCCCGGCGTGAGGCCCGCGATCGTCGCAGGCCCGCCGGGTCGGACCTTCAGAGGTCACGGCCTTTATGTTCCCCACCTCCGAGGCACCGCTCCCGCTGCCTCCGTCGCGTCCCGCGGATCCCGTCCTTTCCGCACTGGACGACGAGCCCCCGAGTGCCGGCCGCCGCCACCCCACCTGGGCCGACGTGCCCGACCACCAGTGGGACGACTGGCGGTGGCAGCAGCAGAACGCCATCCGGTCGGTCCGCCAGCTCCGCCACCTGCTCCCGTTCACCCGCGACGAACTGGAAGCCATCGGCAAGCTGGAGGCGGACTACAAGCTGGCCATCCCGCCGTACTACTTCTC
>CAYMHO010000493.1:0-3746 GCA_964390195.1 uncultured Fimbriiglobus sp. | reverse complement strand
CGCCGCAGGCACTCCCGCTCGGCCGGGCTGACGTACCCGCCCGCCAGCACCATCTTGAGGGCGACGGCGCGGTTGAGGGCGAGGTGCCTCGCCCGGAAGACCACCCCCATCCCGCCGCGGCCGAGAACCGCTTCCACCACATAGCCGGGCACCGTCGGCAGTGCGTTCGGATCAGACGGGGACGCGGCCAGTTCCTCGGGACTGGGGAACCAGGCGTCGAGTTCGGCCCGCACCTCGCACACCCGCCGCCACCGGTCGCGGACCTCCGGCAGCAGGTCCGGGTCCTCCCCGCACACCTCCTCCGGCGTGCGGCCGGAGGAGGTCAGTTCGTCGAGCAGTTGTTGGGTGCGAAGCGGGTCGGCCACGGGGCGACCTCCGACGGGGAATGATGTGACCGCCAGGGGGAATGCTATCCGGTCGGCAACTCATTCGGCTTCAGGTCGGCGAGGTCGTTCGCCAGTCGGGTCAGCCCGCGGTCCACCCGCCGCTTCACCGTCATCGCCGACACGCCGAGCAGTTGCCCCGCCTCGGCGAGTGACATCCCCTGCACCCGCACCAGGTCGAACGCCTCCCGCTCGTCGTCCGGCAGGCGGTCGATGGCGGTGATGATGCGGCGGCCGTCCGGGGTGAGGGCGGAATCGCCGTCCGACGGGGCAACCGCCTGTTCGTCTTGCAACTCCTCCGCGCGCACTCGGCTGTCCAGAACCCGCGCCAGGTCGTTCAGTTCCCACCGCATGTGCTGCCCGGCCAGGGCGAAGAACTGCCGCACGGTGGCGGGCCGCGCGTCACGCAACGCCTTCATGAGCCGCTCGACCACCGCCCCGAGCATGTCGTCGGTTTCCAGATTGAGTGGCGGGCGGGTGAGCCGCGGGTAGCGGCGGAGGAGCAGGGCGTGGCACAGGGCGTGCAACCGACAGACGGCTCGGTCCAGCAGCGCGCGGACCACCGGCTCGGCCGGCGACCCGCCGGCGAGTTCGTCGAGGTACTGCTGAACCACCGCGGTGGTATCGGGTTCGGGCATGCCGGCCGTCTTCGGGCGACGTTCGGCCGGGGCGTGTGAGACGCACTTCCGCTTAGTAGGGTGACGCCCCGCTGAACGCCGAAATGCTATGGAGCCGACCCATGCCAAACCAGATGCACACCCTGCTCGACCCGACCAACTGCACGGTCGTCTTCATCGACCACCAGCCGCAGATGACGTTCGGCGTGGCGAACATCGACCGCCAGACGCTGGTGAACAACACGATTGGGCTGGCGAAGGCGGCCAAGGTGTTCAACGTGCCGGTCATCCTCACCACGGTGGAAACGCAGGCCTTCAGCGGGCCGATGTGGCCCCAGCTCACCGAGCTGTTCCCCGGCCAGAAGCCGATCGAGCGGACGAGCATGAACAGTTGGGAGGACAAGAAGTTCGTCGCCGAGGTGGAGCGAATCGGCCGCAAGAAGCTGGTGATCGCGGCGCTGTGGACGGAGGTGTGCCTGGCGTTCCCGGCCCTGCAAGCGATGGGGGCGGGGTACGAGGTGTACGCGGTGGAAGACGCCTGTGGCGGGACGAGCGAAGTCGCCCACCGGGCGGCGATGCAGCGGGTCGTGCAGGCCGGGGCGGTGCCGGTGACGTGGCAACAAGTGCTGCTCGAATTCCAGCGGGACTGGGCGCGGCGGGACACCTACGACGCGGTGATGAAGATCGTGCTCGAACACTCCGGAGCCTACGGCCAGGGCGTCGAGTACGCGTACACGATGGTCCACAAGCAGCCGGCCTACCCGACGCGGCTGAAGGCGGGGCACTGAGTGGCCGCCCCGCACGAACCGCTGACCGTCCTCATCACCCGCGCCGTGCGGCCGGGGAGGGAGGCGGCCTTCGAGGAAGCGGTGCGGGCGTGGATTCCCACCGCCCTCGCGTTCCCCGGCCACCTGGGCGTTCACATGCTCCGACCGCCGCCCGGCGGTCGGGAGTACGGGGCGGTGTTGAAGTTCCGATCGCTTGCGGCGTGGGAAGCGTTCCTGGCGTGCGAACCGTACCAGCGGTTCCTCGCCGAGATCCGCGAGCACCTCGAAGCCGACCCGCGGGTGGAAACGGTGTCCGGCCTGGAGACGTGGTTCACCCCGCCGGGCACGCCGGTCGCCCTCGCCCCGCCGCGGTGGAAGATGGCGGTGGTCACCTGGGTTGGCGTCAACCTGACCGCCGCCGCGCTGTCGTATGTGATCCCGCCGTTCACCACCGGTTGGCCGTGGGTGCTGGCGTTCGTCACGTTCAACGCCGGGGTGGTGGCCGGGCTGACGTGGGTGGTGATGCCGCTGCTCAGCCGGTTGTTCCGCCCGTGGCTTCAACCCGCCCGTCGCCGCTGACCTGATCCGAACACGCACGGTGACACGATGACCCCCGCCGACTTGATCCTGACCAATGGACGCATCACCACCCTCGACCCGGCCCGGCCGGAAGTGTCCGCTATTGCTGCGGTCGGCGGGCGGTTCCTCGCTGTGGGAACCGAGGCAGACGTGGTGCCGCTCCGCGGGCCGAAGACGACCGTGATCGATCTCGGCGGACGTCGGGTGGTGCCGGGGTTGAACGACAGCCATCTGCACCTCATCCGCGGCGGGCTGAACTTCAACCTGGAACTCCGCTGGGACGGCGTGCCCTCGCTCGCCGACGCTCTGCGGATGCTGAAGGAGCAGGCCATCCGCACGCCACCGCCGCAGTGGGTGCGGGTGGTCGGCGGGTGGAGCGAGTTCCAGTTCGCCGAACGGCGGATGCCGACCCTGGCCGAGATCAACGCCGCCGCCCCGGACACGCCGGTGTTCGTGCTGCACCTGTACGACCGCGCACTGCTGAACGCTGCCGCGCTGCGGGCGTGCGGGTATACGAAGGACACGCCAGACATCCCCGGTGCGGAGATTCAACGCGACAAGCAGGGCAACCCGACGGGCGTGCTGATCGCCAAGCCGAACGCCTTCATCCTGTACAACACGCTGGCGAAGGGGCCGAAGCTGCCGCCGGAACATCAGCTCAACTCAACCCGGCACTTCATGAGGGAGTTGAACCGGCTGGGCATCACCAGTGCCATCGACGCCGGCGGCGGGTTCCAGAACTACCCCGACGACTACCAGATCATCGAAGACCTGCACCGCCGCGGCGAGCTGACCGTCCGCATCGCCTACAACCTGTTCACCCAGAAGCCCAAGGACGAGCTGAGCGACTTCTCCCGCTGGGTGGGCATGACCAAACCCGGTGCGGGAAGCGATTACTACCGGATGAACGGGGCCGGCGAGATGCTCGTCTTCTCCGCCGCCGACTTCGAGGACTTTCTCGAACCTCGCCCCGACCTTGCACCGGGCATGGAAGGCGAGTTGCACGGGGTGGTGAAGCTGCTCGCCGAACACCGCTGGCCGTTCCGCCTGCACGCCACCTACGACGAGTCGATTTCGCGGTTCCTCGACGTGTTCGAGGCGGTCGATCGTGAGGTGCCGTTCAACAGCCTGCGATGGTTCTTCGACCACGCCGAGACGGTGACGGAGCGGAACCTGGAACGCATCAAGGCGCTCGGCGGCGGGATCGCGGTGCAGCACCGCATGGCGTACCAGGGCGAATACTTCGTGGACCGCTACGGGGCGAAGGCAGCCGAGCAGACCCCGCCGATCACCCAGATGTTGCGGATGGGCGTGCCGGTCGGGGCGGGCACCGACGCCACGCGGGTGGCCAGCTACAACCCGTGGGTGTCGCTCTACTGGCTGGTGAGCGGGAAGACGGT
>CAYMHO010000492.1:490-3760 GCA_964390195.1 uncultured Fimbriiglobus sp. | reverse complement strand
CGGTGAACCCTCGCCACTTGCCCAGTAGGAACTGCTCCGCCTGGAACTCGGTCAGGATGCCGTCGCCCACCATCGCCTCGGCCGCCTGCCGCGGGTCGGCCGCCAGCCCCCGCCCGCTCTGCCGCCGGTGCAGGTAGCTGTTCAGCACCGACTCGTCCACCATCCCGCTCTTGCGGATCAGTTGGAGCAGGTCTTCGACCGACGTGGGGACGGACATATCGACACCCGGTGGGGCGCTTCGGGGCGGGATTTCAGGCCCGGCGACAGATTCCGGCCGAACCCTAGAACACCCGCCGGGCGAACGCAACCGCCGTCACTCTCGTCACCGCAAGATTTTCAACCCGCGCTTGGACGCCTTCAGTTCGTCCTCCATCGCCCCGACGGCCGCCGCCGACACCTTCGTGTTGTTCAGTTGCAGCAGCTTCAGCCCGTCCAAAGCCAACAGCTTTTTCGCCCCGGCGTCAGTCACTCTGGTGCCGGACAAATTCAGCTCCTCCAGTTTCGCCAGGGCGAGAAGAGAGTCCATCCCCTTGTCCGTCACCGCCGTGTCCATCAGGTCGAGCGCCTTCAGGTTCTTCAGCTTGGCGAACTTGGCCACCTCGGCGTCGGTCAGCTTGCACCCGGCCAGCACCAGCATCTGGAGAGGACGCAGGCTGCCGACGGCCGTCGCCTCCTCGGTGGTGAGGGTGCCGCCCAGGTACAGCCGCTGCAGGTTGGGCAGTTCCTTCAGGGTGGTGAACCCCTGGGCCGTCACCTTCGACGCCGCGCGGAGGTCGAGCGCGCCGAGGCAGGGGTGTTTGACCAGCGCCAGGAGGAGGGTGTCGTCGGCCTTGTCGAACGTGGCCGACACCCGCGAGTCGGCGTCCAGGTCGCCGGCCAGTTTGGCGGTGCCGCCCTTCTTTTCCACCAGGGCGATGAGTTCGGATTCGGAGTCGGTCGGTTTCAGGTCAGCGGCGGACAGGAGCGGGGCGATCAGCAGGAGGGCGAGCGGCACAAGGCGGGTCACAGCGAGACACCTCGGGGGCACGGGGCGAACGTCACTTGAGAGTAGACGGACGAGCGGCGGGAAAGTTTCGGGGTGTGACGGATGTGGGCCCCCCGTGTCGGGTGCGCCGGGTGGCACCGCGGGGCGCGCCGCCCGCCCCGGGCGTTGCCGCGCGGCGAACCCGTCACGCCCCCGTCGCCACCGCCACGGCCAGGTTGCACCCGGCCTCGAATTCGGTCAGGTCCACCCACTCCTTGACGGTGTGGATGTCGTTCTGCCCGGCCCCGAACGTGACCGTCTGGATGCCGTGCTTGACCATCCAGTTGGCGTCCAGCCCGCCGTTCGCCACGCGGGGGTTAGGTACCCGCCCGATGGCCGACACCGCCGCCGCCGCCCGCTTCACCACCGCCGCCGTCTCCTTCAGGCGGAACGGGAAGTAGTCCGTGCGGGCGGTGAACTTCACCTTACCCGGCTTGCCCTCGTGGTCGGTGACGGCCGCCACCGCGCGGTCGAACGCCGCCTTGTACGCATCGGTGATCGCCTTGAACACCTTCGGGTCGTGGCTGCGGCTCTCCCCCTTCAGGGTGATGTAGTCCGTCACCACGTTCGTCGCGTCGCCGGCCGGTCCGCCGTTCTTGCCGGTGATCGGCCCGACGTTGCTCGTCCCCTCACCGATGTCCTTCTTCACCTTCCCCCACCACCCGTTCGCCTTCACGTCGGCCAGCGCCAGGGCCAGTTGCATCCACACCGAGATCCCCCGCTCGGGTGCCACCCCGGCGTGCGAGGCCAGCCCGAACAGCTCCACCTCCCAGCGGTCGGCCCCGACGGCCCCGATGATGACGTCCCCGGCCGACCGGCCGTCGAAGTTGAACCCCACCTTCGCCCCGCCCAGGTCGTCCGGGTTCAGGTGGCGTGCCCCGAACAGCCCGGACTCCTCGCGGACGGTGAACAGGAAGGTGATCGGCGGGTGCGGCAGCTTGTGTTCGATCAGTTCGGCGGCGAGTGTCACCAGCACCGCACACCCGGTGCGGTTGTCGCCCCCCAGGGCCGAGTCGGCGGTGTTGACGATCTTGCCCGGCACCTTCTTCGGCTTGGCCCCGGCGCACAGCGGCACCGTGTCCATGTGCGTCATGAACAGGATCGGCGGCTCATTCTTCAGCGCCCCAACGCCAGGTAGGGTGGCTATCAGGTTGCCGGTTTGCGTCGCCAGCGGGATGCGGGCGTTCGCGTCGTCGTACTTGATGTTCTTGGCCGACACCCCGGCCTCGCGGAGGGCGGTGGTGATCTCCTTGGCGATCAGCTTCTCCTCGCCGGTGATGCCGGGGACGGACAGGAGCCGCAGGAGGCGGTCGACGGCGGCGGGGGCGTGGACGGCGTGCATGTGGGGATTCCGACGTGGGGGAAAGGGAGATTGTACATGACGGCCGGGACCTCACCCCCCGGCCCCCTCTCCATGCCATGGAGAGGGGGGTGTTCAAGTCGGACGCCTCGCTGGTACGTCCTCGAACGGCCAAGAACCTCCGCAAGTTGCCCCCCCTCTCCATGGCATGGAGAGGGGGTCGGGGGGGTGAGGTCTTGTAAACTACCCCCATGTCCCCCGACCGCGACGAACAACTCGCCCTGCTCATCTCCGACCTGTCCGAGCAGGCCCGCCGCGGGCAGACGCCGGACCTGGACGCGGCCGCCGGTCGGCATCCGGAACTGGCGTCCGAACTGCGGGAGTTGTGGGCGGTGGCCCAGTTCGCCGACCTGGCCCGCGGTTCAGGCGACACGACCGTCGCCCGCACCTTCACCCCCGAGGAACCGCCCGCCACCCTGCCCCGCGAGTTCGGCGACTTCGTGCTCGAGTCCGAACTCGGCCGCGGCGGGATGGGGGTGGTCTACCGGGCGAAGCAACGGTCTCTCGACCGCACCGTCGCCATCAAGATGGTGCGGGAGGCGCACCTGGCCTCGGAAGCGGACCGCGGGCGGTTCCGGGGCGAGGCCGAGGCGGCCGCCCGGCTGCACCACCCGAACATCGTCACCGTCCACGAGGTCGGCAGCACCGACGGGCAGGCGTACCTGTGCATGGAGTTCGTGGACGGCTGCACCCTCGCCCAACTGGTGAACGCGGACGGCCCCCTCCCCCCCCGTGCCGCCGCCGAGTTGGTGGCGGTCATCGCCCGGGCCGTCCAGCACGCCCACGAGAACGGGGTGCTGCACCGGGATCTGAAACCGTCGAACATTCTGCTCGCAGACGGCACGGCGAGCGGGGGGGGGTATACCCCCCGTTGAAAACAAACAAA
>CAYMHO010000492.1:0-480 GCA_964390195.1 uncultured Fimbriiglobus sp. | reverse complement strand
CGGGCGGGGGGGGGGTTTCCCCCGCGGGGTACCCCCCGGAACCGGGGGGGTTACCCCCCCCCGCTCGCCCCGAAGGTCTCGGACTTCGGCCTCGCCAAGCGGACGGACCGGGCCGAGTCGCTCACCCGCACCGGGGCGGTGGTCGGTACGCCGAGCTACATGGCCCCGGAGCAGGCGACCAACCGCCGGGACATCACCCCCGCCGCCGACGTGTACTCGCTCGGCGCCACCCTGTACGAGCTGCTCACCGGCCGCCCGCCGTTCCAGGCGTCGAACCCCGTCGACACGCTGCTGCTGGTGCTGGAGCAGGAGCCGATCCCGCCGCGGGATTTGAACCCGACGGTGGACCGCGATCTCGAACTCATCTGCCTGAAGTGCCTGCAGAAGCCGCCCGAGTTGCGGTACCAGTCGGCCGCCGCCCTCGCCGCCGACCTGGACGCCTACCGGGTGGGAGACAAACTGAGTGTACAGGGCAGCCTC
>CAYMHO010000491.1:2345-3787 GCA_964390195.1 uncultured Fimbriiglobus sp. | reverse complement strand
CGTCGCCCGGTGCCCACGCGAAAATCGGACCCGATAATTCGAGCAGCGGGCGGGCGAGGACCGTGACCGGGATCAGCCACTTCGCCTGGGCCAGCCGGTTCACGTCCGCCCGCGCCCGCCAGCGGGCGTCTTGGCTGGGCGGCCACCACCCCCGGGCGATTTGGTCGATCGACAGAATTCGCAGGTGGTGGCAGAGGACGTCGCAGAGTTCTTTTTCCCGGCCGGTCATGGGGACCCCTCCGGGCCTTTCGGCGGCCGCCCGCGCTTCCGCGGCTGGAGCGATTCCCCGCCGGTGGGAGGAGCCGGGAGCGTCGGCGGGGTGGGGGACGGCAGCGACGGCCGGGGCGGCGTCACCGGCGTCGGGACCGGACGCGGTGTCGATATCGGGGCCGGGACCAGGGTTTTCGGTTCGGCTTCGCCGTCGAATTTGGCGAGCAGTAAATCCGCCGTCCGCGTCTGCTCGTCCGCGTTGCGCGTTTCGATCAACTCGAATGCGTCGTACATGCCGGCGAGGACCGAGTCGCAGGTCCGCCGCCGCAGGTGGTCGAAAAACGAGAACATGATTTTCTCCCGCGTGCGCGGTGCCCCTTGTGGCACCGGGTCACACGGGCCAAGATAAATCCGTCGGCACCGGTTCCTCAGCCGAGCCTGGGGGGAATCTCGGGCGGGTCTGGGGCATTTCGGTTGGCCGATTGTTGCCCGATTGCGCGGACCGGCACGCTGCGGTGTCCCGGTCCACGCCCGGTTCCCCAGGCCGACTCCCGACAAGGAGTTGCGGCAACGGGTGGTCCCGCGGTAAGCCGGCCCACTCCGGGACTAAAAATTGCCGAGGGGAGTTCCCGCCGCAGGAAATCCGCGGCGTCGAAAATCGGGGAGGGGAAATTCGGTGGGACGGCCGGACGAAATTCGCTGCCGCGGTCGGCGCTACCCGGTGACGGACGAAGTCCGGGTCGGCGGGCGGACGTATTTCGTCGTCGAAATGCTCGGGCGGGGGATGGCGCGAAAAGTGTTCGACCCGCGGGCCGGCATCGGCGGCGATTTTTGCGTGCTGCACACGCTGCCGCGCTCGCCGGCCGCGAGCCAGCGACTGGAGACGCTCCGCCGGGCGGCGGAGAAGAACCTCAACCTGCCGAAGATCTACGAGTCCATCCCGGAGCGAGATCGGATTTTCGTGCTGACGAGTTGGGTGTGGGGAATTCCACTCGATCAATACCTGGCCGACGTGCGGGCGAACAAGCAGCCGCGGCCGAGCAGCCGGGAAATTGTCCGGCTCTTGCGGGGATTATTTCACGGGGTCGGTCACTTTCACCACGACGCCCATTCCGTCCACGGTGACATTAAACCGGCGAACGTCGTCCTCGAACCGCGGCCGACGAAATTCACCCTGATCGATTTCGGTTCGGCGTGGCCGGTCGAACGGACGACGCGGCGGGAACCCGGCG
>CAYMHO010000491.1:0-2335 GCA_964390195.1 uncultured Fimbriiglobus sp. | reverse complement strand
CATTTCCGCCCCCTACGCCGCCCCCGAACAATTCCTGGAACAGGCCGCGGTCGATTTCCGGGCCGACTATTTTTCACTCGGCGTCCTCGGCTACGAACTGCTCACGCTGGAAATCCCCTTCGACGGAATCGGCGGCCGGGCCGGCTTGACGAAATTACGGGACGCTTTCGCCAAGAAATACCGACCGCCGTCGGCCCTGATTCCCGACCGCGACCGAATTCCCCGGTCCGCCGTCGCCGCCCTCGACCGATTCTTCGCCCGCAGTCTCGCCCTCGACCCGGACGCGCGGTTCGACAATCGGACCGCGTGCCTGGCGGCCGTGGACGCACTCGCCGGGGAATTTCGACCGGGGTCTCGGCTCGGGTCGTTCGCACGGGTATTCTTGACTCTGCTCGACCGCGTTCGCGGCCGACGCCCGCCGGATTGACGGTTGAATTCGCAACCGCGCGGTCGGCTGCCTTTTGTCGGAGTACGGATATGTTCCGCCGTGACTTCTTGGCCGGCCTGTTCGTCGGCTTTTTTCCCGCCGTCGTCGGCTGTTCCAAATCGACCCCGACACCCTCATCGGTCGGGACCACTTCGTCATCGGCTGCGGAGACCGTCGAACAGAAATGCGGTGCCTGTGCCGGCGAAGGGAAGGTGCCCGGCCGGTGCCCCGCGTGCAACGGCTCCGGCCGGTGCCAGTCGTGTTCCGGCACCGGCGGTCAGACGTGCAAGTCGTGCGACGGGAAAGGCCAGATCCCCGGCCGGCGGCTCAACCCCGACTGCTCCTACTGCAACGGCACCGGCCGGACGGCGTGCCCGAAGTGCGACGGGAGTCGCGTGTGCGGCCGGTGC
Source organism: uncultured Fimbriiglobus sp. (assembly GCA_964390195.1). Taxonomy (GTDB): domain Bacteria; phylum Planctomycetota; class Planctomycetia; order Gemmatales; family Gemmataceae; genus JALHQU01. Next base: position 1,498 of record CAYMHO010000491.1, on the reverse strand, counting down.
GACGGCAAAGACGTGCCGGAGACCTGCTCCGTCTGTCGCGGCACCGGGACCGTCCGCGTCCCGAAGCGGTGAGCGGTCACGCCAACGGGATGAGCCGCTTCCGGACCGCGTCGGCGTGCGGCGGCGTCCAGCCGAACCGATCCCCGCACTCGCAGTGGTACGCCCGCCCGTCCGGCCCGGTGACGACGTGAAACTTTCGTCCCAGTGCCTCGTGCTTCCGGTCAGCGGCGGTCACGACGCGCGGCAACCCGAGCGGGCAGCCGGAACAGACGTTGGGGTTGGTCGGGAACGGCGTCGGGATGCCCATCCGTTCCAAATCGAGGCCGCGTCGGAGTTCGTCCAACTTGGCGATCACCGCCGTCGCCGGAAGGACCGGGACCGCGACTCCGCCGTAGCTCCCGCCGAACAGCACGACGGCGTACGGCGTCTGGCCGCCTTCGCACGCGGCCAGCAATAGGGCGTAGGCCGCGAGCCGGACCCGGTGCTGCTCGTACACCCAGTACCGCCCCGCGTGGTAGTTGTCGGCCGGCAGGCGGACGACCGGGATCCGTAGCGATCCCTTCTTGAGAACCCGCCACGGCTTGCCGGCGAGGGCCGACTCCCCGTCGAAAAGCGGTTCGAGATATGTCACCGACTCGAACCCGGCCTTGAGCAGTTCCCACCACCGGACCGGAACGTCGTCCGACACGTCCGCCGGCGGTTCGGTCGGCGTCGCCGTCAGCGCCTCCCGCCGCCGGTCGCCGAGCGTGATCACCGCCGAGAGCGATTGGAGCGATTTCCAGACGCACAGGACCGTCGGCACGGCCAGGGCGAGCGGCACCACCGGCGGCAGTTCGTTCCACACGGCCACGACGACCAGGAATAACCCGCCCGCCGCCCACGCGGCCCAGCGGGTGAGTCGCCGCAACTGGACGGCGAGTTGCTCCTCGATCAGCGTCAGGCTGTATTCGGGCAGGAAGTTCAGGTTCATCCGCTCGTCGGTCGGCTCGTCCTCCTCGTCCGCCGAGGCGTGCGACAGCAGCCCCGCCCGCGGGCAGAAGACGAATTCGCCGAGCGTCCGCACCCGCACCCTCGACACCGCCACGACAGCCCCTCCACGGACGGGGAACCCGTCACCACTTCTTGATCGCCTTGAGTACGTCCGCGACCGACGCCGGGCGGTCGCTCCTCGGCACGGCGAGACAGGAGACCAGGACGGCTCGCACGGCCGCCGACAGCGTCGAGTTCCGAACCGCGTCCGCGTCGGCACCCGGTTCGGGGAGACGACCCGTCAGGCAGTGGACGAACACCCGCCCCCAACTGTACAGGTCGGCCCGCCCGTCCACCGTCCCCCGGCTGACGACCTCTTCGGCCAAGTACGGGTTGTCCGGCCACCCGCCCGCCGGCGACACGGTCGGCACCCCGTCGAGTAACTTCGCCAACTCGAAATCGGTCAGCACCGGCGTCCGGTCTTTCTTGCGGAGTAGCACGAACCGCGGGGAGAGTTCCCGACGGACGA
>CAYMHO010000490.1:0-3791 GCA_964390195.1 uncultured Fimbriiglobus sp. | reverse complement strand
GGGGGGGGCCCCCCCGGGGGGGGGGGGGCCCCCCCCCGCCCCGCCGGTCGCTTCCCATTCCGGCCCGCCGCACTCACCCGCGGGACGACGCTCGACACACACATTCACGGCACAAGCGGTGCACAGCCACTTTCGGCGATTTGACAACCGTTGGCCGTCCGGGTAGCTTCGGCAAGTGTCCGGACGGCCGAACCCCCTGGATAGGGTGTGCCCGCGCGACCTGATCCCAAGTTCCAACCGCGTGTCGGCGGGACGTCTGGCCCCCCGGTCCGAGTGGCCCACCGAGCAGGCGGCACCGCCGAGGCCGCCCGGCCGACACCAGAGATGGGCTGAACCGCGAGGGTGGTGGGCACGGGTCGGAACCAATCGCTGGAGCCGACTCGTCGCGCGCCACCGCCCCGCACCGGCACCCGAAAAGGCGCGGCTCAGTTCCGTCGTTCGGCGGCGGAGGGCGGATGGAGGATGGACGAGTGTCCGACGACCCTCTTGGGTGGGCTTTGCGACGCAGACGCTGACGCCGTGCGGGCGTGGTGGTCGCGGCTCGACTCGGTTGATCGAGACGGGGTCTCCGGCGTGCTCGGTCCCGTGTCTGACGCTTGGTTCACCGGCGTGATGCCCGATGATGACCCCGCCGCACTCCCATCAGTCGAGCTCCGCCCGTTCCTGGCGGGCGGCAGCCCCGGTCTGGTCGGCGAGTGGGAGGAGGACTTCCGAGCGTACCTGGTCGAGCACCCCGAAGTCCTGATCACCAGCATGTTCCCCACCTGGCACGTTGACATCGGGGCGGGTCCAGGTGGTCAGGGGGGTCAGTCGTACACCATCTGGGCCGACTGGGATCGGGTCGCGGCGGCCTCGTGGATGCTGCCCCCGTCGGAACAAGACAAGGCGGGCCGAACCACGTGAGGCGGTGCACCTGCCGCCCGCGTGCCGAGTTCCGTGGCGTGTGGCTACCTGTGCGGCCGGTGCGGGTGAACTGCGTCCCTCGGCCGCACTCACCCCTTCGCGTACTCCTTCAGGTAGCCCTCGAACTGCTGGCGGTGGCCTTCCTCGTCGCTCAGGATGCGGATCGCCAGATCCTGCGTCACGTAGTCGGTCCCGTCACACAGCTTGATGATGCCGTTGTAAGTGCGGATGGCGTCTTCCTCCGCCGCGATCACCCCGCGGATGACCGCCACCACGTCGGTCGAGTCCTTCGGCGGCTGCAGGAAGGTCTGCTCCATCTTCAGCGACTGGCTGCCGGGCACCGTCCCGCCGAGCTGCCGCACCCGCGCGCCGAGCTGCTGGGCGTGGCCCAGTTCGCCCTGGATGTCGCCGGCCAGCGCGTTCTTGATCGCCTCGGCCCGCACCCCGTCGATGTCGATGCTGCACGACAGGTAGTTGAGGATCGTTTCCAGTTCCTTGTTGTACGCCACGATGAGGGCGTCGATGATCTCGGCTTTGGTCGCCATGGGGGGGTCTCCGGGTGTGTTGAGTGGTCTGCTCGCCCCGCGAGCGGGCCTGATTGAACCCGCTCGCGGGGCGAGCAGACCACTTCAGGTCTCTTGCTCAGCCGTTCGCGTGCCAGTAGTCTTCAACTTATAGCCCCCTTCCGGCCGCCGGCTTTCACCATGCCGCTCAGTCTCGACCAGTACGTGTGCGAGTACCTGCCCGGCCGTGGGCTGCCGTGGCCGGCCCCGCCCGCCGCCGTCCCCATCAAAGCCAAGCCGTCCTTGCACCGCCTGCCGGTGAAGGCGGTGCTGTGGACGGTGTACGGCACGCTCGTCGCCATCCCGACCGGCGAACTGGCGTTCGAGTCGGACATCGATTTCGTCACCGACGCCGCCCTCGACAAGACGATCCAAGAGTTCAAGATGTGGAACTCGATGAGTCGCAAGCCGGGCGCCCCGTCGGCGTACATGAAGGAGCTGTTCCGCAAGGCGTTCGACATCGTCCGCCTGACCGGCGGGGGCGAGATCAAGAGCGAGCTGATCTGGGACGACATCTTCAAGAAGCTGATGACCAAGGAGTACGCCTACGACGGCAGCCTGTACGGCCCGCCGTCGGAGTACGTGAAGAAGATCGCCTACTTCTACCACGCCAGCATCCAGGGGGCGGGGTGCTACGCCGGGGCGGCGGAGGCGGTGCGGGTGGTGTCGGACGCGGGCAAGAAGCAGGGGCTGCTGGCCGACGGGCAGTGCTTCACCCCGGCCCAGTTGCGGAAGTGCCTGCGGGAGCAGGACCCGAACTTCGACCCGGCCGTGCACTTCGCCTCAGACCTGCGGGTGCTGTCGGCCGACCACAAGGTGAAGAAGCCGTTCGACGACCTGTTCCGGACGGCGGCGGCCGCCTGTCGGGCGAAGGGGATGTCCGCCGACGAGGTGCTGCACGTCGGGTCGAACCTGTTGCGGGACATCGCCCCGGCGAAGAAGGCCGGCTTCCGAACCGCGCTCTTCGCCGGCGACAAGAACAGCCTGCGAGCGACGGCCGAGCAGTTGAAGGACCCGCACCTGCGGCCGGACGTGTTACTCACGGAATTGACCCAAATTGCCGAAGTAGTGGGATAGCCCCACCCGCCAGCGCGGATTGCCCCGGAGTTGCCATGGCCAAAGACGACGTGACCGTGCCGGAAATCGACCCGCTGTCGCTCGACCTGACCCAACGGGTGGCCGACATCGCCGCCATCCACGCGGCCAACCCGCACCGCCACGAGATGGTGATGCTCACCGCCGTCACCCACCTGGACCCGAGCCGGCATTTCATCGTCGGGTTCAAGGACATCGGGCACGACGAGTTCTGGGTGCGGGGGCACATGCCCGGCTTCCCGGTGTTCCCCGGCGTACTCATGTGCGAGGCGGCGGCGCAGCTGAGCGGGTACTACGGCACCAGCCAGGGCATCACCGGCGGGCGGATGATGGGGCTGGGGGCGATCGAGCAGTCCAAGTTCCGGCGGATGGTGAAGCCGGGCGACCGGTTGGTGCTGGTCGGGCACGGGCTGAAGGTGGACCGCCGGCTGATGCGGTTCCACGTCCGCGGGTACGTCGGGGCCGAGCTGGCGTTCGAGACGATCGTCACCGGCGTGCCGCTGAAGACGGGGGGCTGACGTGCGGAAGGACCGACGCCTGACGAAGGAGCAACTCGCCCCGTTCATGGTGGAGTTGGCCCCGGCGAGCCGGGAGCGTGAGCGACCGGAGGATGAACCGGCTCCGGTCGCTCACGCTCCCGGCTCGCCACCGCTGCACTGGCCCACCCTGTTCGGCAACGCCAACCCGGTCGAGGTCGAAGTCGGGTTCGGCAAGGGGCTGTTCCTCGTCTCGTCCGGCGAGGCCAACCCGCGCGTCAACTACTTCGGCATCGAGTGGATTCGGAAGTACCAGCTTTACGCCACCACGCGGGCGGCCGTGCGGCACTTGGCGAACGTGAAGACGTGCTGCGCGGACGCCAAGATGGTGCTGCGAGACCACATCCCGGCCGGGTCGGTGCGGACGGTGCACGTGTTCTTCCCCGACCCGTGGTGGAAGAACCGGCACAAGAAGCGGCTGCTGTTCACCCCCGACTTCGCCGAGAGCGTGCTGACCGTACTCCAGCCGGGCGGGGTGCTGCACTTCGTGACCGACGTGGCCGACTACTTCGAGTGGGTGACGGGCACGCTCGCCGGCATCCCGCAGTTCCGACTGCTGCCGCCGCCGGCCGAGAACAGCCCGCAGCACGACATGGACTACCTGACCAACTTCGAGCGGAAGTTCCGCAAGGAAGGGCGGCCCATTTATCGGAGCCGGTATCAGAAAGGTGAACCGGCGGCGTGAGCCGCCTGG
>CAYMHO010000489.1:0-3800 GCA_964390195.1 uncultured Fimbriiglobus sp. | reverse complement strand
ACCGCCTGCCACGAGCACGGGGTGAAGGTCGGCCCGTGGCGGCTGCAGCACGTCGTGCCGGAATGGCCGTTCGGCGAACACCCCACCTACGGGGTGGTGACGCTCGCGCACTGGGCGTGCAAGGACGCCCAGCCGTGGAAGGTGGGGGTGGGGCTGTTCCTCGCCCGCGGGGCCGGCAAGCCGAAGGACCTGGAGATCAAGCTGGGGGTGATGGAGGCCCAGCCGCCGGTGGTGGATCACCTGATCCTGTTGCGGCCGGAGGACGACCTGGGGCTGACCGGCAAGAGCAAGACGCTGTGGGCGGACGCGGAGAAGCGAGGGCGGCACGCCCGCCTGGAGCCGGTCGGGCTGGACGGGTTCGCCCTGGTGTACAGCTTCCCGCGGTGGCTGTCGGCGTTGCGGGAGAGCCTGCCCGCCGGCGCCCCACTGCCCAACCTGGCCGACCTGATTCAAGAGAAAGCTGAGGGGCTGCTCGAACGGGTGTGCATGCCGATCAACTGAGTACCGCGACCGACGCGAAGGGGGCGGGCCGATCATCGAGTGATCGGCCCGCCCCCTTCGCGTCGGTCGGTCCCGTCAATCCCTCCGCATGATCGGCATCGGGGGCGTCACGCCGGGCGGCATCGGGGGCATGGCGTCGCCCCGTACGCCGGTGAGCAGTTCGACCGCCTTCTCGATGGCCAGGGCCAACTGGCGGTCGGCGTCCGGCTCGCTCACGTGCGGCGTCACCCCGCGGTTCTGGATCAGCCCGCTGAGCGGCCCGCCGGCGTTCGCCACCGACAGGATGAGCAGCCCGGACTTCGCCCCCGCCTCCCCGCCGGCGTCCAGCTTGTCCAGCCGGATGGCCGCCTGGATCAGCCCCTTGCCGAAGGTCGGCAGGCCGACGAGCGTCGCCCGCTGGTTGTCCTTCAGGCTGGCGGCCAGGATCTCGGCGGCGGACATGGTCTTGGTGTCCACCAGCAGCACCACCGGGAAGTCGTGGGCGGCCATGCCGCTGTCGGACGAGAACACCCGGCTGGCGAAGTCCGGCACCTGGGCGTTGGTGGTGGCGATCGGCCCGGTCGGGAGCAGCCGCTTGGCGATGTCGACGGCCGAGGCGATCAGCCCGCCGGGGTTGCCGCGGACGTCGATGACCAGCGCCTTCATGCCGCGGGCCTTCAGTTCCAGCACCGCTTCATCGAACTCCCGCGGGGTGTGGTCCTTGAACGCCGACAGCCGCAGGTAGCCGACGCCCTCTTTCATGTCGAGCAGGTCGGCCGCGTACACGGTCGGGGCCGGCACCGGCAGCCGCTGGGTGCGGGCGGCGTCGTCGGCCGGGGTGTACTCGATCAGGTGGCCGGGCGGATCGACCGCCCGCAGGGCCTCGGTCACCGCCGCCGGCCCGGCCCCGACCACCGACTTGCCGTTCACCTTCTCGATGCGGTCGCCCTTGCGGATCTTGGTGTGGACGGCCGCCCACGAGTGCGGCAGCACCGCCTGGACGACCAGCCCGTCCGCGTCGGCCCGCACCACCAGCCCGTAACCGGCCAGCTCGTTCAGCGGGGACGGTTCGCCCCCCGGCGGCAGGTAAGTGGAGAACTCGTCCAGCCCGGTACACGCCCCGCACAGCAGCTCGAGCACCACCGCCGACCCGTTCTTCAGCCCGAGCGACTTGTTGGCCGCGGAGATGACCGCCCGCGCCGCCTGCTTCGCCTCGGCCGCGGAGGTCGGCAGTTTGGCCTGCCACGCTTCCCGCTGCTGGGTGCGGAACTCGGCGATGCGGGTGTCGCTCACGTCCTTCAGGTGTTCCTTGCGGAAGGCCGGCTCGCTCAGGGCGGCGGTCAGTTCGTCCAGCCCGGCGGCGAACAGCAGCTCGACCGTCGCCTTGTTGCGGTCGGCGTAGGTCTTGTGCACCTTCTCCACCACCTCGGCGTACAGGGTGAGCGCGTCGGACGCGGGCAGGGCGGCGACGAACTTCTGGAAGACGGGGTCGGCCAGCCGCTCGGCCTGGGACACGTGGCGGAAGCAGAAGCGGATGCGGTCGCGGACGTCGGGGGCGGTGCTGCCGGCGGTGAACGCCTTCAGGTAGTGCTTGAGGGCCTCGTCGTACTTGCCCTCGCCTTCGGCCTTGGCCGCGTCGGCGAGCAGCTTGTCGGTGTCCACCGGCGGCTTCTTGGCCCGCGGGCTGTCGTCCGCCCGCAGGGTCGGCGGGGTGAACGCCAACAGGGCGATGGCGACGGCGACCGGGGTGACGGTTCGGAGGACCTGCATTCCCCGCCCCTTTGCAGTGGGTGGATGGGGGACAGTACGCCTACGGGTCGTGCGGGAGGGGTTCACGACCTGTGACGAGTGTATCAGCCGCGGACACCCGTCGTCAAATCGGCGTTACCCCCAGTTACCAGAATTGACGACCGACCCGCCCCCGCCGTTTGGGCGAACCGCGGCGTTTCGTGTGCCGAACCGCCGGGTTCGGCCGGCTGTCTCTGCTAGAATTCCAGAACGCACTCACACCTACCGATTCGCACCCATGCCGCCGCTGACGTTCGAGTTCGATGTGATCGTGGTCGGGGCCGGGCACGCCGGCACCGAAGCCGCCCTCGCCGCCGCCCGACTCGGGATGAAAACCTGCCTGCTCACCATGAACGCCGACGCCGTCGGGCAGATGTCCTGCAACCCGGCCATCGGGGGGGTAGCCAAGGGGCAGATCGTCCGTGAGATCGACGCCCTCGGCGGGGTGATGGGCCGATGCACCGATGCGTCCGGCATCATGTTCAAGATGCTCAACGCCTCCAAAGGCCCGGCCATGCACTCGCCGCGGGCGCAGTGCGACAAGAAGCTGTACCAGAACACCATGAAGATGTGGGTGGAGGATCAGCCCAACCTCACCCTGAGGCAGGAACTCGTCGAAGGGCTGCTGCTGGAACCGTTCGAGGACTCGGCCGGCGTCGCCACCAAGCGGGCTCTCGGGGTAGTGGCCCGCGGGGACACGCACTACCGCGCGCCGGCCGTCATCCTCACCACCGGCACGTTCCTGAAGGCGATCATGCATACCGGGGAGGCGAAGACGACCGGCGGACGGGCCGGCGATTCGTCCGCCGAAGGGATGTCCGACTCCCTCGCCGCGTGCGGGTTCACACTCGAACGCTTCAAGACGGGCACCCCGTGCCGGCTGAACGGCCGGACCATCGACTTTTCCAAGCTGGACGAGTCGCGGGGGGACGACCCGCCGCGGCCGTTCTCCTTCGGCACCGACAAGATCACCGTCCCGCAGATGATCTGCCATGTGACGGAGACCACCCAGGCGGTTCACGACCTGATCCGGGCGAACCTGCACCGCGCCCCCATGTACAGCGGGGCGATCCGCAGTTCCGGCCCGCGGTACTGCCCGAGCATCGAAGACAAGGTGGTGCGGTTCGCCGAGAAGGACTCGCACCAACTGTTCCTCGAACCGGAGGGGCTGAACACCCGCGAGTATTACGTCAACGGCATCAGCACCAGCCTGCCCAAGGACGTGCAGGCGGCCATGCTCAAACTGATCCCCGGACTGGAGAACGCGGAAGTGATGCGGTGGGGGTACGCGGTCGAGTACGACTTCGCCCCGCCGACGCAGCTTCACCCGACGCTCGAAACCAAGCCGGTTGCCGGGCTGTACTTCGCCGGTCAGATCAACGGCACCACCGGCTACGAAGAAGCGGGTGCCCAGGGGTTGATGGCCGGGCTGAACGCGGCACTCAAACTGAAGGGCGAGCCGCCGCTCGTGCTCGACCGCAGTCAGGCGTACATCGGCGTGCTCATCGACGACCTCGTCACGAAGGGGGTGG
>CAYMHO010000488.1:0-3832 GCA_964390195.1 uncultured Fimbriiglobus sp. | reverse complement strand
GTGCTGGTGATCGGCGACGTGGAGCGGTGCAAGGACTTCAACCACAAGCAGGGGGTGAACCTGTACGGGTTCGAGGGGACGTGCGGGCTGGTGTCGGTGGAGGACGTGCTGCGGCAGTTCGGGGTGGACGTGTGCGAGAACGACGTGGTGCGGCACGCCATCGAGACCGGGCGGTGCAACATCAGCGGCAACCCGGCCGAGTGCGGCGGGACGCGAATGTCCGACCAGGCGCAACTGCTCACCGACGCCGGGGTGCCGGCGCACCCGGAGGTGGGGGCCGACTCCTCCGACCTGGCCCGGTGGGTGGCCGAGGGTCGCGGGGTGATTCTGGAGGTGAACGCCGGGGTGCTGTGGAACAACGCCGACTACTACGGCACCGGGGAGGCGAACCACGCCGTCGTGCTCACCGGGGCGGCCGTCGATCCGAACTCGGGCGAGCTGCTCGGGTTCTACGTGAACGACAGCGGGCGGGCGCACCCCGGCGACTCCGGCCTGTTCGTGTCGCTCGACCGCATGCGGGACATGTGGACGGACCCCGGTGGGCTGGCCGTGGTGACGGACGCGGTCAAGCCCATCGCCCAGTGACCCCCAATTGTAGCCGGCCTCTGTGAGGCCGGTCGGGGACCGGGGTCACAGACCCCGGCTACAGAATCGGCCGGTTCGGACCGGCCTCACAGAGGTCGGCTACAGGATACACCACCCGAGGTCCGCCATGACCCCGCTCTCGTTCACCCAGGCGTGGGACGTGCTGAAGGCCCACCCGTTCCGCACGTCCGAGGTGCCGGTCGAACACGCCGTCTCGCTGCCGATGCCGACCGCCCGCACCGGCGCGGCGGGGTACGCCCAGTTCGCCGCCCCGTGCGTCCGGCACCCGGACCAGAAGCCGGTGCAGTCCGCGCCCGACCGCTGGTGGGTGATGGACGCCGCCAGCAAGGGCATCCGCCTGTACGCCCGCACCGACGCGGTGCCGTTCGTGACGACCGCCTTCGCCCGGCAGGAGGTGCCCTCCCCTGCCCCGGATTTGCCGACTCTATTCGGCTGGCAGAAGGAACTGTTCGCCGCCCTGGACGCCGCCACCGGCCCGTTCTTCGCCGGCACCCCCGCCGACCCGACCGCCGCCGCCGAGTTGCTGCGGCTGTTCACCCGCATGGTGCCCGCCCCGCTGGTGCCCCTGTACCGCGACCTCGCCCCGGACTTCTTCACCTGGCTGGAGGCCCGCTCATGACCACCGCCGAGCTGGCCGCCGAAGTGCTGCGGGCGGCCGCCGACTGCCCGCCGGCCGCCGCCCTCGCCGCGTCCGTCAATGCGGCAGCCCCCGTCGCCGTGGTCGTGTCGGCCGATTCGACCGAGAGCGGCTGCCAGGGGTGGCTGAAGCAGCACTTCCCGAACGGGGTGACGGTGATCGACGCCGACACCGACTTCACCGCCGCCGCCCTCGCCGCCGACACCGCCGTGCTGCTGTTCCCGTGTTGGGGTGTGCCCGACCCGGCGCTCATCAACCGCTGGCAGGCGGTGCGATCGGCCAGGCCCGAAGGGACCGCTCACGTGGTGCTCGACGCCGCCGAGCAGATGCAGACGGCCGACGACCGGCGGATGGCCGGCAACCTCGTCCGCAAGTGGCTGATGCCGACCGACGGCGAGCCGACGTACTTCCGCTGGTCGGCCGACCCCGAAACCGCCGACGACCGCGAACCGTTGCAGTCCGCCCTCGCCCGCCCGCTGTTCGGGCTGGAAATGCAGCGGCTGAACGTCGCCCGCCTGACCCTCGCGGTGAACCTGTTGGAAGCCGCGGCGCCGGTGGTGGCCGAGCCGCCGCCGACTTTCGCATCAGGTGCGCAAGACGACACGACCCGCCGGCGGGGGCGTGCGCTCGGCCTGTTGCGGGAACTCCGCGACGGCGTCACCACGGCCGTGCGGCAGGCGTTCGACGACCTGGAACACCGGTTCGAGGGGCGGCTGAGCGAACTCGCACCGCTCGCCGACGGCCCGCAACTGACCACCGCCTTCCGCACGCTGGTGGCCGAGTGGCAGAACGGGGAAGCGGCGGGGGCGATCGCCCGGCGGTTGCAGTCCGGGCTGGCCGCGGTGCGGGACGATCTGCCCGAGAAGTCCCGCGACCACTTCACCCTGCTCTCGCCGACCGGCGAGTTGGCCGACGAGGTGTTCGGCCGGCTGACCTCCGACCGCCCGCCGACCTCGAAGGCCGGCACCTTCACCCCGTACCTGCGAACCGCCGGGGCGGCGGTGGTGACGCCGCTGGTGGCGGTCGCCCTCGGGGTGCCGGTGGTGGGGGTCATCGGCGGCACGGTGGTGGCCACGGCCGGTGTGCTGTTCTTCGACCGGCTGACGCACCGGCGGGGCGAGCTGGTCGGCAACCGCGACCGCCTGCGGGCGCACGTGCTACGGGCCATCTCCGCCGAACGGGACCACGCCGAGACGACGGTCCACGACTTGTTCGCCCGCGCCCTGACCGAGTGCAAAGCGGCGTTCGATGCCGAGACCCCGCCACCCGCTCCGTTGAAAACCGACGAGAGACCGACCCCGCCGACCCCCTTCGCCGCGTGGCGAAAAGTGCTGGCCGAGCTGTCATGAGGGGTCATCTGTCGGGTCTGAATGGTGGCGGGGAAGACCTCACCCCCCGGCCCCCTCTCCGAAGCGGAGAGGGGGTGTTCAACTCCACAGGCTCCAGGTTTGCCGCGACACGAAGGGGAGCGCGGAACGAACACGCTCCCCTTCGTGTCGCGGCAAACCGAAGAACGTCAACCCCTTGAACACCCCCTCTCCGCTTCGGAGAGGGGGCCGGGGGGTGAGGTCTCTGAACAATCCCCACCCACCGCGAGGGAGAGCCGTGAGCTTCGCCGAGAAAAACGCCGCCCAGGCCAAGAGGATTCTGGACAACGTCGGCCCGCACATGGAGGCGATCGCCACCGTCGGCGACCGGGTGAACCAGAAGGAGACGGCCAAACAGGTCCGCGAGCAGATCGCCGGGCTGATGTCGGACACGTTCAACCTGATCATCCTCGGCCGATTCCGGAACGGCAAATCGACGTTCCTGAACGCCATGCTGTGTGAGCTGACGCACCCGGTGCCGGGGCTGGGCGGGTTGGGCGGGCCGATGCCGGTGTCGTACAACCCGACCACCGCCGTCCTCACCGCCATCAACTACGGCCAGGCGCCGAGCGTGACGGTGAAGAAGGCCGGCGGGCGGACCGAGCAGTGGTCGCTGGAGAAGTACCTGGAGGAGTCGAAGATCAAGCGGGACCCGGACGAGAACGAGCGGTTCTTCAAGGACATCGAGCAGTTCGAGGCGCAGTTCCCGTCGAAGACGCTGCAGTCGGGCATCACCATGTGGGACGGCCCCGGCACGGACGACATCTCCGAACGCACCGAGATCGTGACGGCCGCGTCGAACAAGTGCGACAGCGCCATCGTGCTGCTGCGGAGCGACAGCCTGGGCGGGCAGGACGAGCGGAAGTTCATCCAGAGCCTGTACGAGTGCGAGCTGAAGGACCTGTTCTTCGTCATCAACCGGCGGGACGGGCGGGCGGCGGACGACGACATGAAGCAGGAGGCGTGGAACCGCATCGTCCACATGGTGCAGGGCGGGGCGAAGTGGACCGGCCAGGACCTGGCGGGCAAGCACATCTATTTCGTGGACGCGAAGGCGGCGCTGGAGGCCCGGCTGGCCAACGACCAGGCCAAGCTGGCGGCCAGCGGGATGCCCGAGTTCGAGGGCCGGCTGCTCGAGTTCCTGGAGAAGGAGAAGCGGGCCATCCACCTGGAGCGGTTCGTGAGCGGGGTGAACCGGCACGCCCAGCGGATCGACGAGAGC
>CAYMHO010000487.1:0-3837 GCA_964390195.1 uncultured Fimbriiglobus sp. | reverse complement strand
GCCGGTGCTGCTGTACGTCGGGCGGGTGTCGAACGAGAAGAACATCGAGGCGTTCCTGAAGCTGGACACGCCCGGCACGAAGGTGGTGGTGGGCGACGGCCCAGCCCGCCTGCCGCTCCAGGCCAAGTACCCGGCGGCCAAGTTCCTCGGCTACCTGAAGGGGGAGGTGTTGGCCGAGCAGTACGCCCAGGCCGACCTGTTCGTCTTCCCGAGTCTGACGGACACCTTCGGGCTGGTGGTGATCGAGGCGCTCGCCAGCGGGGTGCCGGTGGCGGCCTTCCCGGCGACCGGGCCGGTGGACATTCTGACACGCCCGGAACTGGGGGCGTGTGACGACGACCTGGGGAAGGCGGTGCAGCGGGCGCTGGCGACCGGCGTCCGCGAGGAGTGCATCGAGGAGGCGAAGAAGTACACGTGGGAGAACTGCACGCAGCAGTTCATCGACAACTTGGTGCTGGTAAACGAGGGGCATGTGGAGCCGACCAAACGGTGGAAGCGGTTGCGGGCGAAAGGGAAGGTGTGACCCGCCGATGCCGCTCCACCTGCTGCCGCCGTTCCTCGTCGCCTGGGTGGGGCACGCCACCATCTGGACGGCGATTCTCAGCCACCTGTACGGCCGCCCGCTGCCGAAGCACTTCCTCAAGCTGTGGCGACTGTTCACCGGCCTGCTCATCCTGGCGTTCCCGTTGCTGGCGTTCGTGATCCGCGTACAGGAGACTGACAGCGGGTACGATTTCGCCGACGAGTGGGCGGTGTGGGCGGTGCGGTACGCCGGGGTGTGCGTGCTGTTCGGCGGGGTGGTGCTGCCGGCCGTCACCGTGTACCGCTGGCTCCGCAAAAAGCCGACGGCGGTGGTGAGCGAGTCGAACGAGGTGATCGATTTCGGGGCGAAGCTGGGGCCGGCGGCGGTGGGCGACGGCAAGTTTCGGTTCGCCGCCATGCTGCCGCTCAACAACGCGCTCAAGGTGCAGTTCACCGAGATGAAGTTGCGGATGAAGTGGCTGCCGGCGCAACTCGAAGGGCTGACGGTGCTGGTGATTTCGGACTTACATTTCCACGGCACGCCGTCGCGCCAGTGGTACGATGCCCTTTTCGACCACCTGGCATCCCAGCCGAAGCCGGACGTCCTCGCTTACGTCGGCGACTTCGTGGACACCGACACGCACCACGAGTGGATCCGCCCGCTGTTCGGCAAGCTCGGGTGGAACGACGCCGGTGTCGCCATCCTCGGCAACCACGACGTTCACCACGACCCGGACAGGGTGCGGGCGGAACTGCGGGAGGTGGGGCTGACGGTGCTGGGCAACGGGTGGAAGGCGATCCCGGTCCGTGGCGTGCCGGTGGTGATGATCGGGCACGAAGGGCCGTGGTTCGCCCCGCCGACCACGCTCATGGGCGCCCCGCTCGCCGGCTTCCGTCTGTGCCTCAGCCACACCCCGGACAACTTCTACTGGGCGTGCGGGAAGAGCGTCGATCTGGTGCTGTGCGGGCACGTCCACGGCGGGGGGATCCGCGTGCCGCTGATCGGTAGCATCTTCGTGCCGAGCATCTACGGCCGGCGGTTCGACCAGGGGGTATTCGAGCAGGGGCGGACGGTGATGGTCGTCGGTCGCGGCATCAGCGGCCGCGAGGTGACACGCATCGGGACGTACCCGCAGGTGCTACGACTGACGCTGACGGCCGGCTGAGGTGAATTCCCCATGACCCCTCGCATCCTGGCCGACGACGCCCGCGGGCTGGTGATCGTCGAATCGCACTGGCCGCGGTGGGCGCTGTTCGTCGCCCTGGGGGTGTTCGTCGGCTTCCCCGTCGTCGTGGTGGCGGCGACGCCCACCCCGCCGGACGTCCGCCCAGACCCGCTCGTGCGGATGGGACTCGGCGGGTGCATGACGCTCGTGTTCGTCGTCCCGTACCTGGGCGTGCTGTCGTTCAGCCGGTACCGCCGGACGGACATCCTGCCCGGCCGTTCGGTGGCCGTCCACACCATCTTCCGCCTGTTCCCGACGCGGACCGAGGTGGTGCAGTGGGCGGACGTCGAGCGGGTTGAGTGTGTGTGCCTTCCGGGACGCACTCGGGGGATACGAGTGACACTGGTACGGACCGACGGGCGGGCGGTGCGGGTGTGCGGCGGGTGGTGGTCGGACGACCTCGCGGTGGCGCTTGAGAAGCACCTCGGGGAGAGGTGTCGGGTGGACGGCCCGTGGGAGGATGAGTCGAAAAAGTAGGTGCCGGCCGGCAACACCTGTCTGCGGAGGTCTCAGGAACCATGTCCACCATCCGACCCGAACGGCCCGGCGACGAACCGGGCATCCGCGCCGTTCACCTCGCCTGCTTTCCCGGCCCCGCCGAGGCCGATCTGGTGGACGCACTCCGGGCCGCCGGACGGCTGACGTTCTCGCTCGTCGCCGAGGTGGACGGCACCATCGTCGGGCACGTCGCGTTCAGCCCGGTGACGGCGAACGGTGCGCCCGACGGCGTCGGCATGGCCCCGGTTGCGGTGGCGTCATCGCACCGCAGACAAGGTATCGCCGCCGAGTTGATCCGCGCCGGCCTCGACGCCTGCCGGTCCGCCGGGTTTGCCTGGGCCGTGGTGCTCGGCGAGCCGCACTGCTACGGGCGGTTCGGGTTTCAGGCGGCGACAGGATTCGGGCTGTCGGACGAGTACGGCGGCGGGCCGGCGTTTCAGGCGATGGAACTGTGGCCCGGCGGGGTGCCGGTCGGCGCCGGGCTGGTGAGATACGCCCCGGAGTTCGCCGCCTTCGGGTGAGCCTGTAAATCATCTCTGCATGAACCTTCCCCTCCTCCAACAGTGGCTCGGGCTGCCGGCCGGCGTGTGGCCGCCGGACGACCGCACCATGCTCGGCCTGCCGCCCGGTCCGGTGGACGCGGCGCTGGCCGAGCAGAACGCCCTCGTCCGCATGGAGACCCTCCGCCCGCACCAGTTGCTTCACCCCGAACTGGTGACCGAGGGGATGAACCGGCTCGCCCAGGCGCTGATCGCCGTGTCGGCCCCACCGAAGGCGGTGTCCGCGTTCGACGCCCTGCCCGACCTGGCCGCACAAGGCACATCGGCGGCCGGATCGGCGGTGCTACCCTTGCCCCCGCCGGTGTACCAGGTGGTGGACGCCGAGGCGGCCGACGACGAGGTGGTCGAGGCCGAGGCGGTCGACCTGCCCCCGCCCCCGGTGGTACCCCCGCCCCGCCCGCTGGTGCAACTCGAAGCCGACCCGCTGGTGCTGGCCGACGAGGACATACTCCCCCCGGCCGGCGCCACCGCCTCCCGCACCGACCGCCGCAAGCTGTACCGCGAGCTGGCATTCCTGCGGCAACTCCGCAAGGCGTGGGAGCGGATGGGGCCGGTGGCGGGAGTGCCGAGCGAGCCGGTCCGGTCGGCCGAGGCGGTGTATCTGGTGTTGATCACGCGGCAGGAGTTGTTGCGGCTGTTCGACCTCCGCCCCGACCTGACCGACGACCTGGACCGCGGCGGGCGGCTGGTGACGGCGGTGTTCAGCCAGCCGCACGCGGCGGCGGTGCTGCGGGAACTGGTGGCGAGTCAGCGGGCGGCGGTGGCGGCCGACTGGGCGGCCGGCCGGGTCGGGCTGTTCGCCCGGTACGCCGGCCTGCGGCGGCACATCCGGGTGATGCGGCCGAAGCGGTGCGGCGTCCGGCTGGCCGGCAAGGCGAGCGCGTTCTTCCGCGGCAACCCGGAGTGGCTGCTGGTGACCGTCACCCTGCTGGTGGTGCTGCTCGGCCTGCTCCGCCAGGCGACGATGGGGCAATGAGTTAGCCCGGTGCGCGACAACTTATTGCAATCGTGCCGTAAGTCGTTGTGGCTGG
>CAYMHO010000486.1:0-3861 GCA_964390195.1 uncultured Fimbriiglobus sp. | reverse complement strand
CGGTGAAGTACAGGTCGCCGTTGCTCTTGAAGGCCAGGTCGTTCGGGCTGTTCAGTCGCTTGCCGTCGAACTTGTCGGCCAGGGTGACGAACTTGTCCCCGTCCCGGCGGGCGACGCGGCGGTCGCCGTGCATGCACAGGATGAGCTTGCCGTCTTTGTCCAGGGCCAGCCCGTTCGACCCGGGTTCCTTGCCGGTGAACTTGTCGGCGCCGGTGTACCCGCTCGGTTTCAGGTACTCCTTCAGCCCGTCCTTCTCGCTCCACTTCCAGATCATGTTCTTGGGGATGTCGCTGAACAGCAGGTACTTGCCGTCCTTCACCCACACCGGGCCCTCGCTCCAGTCGAACCCGCCGGCCAGGATCTCGATGGCCGCGTCCTTCGGGATGAGGTCATCGAGCTTCGGGTCCTTCCGCTCGACGGCGCCGAGGGTCATCGGCTTCTTGTCTTCGGCGGGGGCGGGGGCGAGTGCCGCCGCGACCAACAGGCAGGCGAACGCGGACCGAACGGACGACATGGAAGAGGCTCCGGGGAGCGCCGCGGGGGTCGGGTGGGGGTGACGACCGTGGTGGGAGACCCCGCACGCGGGCTGAAGGTACTGTACCGCCGGCGGCAACCGGAACAAGGCGGTCTGTTGGTGGCACAGGCATTCCTGCCTGTGCAGACTCCGAACACGGGCAGGAACGTCTGTGCCAGCGGCATTCGCCTTGCCGACGGCCGGCCGCCCTGACACCATCAACGGTGCAGGCACCGCGACCGAGGGCAACATGGCGACCCAACCGAAACTGAACCGCCCGCGGCTGGTGGCCGTCTGGCCGGGCATGGGGCACGTCGGGGTGAACGCCGGCATCTACCTGCTGTCCAAGCTGGAGATGACCCTGTTCACCGAGTTCGACTCGACCGCGCTCTTCGACCTCGACGCGGTGGAGGTGAAGGACGGCCTCATCCGCTCCGCCCGCCGCCCCCGCAACCGCCTGTACCTGTGGGCCGACCCGGCCGGGAAGGGCGACCTGCTGGTGTTCCTCGGAGAAGCCCAGCCGCCGGCCGGCAAGCAGGCGTTCTGCCGCGAGCTGGTCGGTTACGCCCGCGGGCTGGGGGTGGATCGGGTGTACACGTTCGCCGCGATGGCCACCCCCATGCACCCGGAGCACCCCAGCCGGGTGTTCGTGGCCGCCACCGACCAGGCGGTGCTCGACGAGTTGAAACCGCTGCCGGTGAAGGTGCTCGACGAGGGGCAGATCGGCGGGCTGAACGGGGTGCTCCTCGGGGTGGCCGCCGAGGAGGGGCTGAGCGGGGCGTGCTTCCTGGGCGAGATGCCGCAGATCTTCGCCCAACTGCCGTTCCCGAAGGGGTCGCAGGCGGTGCTGGAGGTGTTCGCCACCCTCACCGGGCTGACCCTCGATATGGCCGAACTGAACCAGCAGGCGGAGGCGGTGGAGGAGCAGTTGGGCGAACTGCTGGAACGGGTGCAGGAGCAGGTGAAGGAGCAACTGCGGGGGCGGGACGAGGGGGACGAGGAGGGCGAGGAAGCCGAGGCGGAAGGTGAAGCGGAAGAGCCACCGGCCGCAGCCCCCCCCAAACGGGTCGGGCCGGACGCCGAAACCGTGCGGCGGGTGGAAGACCTGTTCGCCCAGGCGACCGCCGACCGCTCGAAGGCGTTCGAGCTGAAGCGGGAACTCGA
Organism: uncultured Fimbriiglobus sp.; assembly: GCA_964390195.1. GTDB lineage: Bacteria > Planctomycetota > Planctomycetia > Gemmatales > Gemmataceae > JALHQU01. Next base: position 2,183 of record CAYMHO010000486.1, on the reverse strand, counting down.
CCGGCTCGGCCTGTTCGCTCAGTACGAAGACCGGTTCCTCGACCTGTTCCGCAAACCGGGGGAGGGTAAGGGCGTCGGGTGAAGGGTGTCCGATTTTCGGATAGCGGGTGGCCGTTTGACCGGAGTGTTTGCGCGGTGCCGATTGTCGGCCCGGTGCGCGTCGTCGGCCTTGCCCCCGACCGCGTAGGATCCACCCGCCGGGGTCACGCCCTGGCGGGGCTTACTTCTGTTCCGCTCGGCTCACCACACCCGTGGCTGAGTTCGTCGGCACCTCTTTCGGCTGTCCGAAGCCGGGCAGGTCCTTCACCCACGGGATGTCGATGGCGATCGGCTCGGTGCCGTGGCCGAGGCGGAGCTGGTAGTCCTTGTACGCCAGGAAGCCGAGCGCCCCGAGCATGCCGTAGCACACCGCCGTCGCCCACACCGACGACGAGAAGAGTTTGAACGCACTTCCGGCCGACGCCTTCATCTTGACCGCCAGCCCGTCGAACCCGACGCTCCAAATCTCGTCCAGGACCAGGTGCGACAGGAAGCCGAGCATCACCCCGCCGGCGAGGACGTACCGCGTGGACTGTTGCGCCGCCGGGCAGTCGTACGCCAGGTACACCCCCAGGCCGGTGACGAACATGGCCGGGATGCTGTGGAACATGCCGCGGTGGACGGTCACGTGCTTGAACAGGTGCCGCACCCCGTACCGGATGACCAGGTACGCGAGGACGAGCACCGCCAGCACCCCCTCGTGCGTCAGCCCGGTGACGATCAGCCGGTTGTAAAAGAGCATCGGGACGACGGCGGCGGCCAGGGCGGTCAGTTCCCGCACCGGCCGGCCGCTGTCCGAGTCCAGGTCCGGCAGCATGCCGCCGACGGCGGTCAGGGTGCCGACCAGGAAGGCGGTCGCCGGCGGGTGGTGCAGCGGGACGGCGGCGGTCACGCCGGCGGCCACCCCGCACGCGGTGGACACGGTGATGTGTGTGCGGAACCCGGCCATCGACCTCCCTCCGGCGAGAAACGGCGGGGGTTAGCCCCCGGGCGGGCGGGGGCGTACACTGCACCTTTGAGGCGAACGGCGGGGCGTGGGTCCGCCGGTCTGATGGATCGGCGGACCCACGCCCTACCGTTCGCCCGCCGGAGACTCCCCATGCGTGCGCTCTTCGTGCTCCTCCTGCTCCCCGCGTTCGCCCTCGCCCAGACGGCCGACGAGAAGAAGGCCACGCTCAAGTTCATCGACTCGCTCCGCGACCCCGAAACAGGGGCGTGGGCGGTGAACCCGCCGAAGGACGGCGAGAAGCCGAAGCCGAGCCTGCGGGCGGTGAACGGGGCCGTGAATGCCATCAAGTACCTCGGCGGCGAGTTGACCGACAAGGAGAAGGTGGTGAAGTTCGTGATGGGCTGCTACGACGAGAAGACCGGCGCGTTCGGCGAGCCGGGCGAGAAGCCGACGGTGGCGATGACAAGCGTCGGCGTGCTGGCGGCCACGGCCTTGGACATCCCGAAGGCGAAGTACAAGAAGGCGATGGAGTACCTGAAGGAGAACGCCAAGACGTTCGAAGACTATCGATTGGGAGCGGCCGCGATCGAGGCGTTCGGGGTGAAGGAGAGCGGGATCGACACGACCGATTGGGTGAATGCCGCGCTGAAGATATCCGATCAGGATGTCAGCACCCCCCGCGGGTTCGCGTCGGTGGTGGCGATGCGGGTGCGGCTGGGGTTCAAGTTGGAGGACGCCCAGCGACCGGGGGCGAAGACGATCCTCCGCAACGGCCAGGGGACGGACGGCGGGTGGACGAAACCGGCCGCCAAGAAGGCCGACGCCGAGACCACCTACCGGGTGATGCGGGCGTTCGTGCTGATCGAGGAGCAACCGCGGGATGCCGAGAAGGTGAAGAAGTTCGTGGCCAGTTGCCGACGGCCGGACGGCGGGTACGGGGTGGACGCCGAGGCGCCGAGCAGCATGAGCGGGGTGTACTACGCCGCGAAGATCAGCGGGTGGCTGAAATGACCCACTTCCTGGCCCTGGAGACGTCGTGCGACGAGACCGCCGCGGCGGTGTTCACCGACGAGTTGAATGTCCTGTCGTCGGTGGTGGCGTCGCAGCACGACCTGCACACCCGGTTCGGCGGGGTGGTGCCCGAGATCGCCAGCCGCGCCCACCTGCGGAACCTGCTGCCGGTGATCGACGAGGC
>CAYMHO010000485.1:0-3867 GCA_964390195.1 uncultured Fimbriiglobus sp. | reverse complement strand
TGGCAGATGGGGCCGAAGATCACCATCGACTCGGCCACGCTGATGAACAAGGCGCTCGAGGTGATCGAAGCCCGGTGGCTGTTCGGGTTGCGGGCCGGGCAGATCGACGTCATCGTTCACCCGGAATCCGTCGTCCACTCGTTCGTCGAATTCGCCGACGGCTCGGTGCTGGCCCAGTGTTCGCCCCCCGACATGCGACTGCCCATCCAGTACGCCCTGCTCTACCCGCACCGGGTGTCCGGTCCGGCGAAACGGCTGAACTGGAAGGAACTGAGCCGCTGGACGTTCGAGCAACCGGACCGCGGCACCTTCCCGGCCCTGGATTTGGGGTTCGAGGTGGCCGCCCGCGGGGGCACCTGCGGGGCGGTGCTGAACGCCGCCAACGAGGCCGCCGTGCTCCGCTTCTTGAACCGCCAGATAGGATTCCTCGACGTGGCCCGCTGTGTGCGTGCCGTCCTCTCCGCTCACGACTTCGACCCGACTCCGACCTTGACCACGCTGCTCCGCCTCGACGGGTGGGCACGCCAGGAGGTAGCCCGGTGGACCCCACCCCGAACTCGGTGAACCCGCCCCCGACCGACCACCCGCACGGCCCGACCGACCCCGGCCACCTGCCGCCCGACGCCCTCGTGCCCACCCCGCGGAACAACCTGGCGGCGTGGGTGCGGGTGAACGGCTGGAAGCTGGGCATCATGGCGGCCGTCGTCGCCTTCGTCTGCTGGAAGTTCTACTGGGTGGACGTGCTGCTCGCCGGCCTCGGGCTGAGCCTGATCATCTTCCTGCACGAACTCGGGCACTTCCTGGCGGCCAAGCTGTGCAACGTGTACGTCCGCACGTTCAGCATCGGGTTCGGCCCGGCGTGGCCGTTCTGCCAGTTCAAATTCGGGGAGACGAACTACAAGCTGGGCATGATCCCGCTCGGCGGGTTCGTGGCCATGGCCGGCGAGCCGACCGGGGAGACCGACCCGGACGCGGTGAAGGACGACGTGGACGACGACACCGATCCGCGGAGCTTCAAGAACCGCCCGGTGTGGCAGCGGATGATCATCATCTCGGCCGGGGTGGTGATGAACGTCATCCTGGCCGCCATCTGCTTCGTCATCGCCTACTCGAACGGCGTGAAGGAGATGCCGCCGGTGCTGCAGGTGGTGGAGCCGGGCAGCGCGGCCTGGCAGGCCGGGCTGAAGCCGGGCACCGAGGTGACGAAGATCAACGACATCGACAAGCCGGTGTTCGCCGACATCCCGCCGGAGGTGAGCAGTACCAACAAGGGCAGCCAGGTGCACCTGGAGACGGTCTACCAGGGGCACGCCCGCACGTTGGACATCGAGCCGCAGGTGGCCGAAGGGGCGTACTACCCGACCCTCGGCCTCGGCTTCCCGTTCGACGTGCAACTGGACTACACGAAACGGGACCCGGCCCCGCCGTTCGGCCCCGGCACCCCGGCCGACCGGGCGAACCAGGCGGCCAACGGCACCGGCATCCTGCCCGGCGACACCATCGTCGGCATGACCGACCCGGACGACCCGACCGCCGTCACCCCGCTGGAGGAGCAGTGGAACGGCCTGCCGGGCAGGCAGTTCGACTTCAAGCGGCGGGTGAGCAAGTTGGCCGGCAGGCCGATCACCCTGAAGCTGAAGGGGCTGACCGGCGGCGAGCGGACGATCACCCTCCCGCCGGCGTACCGCCAGGACACCGGCCTGCGGATGAAGATGGGGCAGATCGCGGCCGTGCGGGCGGGCGGGTCGGCCGAGGGGGCCAAGTTCAACCTGCAGAAGATGGACGGCGACAAGGTGCTGTCCGAAGGGGACGTCATCACCAGAGTGGTAGCCGGCGGGGTGACGCTGTTCGACCCGGCCGACCGGAAGGCGAACAACCCGCTGCGGCTGCCGTTCGAGCTGAACCGGTGGGCGGCGAACACGCCGGGCGAGAAGAAGGTGAGCGTCACCGTCCAGCCGGCCGGCGGCGGGGCGGCGGAGACGAAAGAGCTGGCGTGGGACGACTCGTACCGCGAGGACGCCTTCCAGTTGGGCAACCCGAACACCCCGCTCCCGCTCGGCGGGCTGGGGCTGGCCTACCGGGTGAGCAACGTGGTGGGCGACGTGGCCGACGACTCGCCGGCGGCGAAGGCCGGGCTGAAGGGCGGGGACGTGCTGACCGACGTGCGGTTCGACGGGAAGGTGTTCAAGGACCAGGGGGGCGGGTCGTTCGCCCCGGAGGCGAAGAGCGGCAGTTGGGACGTGGTGAAGGAGCACCACGGGGCGTTCGTCGATTACAAGCTGCAGGTGCAGCCGCCGCACAGCTTCGAGTTCAAGGCCAGCCGCGGGGAGATGAAGGTGGCCGGGACGATCGCCGCCGCCGCGGACGAGACGTGGGGGGTGCCGTACACCGGGCTGGACTTCCGCCGCCAGACGACCGAGCAGAAGGCGAACGGCCTGTGGGACGCCCTCGGGCTGGGCGGGCGGCGGACGGTGCGGAGCATCAAGACGAACTACCAGGGGCTGTACGGGATGGCCGTCGGGCGGATCTCCCCGCTGACGATGAGCGGGCCGATCACCCTGGCCACCCTCAGCTACAAGCTGGCCGGCGAGGACCTGACCACGCTGGTGCTGCTGCTGGGGCTGATCAGCGTGAGTCTGGCGGTGGTCAACTTCCTGCCGATCCCGGTGCTCGACGGCGGGCACATGGTGTTCCTCATTTACGAGGCCATCTTCCGCAAGCCGGCCCCGGTGATCGTGCAGAACGTGCTCACCATCGCCGGCCTGGTGGCGGTGCTGTGCCTGATGGTGTTCACCATCGGGCTGGACGTCTGGAAGCTGTTCATCAAGGGGTGATTCGATTCCCCTCTCCCCCAGGGGCGAGGGGGACAAACGTCACTTCACCGCCGTCACCGCGTCGAGTGGCGCCCCCGTCCGTCGGCAGGTCACGTCGCGGAAGCCGGCCGCCTCCAGCAGTTTCGCGTACTCGCCCAGCGTCCGCTCCTTCCCCTCCGTCACCAGCAGCATGTTCAGCGACTGCGTGACGGCCCAGTCCGGCCCGGCCTTGTCGTCGTGCAGCACCTTCTCGGCGAGCAGCACCACCCCGCCCGGCGGCAGCGCGGCGTAAATCCTCGCCAGCAGTTTCATGATCTTCGCTTCGGTCCAGTCGTGGACGATCCGGCCGAGGGCGTACACATCGCCCGGCGGCAGTTCGTCGGCGAAGAAGTCCCCGCCGACGATGCTCACCCGATCCGCGACCGGTGTGGCACTCACCACCTCCTGCGTCAGCCCGATCACCTGCGGCAGGTCGAACACCACCGCGTTCAGATTCGGCCACCGCTGACACGCGGCCGTCGCCAGGTGGCCCGTCGCCCCGCCCAGGTCCACGAAGGTGCGGAACCGCCCGAGGTCCACCGCGTTCACCACCTGCGGGGACGACATCAGACCGTACCCGTGCATGCCGAGTAGGAACTCTCGCTGGTCTTCGGGGGTGCGGAACAACTGGGCGAAGATGGGGCCGTCGGTGCCGTAGGTCTGCTTCCAGCGGTGCGTGCCCTCACGGATGGCGTCCGGCAGGTTGTCCCACAGCTTCCACAGCACGGCGTTCGAGTAGTTGATGTACCCGAGCATCCGGGTCGGGCTGGCGGACGTCAGGTACGCATCCGCCGCGGGGGTGTTGACGTACCCGTCGCCGCTGCGGGCCAACAGCCGGAGCATGACGCACGCCTCGAGCAGCCGCTCCAGGGCGTCGGCGTTGAGGTTCAGTTCCGTCGCCAGTTGCGTGATGGTTTTCGGCGAGGCGAGCGAATCGAACAGCTTCAGTTCACACGCGGTGAACAGCACCTGGGTGCGGCGGAAGGCGGAGATGAGGTCGAGGACGGGGGCCGGG
>CAYMHO010000484.1:0-3910 GCA_964390195.1 uncultured Fimbriiglobus sp. | reverse complement strand
CGGCCGGCGAGGTGCAGCGTGTCCTTCGTCTGGTATTCGAGCCGGTCCGACGCCCGACGGCAGAAGTCGAGTTGACCCAGGAACAGGCCGATCAGGTCGCGGACGGGGGCGGGCACGGCCACGGCACGCACCTCCAGCGCGGCGGCGTCCAGTTCGGCGGACGAACACACCAGATCGGCTGGCAAGAAGCCTTCGGGCGACTGCCCACCCGCCACCCGATCGGCCAGCACATCCAACAAACCCGGATGAAGCGGCGGACAACGAACGACGGCATCGATACGATCACGCAGGGCTTCGATCACCGGGAACGTGCCGCCGCCCTGGTCGTCGTTGGCGGTCAGGTACCACGCCGATGCCCCGCACTCGATCGTCTGCTCGAACTGCTCGGCGTACCCCTCGGCCATGAGCGACAGCAGGGCCGACTGCGTCTTGGTGGGGATGCGGTTGTACTCGTCGATCACCTTCACCCGGCCGGTGATCCACCGCCGCCACCGCACCCGCAGGTCGGCCGCGTCCTCCGCTCGCACCAAGTCGCCGGGCAGCGGCGAACCGAGCAAATCGGCGAGCGTCAACTGCGGGTGGCCGTGTTGCACCGCCCGGCGGACCTCGGCGAGCGGGGCGCCGGCGAGCATGGCCATGAGGGTGGCCATCGTCGTCTTGCCGCGGCCGGGTCCGCCGACGAACACCAGTCGCCGGTTGGTGAGCAGGTTGAGCAACGGCATGAGGACGAACGAGGCGTACCCGGTGCCGCCGGGCAGTTCCACCCGACACGCCTCGCCGCCGGCCGCGTGCCCGTGCCCGAACGCCATGTCGTGGTACGGGGCGAGGAGTGCTCGCGTGGCGATCCACTCGTAGGCGCGGCGGAACTTCTCGGACCGGGTAGCGGGCGGCGGGTCGTCGAACGCGAGGGTGCCGTCGTCGGCCAGTTTCGCCCGGCCGTTCAGCCAGGAACGGACGAGTTGCTGTGCGCTCACGCCCCGCTCCCAGAATGTGGAAGTGTGACGGTCATTCTAACGGCCGGCCGGCCGCGGACCAAACCGCACACCGGCCCACCCCACGGACACGGGGGGGGGCGGCGGGTTCGGTCGAACGCCGGCGGCTTGTTTGCGCCAATGGGGAAGTGGAACCGGCTAAGGCCGCGAGCAAAGCGGTCGGCGCACGCGTTGCTCGCGGCGAAGTCTTCGACTTGTTATCGCGTGGGGGGTGGCCAACCGTGTCGATCTGTTCTGTTCGCGATTCCGGCGGTAGGACGCGGAACGCGGCTTCACTCCACCACCTCGTCCACGAACTTCACCACCGCCGCCCGCGTGCTGTTGTTGTTCTTGTTCGTCAGCGTCACCGGCACGAACACCTCTCTCGTCTGCCAGCCGTTCGCCTTCTCCACCGTCGGCGGGCCGGACACGCTCGCCTCCCGGGCGGTGAACTGGTCCACCGCCCGCGCCCAGTACACCTTGCCGGTGAGCGGGTCGTGCGCCTGCACCCGCCCGGCCGGGTGCGCCGCGTACACCGCCAGCGTCAGCTTCGCCTTCGTGTAGCTGGCCGTCGCCGTGCCGGTGGTGAGCGGCTCGCCGTAGCTGAACCGCCACACCCGCTTGCCGGTGCCGCGGTCGAGGGCGTACAGCCAGCCGTCCCGGCAGGCGGCGTACACCGCCCGCCCGTCGGCGGAGAGTTGGGTGTGGGCGGCGCGGTCCAGGTCGGCCGTCCACAGGGTGTCGCCGGTGGCCGCGCTCAGGCACACCACCGCCCCGGCCGGCGTCGTTTCGGGCGGGCGGCCCTGCTCCGGGTCGGTGTTCAGGTCTTCGGTCAGCCGCCCGGTGCCCACCCCGAAGAACACCCGGTCGCCGCTCACCACCGCGTTGCCGAAGGAGCGGTACGGCAGCTCCTTCTTCCACACCTCTTCCCCGGTGACGGCGTCCAGGCAGACGGCGGCGTAAGTGTTGTACCCGCTGCCGGCGTACACCCGCCCGTTGGCCAGCACCACCGGCGTGTCGATGTGCAGCCCCTGCTCCTTCCCGCGGTAATGCCAGACCTCCCCGCCATCGACGGTCAGGCAGTACAGGCCGTCGTCGCCGGCGGAGAAGTACACCCGCCCGCCGTCCACCACCGGGGTGCCCTCGGTGTGGCTGGTGGTGTCTTTCGCCCACAGCTTCTCGCCGGTCTCGGCGTTCAGGCAGAACAGCCGGCAGTGCGGGTCGGTGTGCAGCCCCTCCCCGCAGTACACCCGCCCGCCGGCCACCACCGGGGTGCAGTACACCGTCCGCAGGCCGGGTTCGCTGAACACCCACTTCTGCTGGCCGGTGCCGCGGTCGACGCACACGATCGCCCCCCTGATGAAGGTGGCGTCCTTCAGCCCGCCGAAGTAGGCGTGCGTGGGCGTGAGGGTGACGCCGGACCAGATTTGTTCCACGTCGGGCGACTCGAACCAGACGGCCGCGTCGGTCAGCCGGATGGCCGCCTCGTCCGCTGACACCGCGGTGTCACCGAGTTCGACGGCGGCGGTGCGGGCGGCGGCGGCGTGCGGCAGCCCGAGGGCGAGCGTCACCCCGCCGAACACCAGCATCGCCACCAGCGCGGCCAGTTCGCCGGGCACGCGGGTGCGGACGGACGGGTCGGGTTCGGCCGGCGACCGCAGCACACGGTAGCCCAGGTAGACCGCGCCGGCGAGCAGGCCGACGACGCCGGCGGTGAGTTCGCGGGTGGGCAACTGGAAGAGGAGGGAGACCGCGTCGGCGAACGGCAGGCCGAACGGCGAGCCGGCCGTCACCCACTGGCCGACGTACACGACCGCGAGCACGATCAGTACGGACGCGGCGGCGAACCCGAGCAGGGCGAACACGTCCTTCCAGGCCGGCGGGTCGGTCTCGGCCGGGTCGGCGGCGACGGCCGCGCGATACCGGCGGCCGGCCCACACCAGCCCGAGCAGGACGACGCCCAGCAGCAGGGCGGTGAACGCGGTGGGCGACGCCCACCACCGGTCGGGCAGGAGTTTCTGGGTGAAGAAGTAGACGGCGGCGAGCAGGCCGTTCACGCTCACCACCATCATGAACGCCCGCCAGCGGCGGAACCCGCCGGCCAGCCCACCGAAGGTGGCCGGGAAGATGGCGGCCAGCACGGCCAGCGGCGCGACGAACACGGTGCTCGGGATGACGCCGAACAGCGGGCCGCCGGTGCCCGCGCTCGGCGGTGCCTCGCGGCTAACCGGTTCCTTCTCCTCCTTCTTCTCCTCCTCCACCGTCGGGCCGAAGCCGGGCTTCTCTTTCAGATCGGGGGCCGGGGCCTTCGCCTTGCCGGCGACCACGTCGGCCACCAGCTTCCGCAGTTCCTCGGTGGTGCCCTTGAACGTGCCCCGCAGGGCAGGCTCGCAGTTCAGCAGCGCCCACCGCACCGTCTTCTTGTCGTCCTTGTCGGCGGTGCCGGAGAGCTGAAACCACGTCCCCTCCACGAACCCCCACGCCGAGTAGTTGTCGCCGTCCTTCTTCACGAACAGCACCAGCTTGCGACCCTTCGCCAGCCGGTCGAGGAGCACCTTCGTGTGGTCCGCCTTCTTCGCCGGGGCGGTGATGCCGTCCTTCAGGTTGACCGGGATGCGGGCGAACTCGGCCTTCCCCTTCAGGTCGTCTTTGGGCACGAACACGGCGGTGGCGTTGTCGGCATCGACCGCATCCACTTCGGCCAAGAAGATCGTCGGCAGCTTGTCGATGATGTCTTGCAGCTTGATCGGGTTGTTCAGGATGGCCGGCGCCGGGGCGGCGAGGACGACCACGGCGAGCAGCGCGAGCAGACGACGGGACATGCGGACACCTCGGCGGGCACACCATACAGACGAGACAGGCGGGCGGGCGGTTCCCGGTCGTAGCCGCGAGCCGGGGTACACCATCACCTCGAACTCCTTGCCGGCCGCTTGCAGGGC
>CAYMHO010000483.1:0-3939 GCA_964390195.1 uncultured Fimbriiglobus sp. | reverse complement strand
ACCGGTTCCGCCCGCAGGTCGAAGGCGTCGCGGGTGCCGTTCGAGGCGAGCAGGGTGAACGCCTTGCGCTGGTGGACGTTGTACTCGCGGCTGGCCGGCGACTCCTCGGCCAGCCGCCGCGCCCGGTCCAGTTCGCCCAGCAGCGAGCGGCGGTCGTGCAGGCGGTCGACGGTGGTGTCGCCGGAGAGGGCGAGGGCGGGCACCTGGAAGTCGAGCGGTTTCTCGCGGCTGCCCTCGACGAACACCGGGTCGAACTCGACACCGAGGCGGGCGGCGAACTGCCCCGGTCGCGTGTACTGCGGGGCGTCTTCCTTCTGCGGCAGGGTGATCGCCGACGGCAGGTTCGGCAGTGGCGGCCGTTTCGCGGCGACGACCGACGCCATCGACGGCCAGTCGGTCGGGTACGGCGTGCGGGCGTTCAACAACTGGTGGAAGGTGCGGTCCGGCGCGTGTCCGGTCAGGTTGTAGTAGTACCCGGCGTGGTGGTCGCCGGTGCCGCGGCGGTGGTCGCCGAGGGAGCGAACGACGGCGAGGTGGTGCGCCTGCTTCGCCAGGTGCGGCAGGTGTTCGCACACCCGGATGCCGGGGGCGGACGTGTCGATCGGCTTGAACTCGCCGCGGTACTCGGCCGGCGCGTCCGGCTTCATGTCCCAGGTGTCGATGTGCGACGCGCCGCCGCTCAGCCAGATGAGGATGGCCGATTTCGCCACCTTCCGCTTGCCGGTCGGAGCAGCGGGCGCGCGGCCGGCGAGGTTCAGGCCGAAGAACGGCAGACCGCCGGCCAGCAGGAACGTTCGCCGGGAGAGTGGCGAAGGCCGTGTCACGTCGGGAACCTCGTGGCGGTCAGAACAGTTCCGCAATCGGCTCGGGGTCGTCGAGTACGTTCGTCGGGCGGCCGGACGGGTCGAGCAGTTGCAGCTTCGGGTCGATGCCCAGCACTTTGTAGATGGTGGCGTGGATGTTGGACGGGGTGACCGCCCGGGTGTGCGGCCGCTGGCCGAGGCGGTCGGTCGAGCCGACCACCTGCCCGCCCTTCACCCCACCGCCGCCCAGCAGGCAGAACATGGCGTTCCCCCAGTGGTCGCGGCCGGGGGTGCCCTGGCTCCGCGGCGGGCCGCCGTTCCCGCCGTCGTTCATCTTCGGCGTCCGCCCGAACTCGCCGCACAGCACCACCAGGGTGGTGTCCAGCAGCCCGCGGTCGTCCAGGTCTTCGAACAGGGTGGCCACCGCTGCGTCCACCTGCGGCAGGGCGGTCTCGTACCCCTTCTGCAAGTCCCAGTGGTGGTCCCACCCGCCGAAGTGGACGGTGACGAACGTGGACCCGGCCTCCACCAGCCGGCGGGCGAGCAGGGTCGATTGCCCCCAACTGTTCCGCCCGTAGCGGTCGCGGAGGCGGCCGTCCTCCTTGCCGATGTCGAACGCCTTCCGGGCGACCGGGCCGGTGACGAACTCGAACGCCTCCTGGTTGAACTTGTCCAGCGCGCGGGTGGTCGGGTGGTCGGTCAGTCCGGCCTGCGCCTGGTCGAAGTGTTTCAACAGGGTGCGGCGGTCGTCCAACTTGTCCAGGGTCAGCCCGGACGCCAGGTTCAGGTTCCGCACCTGGAAGTTGGCCGCGTTCGGGTCGCCGGTGAGGAACGGGTCGTGCTGGGCGCCGAGCATGTGCCCGCCGAAGTAGCCGGGGGCGAGGCCGATGCTGGCGGCGTGCGGGGCGGCCACGTACCCCGGCATGCCGGCCGCCCGCGGGCCGAGCTGGCGGTTGACGATCGCGCCGATGCCCGGGAACTTCTGGGCGGTGTTCGCCCCGCTCACCCCCATGTCCTTGGCCGTCAGCATGCGGTGCCCGCCGGCGAAGTGGTCGCCGGTGTCGTGGTGCAGCGACCGCACCACGGAGAACTTGTCGGTCACCTTCGCCTGCTTCGGATACAGCTCGGTGACATCAAACCCCGGCACCTTCGTGCGGATCGGCTTCCAGATGCCGCGGTACTCTTCCGGGGCGTCCGGCTTCATGTCGTACATGTCCATGTGGCTCGGCCCGCCGTCGAGCCAGATGAGGATGACCGACGTGCTCCTGGTGCCGGTGGCGGGGGTGGCCGACTGCTCCTTCGCCCGCAGCAGGTCGGGCAACCCGACGGCGGCCATGCCGGCGACGCCGAGTTGGAGGAAGTCGCGGCGGACGAGGCCGTCGCAGCGGCGGGCGGACGTGCCGAGGGGCAAGCGGAACACGGCGAACTCCAGCACGGCAGGGGAATGTGACGACGCGGCGGGAAGTGAACTGTCCCACGCGGGGCGGCGGAGGTCAAGTGACAATCCGCCCCGAGTGCCCCGTCCCGTCCGGGGTGGCGGGCGGCCACCCGGGCGGTTGTGGCCGTCGGGGTTGCGTTCCGTATCTCAGGCGCCGGCCCTCGTGCCGACGGCCCCACGCCACCCACACCGGGAGTACGCCATGCGGTCGCTCGCCCTCCTCACCGCCGCCCTGTTCGTCGGGCCGGCGGCGGCCGCCGACAAGAAGGCGACGAAGGACGAGGAGGCCATCGTCGGCAAGTGGCAGGCGGAGGGGATGGACGACGGGAGCGGGAGGAAGCCGCCGGCCGACCTGCTGGAGAAGCTGTGGGTGCGGTTCCAGACGGACGGTAAGGGCGTCCTGCCCGGTCCCGACGGGAAGGAGCGAGCGTTCGCCTTCAAGCTGGACCCGGCGGCCAAACTGAAGGCCATCGACCTCGACCCGGACGGGCGGACCCCCGGACTCGGCCTGTACTCGCTGGACGGCGACACCCTCGTGCTGGTGCTGCCGTCCAGTCAGAGTGAAACCAAAACCCGCCCGACGGACCTGAAACCCGTGGCCAAGGCCACCGTCGCGATCACCTACAAGCGGGTGAAGGACGAGAAGAAGGACAGGTAGGACGTCCGGCCGTCGGAGGCCGAACCCGCCGCCGCACACCACGCCCGGCGGAAGCGGCTTCGCGTTTGTTGCGGCGGCCGGTCGGCTCTGGTAGCATGTCACACATGCCTGCCTCCCCCGGCGTCGGTCGCCGGTCGATTTGCTTGCCGATTCCGCAATACCTCGGAGCCGTCACCGTGCAACGGTTCTTGTCTGCCGTGTGCCTCCTCGTGTTGGTCGGGGGAGTGCGTGCGGCGAACCCGGACGAGCAGTTCGAGAAGGTCATCCGCCCGCTGCTGGTCGAGAAGTGCAACGGCTGTCACGCCGGGAAGAAGCCGAAGGGCGGCTTGCGGCTCGACTCTCTCGCGGGCATGTTGGAAGGCGGGGAGAGTGGCCCGGCCATCGTGCCCGGCAAGCCGGAGCAGAGCCTGCTCGTGACGGCGGTGCGGCACAACGAGTCGCTCAAGATGCCGCCGAAGGAGAAACTGCCCGCCGCCGACATCGCCGCCATCGCCGGGTGGGTGAAGGCCGGGGCGGTGTGGCCGGACGCCAAGCCGGTGGTGCCCGAACCCGTGAAGCCCGCCGCCGTTCGCACGTTCACCGACGAGGAGAAAGCGTTCTGGGCGTTTCAGCCCGTGCGGAAACCCGCCGTCCCGAGTTCCGAGTTCCGAGTTCCGAGCGACATCGACGCCTTCCTGATGGCCAAGCGGAAGGAGAAGGGTCTGACCGCTGCACCGGAGGCCGACAAGCGGACACTGATTCGCCGCGTGACCTTCGACCTGACCGGTCTGCCGCCGACCGCTGCCGAGGTGGAGGCGTTCGAGAGCGACAACTCGCCCGAAGCGTGGGACAAGGTGATCGACCGTCTGTTGGCGTCGTCGGCCTACGGTGAGAAGTGGGGCCGGCGGTGGCTGGACGTCGCCCGGTACGCCGACAGCAATGGGATGGACGAGAACCTGGCCTACGGCAACGCCTGGCGGTACCGCGACTACGTCATCCGCAGCTTCAACGCCGACAAGCCGTACGACCAGTTCGTGAAGGAGCAGATCGCCGGCGACCTA
>CAYMHO010000482.1:0-3942 GCA_964390195.1 uncultured Fimbriiglobus sp. | reverse complement strand
GTAGAAGCAGTAGCCTTCCTTGCCCTTGTGCTTGGCCTCCTCGAACAGCTCGGTGCAGGCGGCGTCCAGGGCGAAGCTCACCTCGTCGCCCAACTTGTACCCGGTCTTCTCGATGGCGTGGCTGATGGTGGCCAGCGCCTCGTCCGCGCTCGGGATGTTCGGGGCGAACCCGCCCTCGTCGCCGACGGCCGTGTTCAGGTGCTTGTCGTGCAGCACCTTCTTCAGGCTGTGGAAGATCTCCGCCCCCATCCGCAGGCCGTCCTTGAACGTCGTCGCCCCGTGCGGGACGATCATGAACTCCTGGAAGTCCACCGTGCTGTCGGCGTGCTTGCCGCCGTTCAGGATGTTCATCAGCGGCACCGGCAGGGTGACCGCGTTCGCCCCGCCGACGTACCGGTAGAGGGGCAGTCCGGCCACCTTCGCCGCCGCGTGCGCCGCCGCCATGCTCACGCCCAAGAGGGCGTTCGCCCCGAGCTTGCCCTTGTTCGGGGTGCCGTCGAGGGCGAGCATCGCCTTGTCGAGCGCCACCTGGTCGCTCACCCCCATGCCGACCAGGGCCTTGGCGATCGGCCCGTTCACGTTCTCGACCGCCTTCAGCGTGCCTTTGCCCAGGTACCGCTTCTTGTCGCCGTCGCGGAGTTCGACCGCCTCGTGGGCGCCGGTGCTGGCCCCGCTCGGCACGGCCGCCCGGCCGACCGTTCCGTCGCACAGCACCACGTCGCACTCGACGGTCGGGTTGCCTCGGCTGTCCAGGATTTCACGGCCGCGGACGTGGGTGATCTTCGGAGCGGTCATGGCTCGGGTGGGTTCCGTCGGGTGAAGGGACGAACGGTTGGCATACGCCGCACCCCGCCGCCGAACAAGGGGCGACCGCTACCCGATCACCTCCTTCACCACGTTCCCCTTCACGTCGGTCAGCCGCATGTCGCGGCCGGCGTGGCGGCAGGTCAGCTTCTCGTGGTCCAGCCCGAGCAGGTGAAGGACGGTCGCGTGCCAGTCGTGGACGTGGACCTTGCCGTCCACCGCCTCGTACCCGTAGTCGTCGGTCGCCCCGTGGGCGGTGCCGGCCTTCGACCCGCCGCCGGCCATCCACACCGTGTACCCCTTGTTGTTGTGGTCGCGGCCGTCGCCCTGCTGGGCGTGCGGGGTGCGGCCGAACTCGCCGCCCCACAGCACCAGAGTGTCGTCGAGCAGCCCGCGGGTTTTCAGGTCTTCGAGCAGCCCGGCGATCGGCTTGTCGATGGCCGAACAACTGGACGTGAGCGACTCCTTCAGCCGGCTGTGGTGGTCCCACCCGCCGACCGTCACCTCGACGAACCGCACCCCGGCCTCGACCAGCCGGCGGGCGAGCAGGCACTGCCGGCCGAACGTGCCCGACCCGCCGGACGGGGCGCCGCCGCCGCCCCCGCCCCGCGGGGTGTCGATGCCGTACATCTTCAGCGTGGCGGCGGTCTCCTTGCTCAGGTCGAGCACCTTCGGGAGTTCGCCCTGCATGCGGAAGGCCAGTTCGTAGGACGCGATCAGCCCGTCCACCTCCGCGACCTCGCCGAGCGACTCCGCCGCCCCGCGGTTCAACTGCTGGACGTAATCCAGTTGCACCCGCTGGGCGTCCATCGACCGCCGCGGGTTCTTCAGGTTGCTCACCTGTTCGCCGCGGCCGATCTTTGTCCCCTGGTACACGGCCGGCAGGAACGAACTGGCGTAGTTGGCCGCCCCGCCGTTCGACTGCGGCGGGTTGACGGTGATGAACCCGGGCAGGTTCTGGTTCTCGCTACCGAGTCCGTACAGCACCCACGCGCCCATGCTCGGGCGGGGGAACTGGAACACCCCGCAGTGCATCTGCAGGAACGCCTGGGCGTGGTTCGGCAGGTCGGTGTGCATGCCGTTCAGCACGCACAGCTTGTCGGCGTGCCTGGCCACCTCGGGGAACAGGTCGCTCACCCACAGTCCGCTCTTGCCGTGCTGGGCGAACTTGAACGGCGAGCCGAGCAACTTCGCCCCGCCGAACCCGCCACGACCTTGCGGGGGAGCCTTGCCGTCGGCGGCGGTCAGCTTCGGCTTGTGGTCGAACGTATCGATGTGGCTGGGCGCACCTTCCATGCACAGGAAGATGACCCGCCTGGCCTTGGGGGCGAAGTGGGACTTCTTGGGGGCGAGCGGGTCGGCCTTGTCGGCGGCGCGGGCGGCGTCCTCGTGCGCGAGCGCGGCGAACGCCAAGTAGCCGAACCCGGACGCGGTCGACTTCAGGAGGGTGCGACGGGAGAGCATGTTGGAATCCCTGGAGTCTCACCGGAACTGGAATTCGGCGCTCGCGAACAGCGCCTGGCAGAAGGCGCTCCACGCCTCGCGGTCTTGCTGCGACGCACGCACCCCGTCCTTGTTCAACTGCGAGCGGTACGCCTTCAGGAAGGCTTCGGCGGAAGTCACTTCCTTGTCAGTCGCAGGGCGGGCGAAGAACCGCACGAACGCCCCGCGGATGCGATCCGACTCGCCGCCCTCCGGCATCAGCAACTTTTCCGCCGTCGCGTCCGCCGCCCGCAGCACGAACGGGTTGTTCATCAGGAACAGCCCCTGGGCCGGCACGGTCGTCCGCGGGCGGTCGCTGGCGATGAGCGACGGGTCGGAGGCGTCGAACAGCGCGAGCGATTCCGGCAGGTTGTCGCGGATCACCGGTAGGTACACGGAGCGGTGGACGTTCTGCGGGTCGTTCACCGCCGTCAACGTGCGGTTGCCGCCGGGGCCGAATTGGGACACCGGCCCCTCACCGGCTTTGGCCACTACCGACCCGACCGGCGGCTTGGTTTCGAGTTGTCCACTCACAGCGAGGATGGCGTCACGCAGCATCTCGGCGTCCAGCCGCCGCGGGGTCATCCGCCACAGCAGCGTGTTGTCCGGATCGACCTCCAGCGCCTTGCGGTCGGCCGTCGAACCGAGGCGGTACACGCGGGTGAGCACCAGAGAGCGAACCAACTTTTTCACGCTCCACCCGTCGGCGACGAACCGCCCGGCGAGGTGGTCGAGCAGCGCCGGGTGAGTGGGCGGGTGGCCGGCCAGCCCGAAGTCGGCGGCTGTGGACACGAGACCGCGGCCGAACAGGTGCAGCCACACGCGGTTGGCCATCACGCGGGCGGTGAGCGGGTTTTCCTTGCTGGCGATCCACCCCGCCAGTTCAAGCCTGCCGCTCGCGGCCGCCGGCATCTTCACCGGCGTGCCGGTCAACACGACCGGAGTGCCTCGGGGGATGCGGGAGTCTCCCGGCTGGTCCGCCTCGCCGCGGGTGAACAGCGGGCTGTCGCCGACTGCTTTCTGGCCGTCGTAGGTGAACCCGGCGAAGCCCCCGCCGCCCCGCGGTGCCCGCGGCTCCGGCCCGGCCGGCTTGTCCCGCACGCCCATCGCCAGCAGCTTCGGGTGGCCGTCGGCGTCGTAGGCGTCGAGCTTCGCCTGCAGCAGCCCGATCTGCCCGCTCGTCAGGAACTGCTGGGTCGGGTCCTTCATGCTCTTGACCGTGTCCTTCACCCGCTGAATCTGCTCCTCGATTCCCTTCCGCTCGGCGTCGGTCAACTTGTCCACCGCCACGACCGGCTTCCCATCGGCTGGCAGCGGCAGCAGCGAACTCACCCGCTGGGCGTTGATGAACCGCACGGTGCCGTAGCACGTCTCGGTGCTGCGGAAGATGCCGGCGAGGCTGTAGTACTCGGCTTGCGAAATGGGGTCGAACTTGTGGTCGTGGCAGCGGGCGCACGCGGCGGTCACTCCGAGAAATGCCTGGGTGGTCACGTCGATCTGCTCGTCGGCGGTGTCCAGTTCGAACTTCAAGCCGTTCCGCTCGTTCAGCGTCTTCGGCCCGAGGGCGAGGAAGCCGGTGGCGATCAGCAGTTCGGCCGTCACCTTCGGGTCATCTGACTTCATCAGGTCGCCGGCCAACTGCTCCTTCACGAACTG
>CAYMHO010000481.1:0-3950 GCA_964390195.1 uncultured Fimbriiglobus sp. | reverse complement strand
CCGAACTCGGCCGTCTCCTTCTTGTTCAGCCCGTAGGCCTCCTTCGTCTTCTCGTCCTCTTTGCTCAGGTCCACCACGGCCGGGGCCTCGGCCTGCATCTTGAACGCCAGCTCATACGCCGCCTGCCGTGCGTCCAACTCGGCATCACCGGGGCGTTCCCGCTTGTGGATGTCGTTCAGCTTGCCGATCAGATCGAGCTTCGCCTTCTGCCGCTCGTTTCCCACCTCTTTCGGCGTGGCGAGGTTCAGCACCGGGCTGTTGCCGGGGCGGAAGAGCGTGCCCTGGTAGGTCGGCGGCATGAACCCGGTGCCCCAGTTCTTCGGCCCGCCGGTCACTTCCCCGCCGTCGGTCAGCACCACGAACCCCGGCAGGTTCTGGTTCTCGCTCCCCAGCCCGTACACCGCCCAACTGCCCAGGCTCGCCCGCCCGGCCAGGATACTGCCCGTGTTCATCTGGCACACCGACCCGACGTGGTTGAGCCCGTCCGCCTTGCACGCCCGCACCACGCACAGGTCGTCCGCCTGCTTGGCCATGTGCGGCAGCCAGTCGGAGATGTCGAGGCCGGCCTTGCCGTGCTTGGCGAACTTCCGCTTGCTGGCGAGCAGCTTGTTCCCGCCAGTGCCCATCGGGGTGATGACCTTGCCGAAACTGGCCGGCAGCGGGTTGCCATGCTGCTTGGTGAGTTCCGGCTTCGGGTCGAACAGATCGACGTGACTCGGCCCGCCCTCCATGAACAGGAAGATGACGGCCTTCGCCTTCGCCGCGTGGTGTGGCTTGATCTGCCCGAGCGCGGGCTTGCCGTCGGCACCCTGCAAAATGGACGCGAACGCGAGCGCCCCGAACCCGCCACCCGCAGCGGTGAGGAACTGACGGCGGGAACTGAAACGCGGCACATGCGGAATCATCAAGTGTCCTCGTTGCGTTCGACCTCACGTCGATAATACTTCCAGATGATCCAGCCGATCAAGTGTCCTGAACTGACACCCGCCAAACTTCCGTAGCAGGCGAACAGCAAGACCGTCTGGTAGTCCGCCGCAGGTGTCACCAACCAGTACACGAACCCGCCAGCGAAAAAGCCGCCAGTGTGGAGTGGCGCAGCGATGGAGGAGGATAACCACCTACTGGGCGATTGACCGACCCATCGCCCAAGCCGCCACATACCGAAAACCAATGCCGCCATCACTGCCGTGGCCAGCAGGTGAAGGAGCAGGAATTCCCCCAGAGTCAGCGGCACCTGACATCCTCACGACGTCGGTTCGTCCCCTTCGATCTCCTTCCGGTAGTGCTTCCACACGAACCGCCCGCCCCACAGTCCGCACAGGAACCCGAACCCGCCGCCGGCCACCGTCATCCCTAACCACTCCTTGCCGGGCGACCAGCCGAGCAGCAGACCCACGAACCCGGTCGAGAAGACCCCGCCGACACACAACACGGCCGTGAGCCATGCGATGAACCGCCCTCGCCGTGTTCCGCTGTGGTGGTTCTGGATGAACAACCCCAACCCGGCCACGGCGACCGTCAACATGACCAAGATGAACAGGTGGTCCCACCTCACGGCAGCAGGTCCGCCACGCGGATGACGGCGTTCGGGGACGCGACCGGCGTCACCGTGTCGGTGGGGGCGAGCGTCTGCGTGGTGGCGTACCGATAGCCACGCGGGGCGGTCGCGTCCGCCACCGGGTCGCGGAACACCAGCAGCCGCGGGTCGTTCACGTCGATCACCCAGTATTCGGGCACCCCCGCCGCGGCGTAGATGTGGACCTTGGCCCCCGTGTCCATCGCCAGCGACGTGTCGGACACTTCTACGATGAGTACCGCTTGCCGTGGGGCCTGAACATAATCCCGTGGCGAACCGGGCACGACGGCGAGGTCGGGGCCGGGGTTGGTGTCGAGTCCGGTGACGAACCCGGTTTGGATTCGCACCCAGTAGCCCGGCGCGGGGAGCACCGATTTCAACACGTAGTCGATGAGTCCGACAGCCATGTCGTGCGGCGGGCCGGGGTGGGGCATCTCGATGAATTCCCCGTCGATCAGAATGACGAAACGGTCGGTGAAGTAACCGTCGTCGGTCAACCGGCGAAAGTCGTCGTTCGTCCAGCGGTACGGCCGCGGGGCGACCGGCGGCGGCAGCCGTGGCGGGGCGGTCGGCGGAGTCAACAACGCAGTCATGGGAGTTCCGCTTACGGGTTCGGCAGCGGCGGGGGGACGGAACCGAACAGGCCGGCCAGCTCGGGCACTTGCTCGGCGGCCGTCCACCCGCTCATGCCCGGTTTCCACACCAGGCTGGTGCGGGTGATCTCGCCGGCCTGCACCTTCCGGGCGATGGTCGGCACGTCGAACGGCCCCGCCTGCTGGCCGTTGATGGCGACGTGGAAGGTGACCGCCAGCGGGATGGGCGGCGGGAGCGTCTGCCCCGTCACCGGGTTGGCGGTGGCGGCACCCGCCATCGCCGCCCCCATCTGGTGGCCGAGCGCCGCCCCGGCCCCGAACCCGACCCCCAGTCCGGCCGTCCCGCCGGGGTTCTTGGCGGCGTCGCGGATCGCTTCGGCCGTCTGGAACTTGGCGTACTGGTCCAGGTTGCCGAGCACGCCCATCTGGGATCGCTTGTCGATGGCCGCCTCCACCTCCGGCGGCACGCTCACGCTCTCGACGAAGAACTGCGTCAGGGCGATGCCCATCTTGGCCAACTCGGGGGCGATCCGCTGTTGGGCCAGGGCGCTCACCCGCTCGTAGTTGCCGACCAGATCCAGCAGCGGGATCTGCTGCGCCCCCATCGTGTCCACGAACCGCGACACGATGGCGTTGCGGAACTGGTTGGTGATCTCGTACGCCTCGAACATGGGGTCGGTGGCCACCACCTCGCGGATGAACGTGCCGGGGTCGATCACCTTGAACGCGTAGGTGCCGAACGCCCGCACCCGCACCGGCCCGAACTCCGGGTCCCGCATGAGCACCGGGTTCTGCGTACCCCACTTCAGGTCGGTCCACTGGCGGGTGGAGACGAAGTACACCTCGCACTTGAACGGCGACTCGAACCCGTACTTCCAGCCCAGGATCTTCGACAGGATGGGCATGTTGTTCGTGTCGAGGGTGTACAGGCCGGGCGTCTTCACGTCAGCCAGTTGGCCCTCCTTCACGAACGCCGCCGACTGGCCTTCCCGCACGATCAGCTTGGCCCCGTTCTTGATCTCGTTGTCGGACCGGGGGAAGCGGTACGCCAGGATCTCGTTCTGGCTCGGCTCGGTCCACTCGATGATGTCGATGAACTCGCGGGTGAGCTTGTCCCACAGACCCATGTGCGGACCCTCGGCGGGGTGACGGGGCAGACGTGTGAAGTATTGTCGCGGCGGCGGCGGGCAGACGGCAACGGAAATCGGTGGGCCGCCCGCTCACTCCTCGTCGCCGCGGAGCTTGGCCAGCACGCTGAAGTCTTCGAGCGTCGTCGTGTCGCCTTTCCCTTCGCGGCCGGCGGCGATGTCGCGGAGCAACCGCCGCATGATCTTCCCGGATCGCGTCTTCGGCAGGGCGTCGGTGAACCGCACCTCGTCCGGGCGGGCGAGCGCCCCGATCTCCTTCGCCACGTGCTTCTTCAGGTCGTCCTTCAGCCCGTCGGTAGCCGTCACACCCTGCTTGAGCGTCACGAAGCAGCAGATGCCCTCGCCCTTGATCTCGTCCGGCTTGCCGACCACCGCCGCCTCGGCCACCTTCGGGTGATTCACCAGCGCGCTCTCGACTTCCATCGTGCTCAGGCGGTGGCCACTCACGTTCAGCACGTCATCGACACGCCCCATCACCCAGATGAACCCGTCCTCGTCCTTCCTCGCCCCGTCGGCGGTGAAGTACCAGCCGGGGTAGTTGCCCCAGTACGTCGCCTTGAACCGCTCGTCGTCGCCGTAGATGGTCCGCATCAGGCTCGGCCACGGCCGCTTCACCACCAGGAACCCGCCGCT
>CAYMHO010000480.1:0-3959 GCA_964390195.1 uncultured Fimbriiglobus sp. | reverse complement strand
CGAGACAGGTTGTTGTACGCCCCACCCGCGGCCCTTGCGGGCCGGGTTCGCCCGGAAATGTTGGCTCACATCATCCCGCCGGCGTCCATGTCCTCGTCTTCCTTGTCCGACTTGAACACCTTCACCTTCTTCAACTCCATGAGCACCTCGTGGAAGCCCTTCGGCCGGTCCTCCCGCTTCTTCGCCAGCATCTTGAGCACCAGCTTGCCGAACTCGTCGGTCACGTCCGGGTTGTACTGGCTGGGCAGCGGCGGGAGCTCGCGGAAGTGCTTGGCGTACAAGTCGCCGATGCTCGCCCCGCGGAACGGCGGGCGGCCGGTCACCACCTCGTACCAGGTGATGCCCAGGCTGTACACGTCGCTCCGCCCGTCCAGCAGTTCGCACCGGATCTGCTCGGGCGACATGTAGCTGGCCGTCCCCTCGGGCGACTTCCGCTTGCGGAACATCTTGGCGAAGAAGCCGGACTGGAGCGGGGCGCTGATGGCGAAGTCGATGATCTTCGTCTGGGCGAGGGCGTTGCACATGATGTTGTCCGGCTTCACGTCGCGGTGGACGAACTTGCTCGCGTTCATGTACGCCAGCCCGGTGGCCGACTGCTTGAAAATCTTCTTCGCGTTCACCCGCAGGAACTCCTTGTCCTTCGGGTCCTTCGAGATGAGCCGGCGGCGGATCGACCCGCTGGCGAAGTACTCCATGATGAAGTGCGGGGTGCCCTCGCTCTTGCTCACCTTCACCACGTGCACCACGTTCTCGTGCCGCAGTTGCATGCCGATGGAGGCGTCGTTGAACAGTTTGGCCCGCTCCGTCTTGGCGTCGGCGAACTCGGGCAGCAGCACCTTCATGGCGAAGTGCCGGTTGCTGGTCGGCTCGACCACCTCCCACACCTGGCTCTCGCGGCCGGTGTGCAGCAGCCCGCGGAGCTTGTACCCGCCGATAATCTGACCCGTGTCGGCCATGAGTGTTACCAGTATTTCTCGAAGTGGACGTTGCCGTGCACCTTGGTGGTCGGGTTGTCGGCCGTGAACCCGCGGCGCTCCAGCGCCTCGATCGCCCCGAGCGGCTCGGGGTACTTCCACTCGCCCGTCTCCTTCTCCTTCACCGGGATGCCGATCATCTTCGGGTTACCGCACAGGAACACGTGGCACGCGGCCGGGTCCAGTTCGCGGCCGAGGAACCCGTCCAGTTCCTTGCTCACGATCAAATCCTGGATGTACCTCTTGCTCCCGCCCTCTGTCACCTCCCGGGTGGTGAGCGGCAGGTACCGGTAGTTCGGGAACTGCTTCTCCAGCCGCCGGTGAATGTCCAGATAGCCCAGGTCCCGCGCGTACCGCACGCAGCAGGCGTTCAGGATGGGGCCGGTGTGCCCCCGCCGCAGGAGCGCCGCCGCCATGCTGTTGTGCGGCGCCTCGCCGGTGCCGGTGCCCAAGAACACGACCGCGTCCGTCGTGGTCGTCAGCGGTTCCAGGGTGAAGTGGCCGACCACCTTCTCGCCCACCTGCAGGCGGTCCCCTTCCTTCAGGGCGAACAGCCGCGGGGTGAGCGCCGGGACGCGGCCGTCCAGGTTCTCCCGCACCAGCACGATGTAGAACTCCAGCCAGTCGTCCAGCGTCTCGTCGCGGATCTGGTCGGTGCCGTCGGCGTAGAACCCGTGACTGATGGAGTACGACCGGCGGACCAGCTTCGGCCAGTCGTCCGGCTTGAGCGCCTCCTCCTGACAGCCCTCCACCCGCGGCTCGAAGTTTGCCAGCCCGAGGGTGCAGTACTGGCCGGCCAGGTACTGCGGGCGGGGGAAGTCGGGCTTCACCCGCAGGGTGATCAGGTCGGGGTGGACGGTGTGGATGCGGGTGACGGTGGCGTTGTACCGGGCGGCGCGCACCTCGGCGATCTGTTCAGGCGACAGGCTCATCCGGCGAACTCCGCACGGCGGCGGGGGTGGAACGGGGCTAGTCTACCGAGCGAACTCCGGAACGGCTCGTGTTGAGGAGTTCCCGCTCGAAGTACAGCATCGTTTCCACCACCCCGCCGGTGCGAGTTTTCGTCTCGCTGCGGAACTGGCGGTAGCCGCGGGCGAGGTAGAACCGCACCCCGTTCGGGTTGAACGCGGAGCAACTCAGCCACGCCCGTGAGTGCCCCGCGGCCGCGATTTGCCGTTCGCCCTCCGCGAGTAACGCCGACCCGACACCACGCCCGTGGGCCGGCGGATCGACCCACAACCCGTTGATCTCGTCGGCGGTCGGTTGCACCAAGCCCAGAATCACCCCGTCCGCTTCCGCCACCGTCATCTCGGGCCAGTGCTTCGGGTACCACGCTTCCTCGAACCCGCGGGCCAGCCAATCCCGCACGAACACCTCCGGGGCGTGAGCCGTGAACGCACTCAGCCACGACCGCCGGGCGAGTGCGACCATCGCGGGCAAATCGCCCTCGCGGGCCGGTCGTAGGATCATTTCACCCCTCCTACGCAAGCATCCCTTCGATGGCCGTCACGATGCCCGGCACCTCGGCCATCGCCCCACTGCCCACGTCCCCGCACGCCAACTGCTTGCTGATCGGCGCCACCACCCGCAGCTTCTTCGCCCGGTCGTTCATCTGGGCGATCAGCGTCTCGGCGTCGAAGTGGCCGGGGATGTGCGCCGCCCCGAAGTCGGCGGCGAGCGCCTTCAGGTGCTTGCGGGTGAACGGGTGCTCCCACATGAGGGTGTTCATGGCCGGGGCGAGCACCACCGGCTTCGCCCAGTCCCACGCCCGCCACACGCACGTCAGGCAGTTGTCACTCATCCCCACCGCCAGTTTGGCCAGCGTGTTCGCGTCCAGCGGGGCGATGGCGAACAGGTCCGCCCAGCGGCGGAGTTCGATGTGCCGCACCTCATCGCCACGGGTGTAGCGGTCGCCCGGCCACTCGTCGGCGTCGAGCGTCAAATGTTCCCGCAGCGGGGCGGGGTCGAAGAAGTAGGTGGCCGGGTCGGTGGCGACGATTTTGACCGCGTGCCCGCGGGCCGTCAGTTGTTCAAAGAGCATTGGCACCCGCACGGCCGCCACGCTGCCGGTCGCCCCGAGCAAGATGTTCGCCACGGCAATCCCTCGCGGGTGGTGTTCACCTGTCATCATACCGCCCGCCGTGGATACGATGACACGGTCGCCCCGCCACGGTGCCGCCGATGCCCGACCTGCAGCCGCTCATCGCCTACCAGATCCACGACGTCGCCCCGCGGATGAAGCTGACCCCCGCCCCGATCGAGCGGGAGTGGATGGAGGCGGCCAACCAGCGGTTCCCGTACCGCTGCCTGCCGCTGAACATCGCCAACCAGAACGGGTGGGTGATCGGCAGCCCGACGGCCTTCCGGGTGTACTGGTACGGCGGGCCGGCCCCGGCCGACGTGGAGGTGCGGTTCGACGGCCCGCCCGACCCGTGCGTGATCAGCCACTTCGGGCTGGGGACGATCACCTTCAGTTTGCCCTACCTGTTCCGCACCCCGCCCGGGGTGAACCTGTGGGCGAAGGGGGCGAGCAACTGGGTGAAGGACGGCATCCAGCCGCTGGAGGGGGTGATCGAGACCGACTGGGCGAGCAGCACGTTCACCATGAACTGGAAGCTGACGCGGGCGAACGAGTGGGTGCGGTTCGCCGAGGGGGAGCCGATCTGCATGCTGGTGCCGGTGCCGCGGGGGTACTCGGAGGGGTTCGCCCCGCGGGTGGAGCTGCTGAAGGACCACCCGGAGTTGCTGGCCAAGTACAAGGCGTGGGAGGCGAGCCGGAGTGGGTTCCTGCAAGGGCTGCGAACGAACGACCCGGAGGCCGTCAAACAGGGGTGGCAGAAGGACTACTTCCAGGGGAAGACGGCCGAGGGCGGCACGTTCGACGGGCACCAGACGCGGTTGCACGTCCGCGAGTTCGAGCAGGGGGGGTGAGCCCGACGCGCGCCAACTTATTGCAATCGTGCCGTAAGTCGTTGTGGCTGGGCG
>CAYMHO010000479.1:0-3962 GCA_964390195.1 uncultured Fimbriiglobus sp. | reverse complement strand
ACGAGATCCTCACCGACCGCCCGCCGTTCAAGGCCGACACCCCGCTCGAAACGGTCCTGCAGGTCATCAACGACGACCCGGTGCCGCCGAGCAAGCTCCGCCCGAAGTTGCCACGGGACCTGGAAACCGTCTGCCTGAAGTGCCTGGAGAAAGACCCGGCCAAGCGGTACGCCTCCGCCGCCGAGTTGGCCGCCGACCTGGGCCGCTTCCTGCGGGGGGAGTCCATCCAGGCCCGCCCGGTGTCGGCCTTCGCCCGCGGGTGCAAGTGGGTGTGCCGGCACCCGGCCGTCACCGCCTTCGCCTCCACCGCCGCCGCCGCCGTCATCGCCGTGCTGGGCGTGCTGGTCGGGTCCAACGCCAGCCTGACCGAAGCCAACCGGCAGAAGGAGGCCGAAGCCAAAACCGCCCGCGAGCAGGAGGCCATCGCCAAGCGGGAGAAGGAGACGGCCGACCGGCTGGCCCGCGAGCGGCAGCAGATGCTCACCGAACTGGCCGCCGAGGGCGAGCGGAACCGCCGCAGCCAGTACGCCCTGCAACTGTCGCAGGTGGCCGGCATCGTCGCCCGCGACCCGTTCACCGCCCTGCGTCTGCTCGACGACCCGGTCAAGTGCCCGCCCGACCTGCGGGACTTCGTGTGGCGGTACCTGCGGCGGCTGTGCAGCCGGGCCGAGAGCGTGCAGACGGCCCACCGCCGCCCGGTGCAGGCGGTCGCCACCTCCCCGGACGGCCTGCTGGTGGCCACCGGCGACACCTCCGGGCACATCCTGCTGTGGCACCCGCACACCCGCGGGGTGTACGCCAAACTGACCGGTCCGACGAAGGCCGTCACCGGCCTGGCCTTCTCCCCGGACGGGTCGCTGGTGGCCGCCACCGCGGCCGACGGCAGCCTGCGGATCTGGCCGATCGACCCGAAGCTGCGGGAGGCCGTTCGGCAGTCGGCCCGCCTGCTGCCCGACGCCCAGGCGCAGATCAACCGCTGGGTGCCGAACGCCTCCCCGACCCTCGCCCCGGTGCTGGCGCCGGTCGTCGCCGTGCAGGCGTTCGGCCGCGGCGGGCGGTGCGTGGCGTTCAGCCGGGACGGCAAGCTGCTGGCCGCCGGCGGGACCGACGGCGACCGCGAACCCGGCCACCCGGACGGGGCCGCCCGCGTGTGGGCCGTCGCCGACCTGCTGCCCTCCCCCGCCCTCGCCCCGGTCGCCCTGTACGGCCCGGCCGCCCCGCCCCTCGACCGGACCGACGCCAAGCCGACGAAGGAGGTGAAGGGGCATTACCAGCCGGTGTGCAGCATCGCCTTCGCCCCGAACGGCCAGACGGTGGCCACCGGGAGCGAGGACCGCGGGGTCATCCTCACCTCCCTCACGTCCGACAAGCAGGAGCAACTGCGGATGCACGGCGGGCCGGTGCTCGCCCTCGCCTTCAGCCCGGACGGCGACACCCTGGCGACGGCCGACAACGACGAAAGTCCGGTCGTCACCCTGTGGGACGTGAGCGGCAAGCGGCGGGCGGGCGAGAAGGGCAAACTGATCGGCCACCTGGGGGCGGTGTGCGGGCTGGGGTACAGCCCGGACGGCCGCACCCTGGCGTCGGCCGGGACCGACACCACCGTCCGCCTGTGGGACGTGGAGACGGGCACCGAGACGGCCCGCCTGCGGGGGCACGCCAGCGCCGCCCACGCCGTCGGCTGGCTGCCCGACCGCCGCACCCTGGTGTCCGCCTCCGAGGACGGCACCGCCCGCGTGTGGCACACCACCCTCCGCACCAACGACACCCTCGCCCTGTTCGGGGACGAGCCGGCGAAGGTGCAGGCGGCCATCCTCACCCCGTCCGGCAACACCCTGGTGACGGCCGACGCCCGCGGTGCGGTGCGGTTCTGGTCGGTCGAGAAGCTGTTCAACGGCCGACAGGAGCAGGCCGAACTGCCGGTCTACCTGACCAGCGGCAAACCGGCCGACGCCAAGGACTGGCTGGTGAACGCCCTGGCCGTGTCGGCCGACGGCACGCTGGTGGCCGCCGCCACCCCGG
This sequence comes from uncultured Fimbriiglobus sp., assembly GCA_964390195.1. Classification (GTDB taxonomy): domain Bacteria; phylum Planctomycetota; class Planctomycetia; order Gemmatales; family Gemmataceae; genus JALHQU01. The sequence continues at coordinate 1,940 of CAYMHO010000479.1, read as the reverse complement.
GCGGGGTGCGGGTGTGGGACCTGAACGCCGGCCACCGGGTGTTCGGGGCGGCCGTGCTGACCGTCAGCGGCAAGCCGTTCGCCGCCGGACAGGACGTGCGGGCGGTGCAGTTCACCCCGGACGGGTCGCGGCTGATCGGGCTGACCGCCGACGGCCTGCGGGCGTGGAACCCGGCCACTGGAGAGGACGTCACCCCGGCCGGCTGGCGGCAGGCCGACACCGACGACTTCAGCACCGCCCTGGCCGTCTCCCCGGACGGGAACACGGTGCTGGCGGGCGGGCGGCGGAACGCCGAGCCGGGGTTGCTGGTGGCCGACGCTAGCGGGGTGCGGTTCGCCCCGCTGCCGGGGAGCGTGAGCAGCCTCGACTTCTCCCCGGACGGCGGGCGGGTGGTGGCCGGGGTGCGGCGGCACGGCGGGCGGGTGTGGCGGGTGACGCAGACCGACGGGCAGTTCGCCCTGGAGGCCGAGTGCGACCTGACCGAGTCGCTGACGGGGGTGCGGTTCGCCCGCGAGGGGAAGACGCTGCTCGGGGTGCGGGCCGGCCGCGAGGTGGTGCTCCTGGACGCCGCCACCGGGGTGGAGCGGGCGGCCCTGTCCGGGCACGCCGACCGCATCGTCGGGGCCGGGTTCACGACCAAGGACTTGTCGCTGGTGACGGTCGGGCGGGACGGGGCGGTGAAGCGGTGGAACGCCGAGCCGACCGGCCGACAGGTGGTGTGGGACTGGCGGGTGCCGGCGCCACCGTCGGTGCCGGCCATCCCCCCGCGAGTGGTGCGGTGACGGCAACCGTGTTTTCGCCGCGAGCGTGCGAGCGGGCCTACCGCCGTCGCCACATCACCGCGACCACCACCGCCGCCCAACCGACCGCGATGCTCGCCAGCATGGTCCAGCACCGCGTCACCTTCCGCCGGTCACGCTCGTCCGCCAGTTCCTCGAACGTACGGAAATCGGCGTCCGACACGAGGGTGATGCCGTGTGGGATCAACTGGTTATTGACTTCTTCCAGCGTGTTGAAATCAATCGATACTCTCCCCGACCCAAACTGCGAGTACACAGAGAAGCCCCCGGACCGATGTTGGACGATCGTGCAGCCTGCAACAACAGCGAGTCGGTGGACGTCGTGGCAGACCACATCGTGAGGGCGCCCATTGATGCGAGGCCACTCGGGCTCCCAGCGCTCCAATGGGACCGGGAATGGAGAGGACGGTACGACCAAGACGGTTGGGGCGGTCGGGCCTCGCGAATGATCCTTCGCCAAGTCATGCGGGAAGCGGAGTCGCACCACGTCCGCCGCGGGCGTGTCTGACTCGGCGATCAACCAGTCTTCCACCTTCGGATAAAGCGATGGGGCGACGGTCAGCAGAACGGAGATGACGAACTCGGTCATGCGACGTGTTCCCCGCGGGGCACCCGTGAAACGCGAACACGGCGGGCGATGTTGGAGTTCACGCTTCAGCGTGACCGTTGCCCGGCATCACGCTGAAGCGTGAACTCCAACGTGCCCCACTCAGAACAACTCCTTGATCGCTTCCCCGTCATCAATCAGCGGCACCGGACGGCCGGTGTGATCCTTGAATGTCAGCTTCGGGTCGATGTCCATCACCTTGTAAATCGTCGCCAGCACGTCGGCCGGCGAGAGCGGCCGCTCCACGGGGAACTCGGCCTTCGCGCTCGTCTTGCCCACCACCACCCCGCCCCGCAGCCCGCCGCCGGCCATCATCACCGAGAACGCACTGCCCCAGTGGTCGCGGCCCGGAATCGGGATGCCCGGCTGACCCGTGTTGATCTTCGGCGTGCGGCCGAACTCACCCGCCACCACCACCAGCGTCGTCTCCAGCAGCCCGCGGTCACTCAAATCATCGAGCAGCGCGCTCACGGCTTGATCCACCACCGGCACCCGCATGGCGTGCGCCTTCTCGATGTTCGAGTGGTCGTCCC
>CAYMHO010000478.1:0-3971 GCA_964390195.1 uncultured Fimbriiglobus sp. | reverse complement strand
AAGGACCGCACCGACGTGTTCGTGCTGAGCGAGAAGGACACGGCCGCCCTCACCCGCGACCGCGCCGGGTACAAGAAGTAGGGCCGACACACGGCGTGTGGCCGGCCGGTGGTGCACCCGGCCGGCACCGCCGTCAGGTCGGATCCCCCCTCATTTCCCTGACGCCACCATATTCCAGCACACCGTTCCGCCCCGGCCGGATTGACAGACGGCCAATCGCGTTCAAATCTTCCGTAGAACCGCCGAGCGATTAGTGCTGCACACGGTGGCGGAACGGTCGGCCCGCGTTCGCTCTGCCCGTACTCCCCGCGGACGGACCCGATCCAGTTCCGCGAGGAGGGACTATGACCGGATCGAAGAAGAAGAGCCCGCTGCCTGACGTGAAGCGGTATCAGTTCCTGAAGCCGCTCGGCAGCGGCGGGATGGGGACGGTGCACGCCGCGTTCGACCGCTTCACCGGCACCCGCGTGGCGGTGAAGGTGCTGCACGCCCCGCTGGCCGACAACCCCACCCTGCACCTGCGGCTGGCCCGCGAGTTCAAGTCGGCCACCAAGCTGGAGCACCCGAACATCGTCCGCGCGCTCGACTTCGGCACCGACGGGCGGCTGAGCTACCTGGTGTTCGAGCTGGTGGAGGGGGAGAGCCTGGGGGCGGTGGTCGATCGGGACGGCCCGATGCCGGAGGTGAAGGCGGTGCGGGTGATCACGCAGGTGGTGCAGGCGCTGCACTACGCCCACCACGCGCAGGTGGTCCACCGCGACGTGAAGCCGGACAACATCCTCCTGCTGCCGGACGGACGGGCCAAGCTGACCGACTTCGGGCTGGCCAAGGACTACACCGAGACCCAGGTGCTCACACAGGGGGCGCGGGCGCTGGGCACCCCGCACTTCATGGCCCCGGAGCAGTTCGCCGACGCCCGCACCGTCGGCCAGGCGGCCGACGTGTACTCGCTCGCCGCCACCCTGTACGCCCTGCTCACCGGCCGGCTGCCGTTCGACTCCCGCGGCGGGGTGGCGTGCATCCTGGCGAACAAGGAGGCGGCGGCCGCCCCGTCGGTGCGGGCAGTGATGCCGGAGGTGAGCGAGCGGGTGGACGCGGCCGTCCGCGCCGCCCTCGCCCCCAACCCGGCCCGCCGTCCGCCCTCCTGCCTCGACTTCTTCCGCCTGCTCACCGCCCGCCCGACCATCCCCCTCGACCCTCCCCCGCCGCCCGGTCCGGCCGACCGCCGCTGCTGGGTACGACACCCGCTGCCGGTCGGCGGGGCCGGCGGGGCCGGGGTGCTGCCGGTCGATCCGCTCTCGGCCGAGTGGTGGCCGGTGACGGTGCAAGACTTGTCCGCCGGCGGGGTCGGCTTCCTCCTCGCCCGGCGGTACGAGGTGGGTGCCATGCTGTCCGTCGAACTGCCCCTGGCCTCCGGCCTCACGCTCACCTTGTCCGGGCGGGTGGTGCGGGTGACGCCGACCGACTTCGGACACTGGTCCTACGGGTGCGTGTTCGACCGCCCGCTCGCCCTGAAAACGCTCGCGGACGCCGTCGGCACCCGTGCGAAGGGCTGACGGCCTCCGACGGGCCGGCTTTCCCACCGCCAAACAGACCCTATCACAGACGGCACCCCTCCCGACGGAGCCACCCCCATGGCCCGCTCGTTCGCCGCCGTGTTCACGCCCCTCCTGCTGGTCGCCGTCGCCACCGCCGCCGACGCGCCCAAGAAGCCGAACGTCGTCGTCATCTTCATCGACGACCTGGGGTACGCCGACATCGGCCCGTTCGGGGCGACCAAGCAGAAGACGCCGAACCTCGACCGCATGGCCGCCGAGGGGATGAAGCTGACCAGCTTCTACGCCGCCCCGGTGTGTTCAGTCTCGCGGGCGCAACTGCTGACGGGGTGCTACGGCGCCCGCGTCTCCATCCCCGGCGTGTTCTTCCCCGCCGGCCCGAACGGCATCCACGCGAAAGAGACGACCGTCGCCGAACACCTGAAGGAACTCGGGTACGCCACGCAGATCGTCGGCAAGTGGCACCTGGGCGACCAACCCGAGTTCCTGCCCACGAAACACGGCTTCGACCACTACCTCGGCATCCCGTACTCGAACGACATGCAGCGGGTGGACAAGGCGAGCGGCAAGCGGGTGGTGCCACTGGTCCGGGACGAGAAGGTGGAGGAGTTGCTGACCGACGAGCGGCAGAGCGGCATCGTGGCGAAATACACCGCGGAGGCGGTCGGGTTCATCAAGGCGAACAAGGACAAGCCGTTCTTCCTGTTCCTGCCGCACACCGCGGTTCACACGCCCATACTCGCCGGCGATAAGTTCCGCGGCAAGTCGGAGAACGGCCGCTTCGGCGACTGGGTGGAGGAGATGGACTGGAGCGTCGGGCAGGTGCTCGACACCCTCCGGGAGCTGAAGCTGGACGCGAACACGCTCGTCGTCTTCACCAGCGACAACGGCCCGTGGCTGTCGCAAGGGAAGGACGGCGGGAGCGCGAAACCGCTCCGCAGCGGGAAAGGCAGCACCTGGGAGGGCGGCGTGCGGGTGCCGACGATCGCCTGGTGGCCGGGCAAGGTCGCGGCCAAGTCGAGCTGCGACGCGATGGCCGGCACCATCGACCTGCTGCCGACCATCGTGAGCGTGGCGGGCGGAAAGGTGCCGGCCGAGCCGGTGATCGACGGCCGCGATCTGTCCGGCGTGCTGTTCGGCACGGCGAAGGAGAGCGGGCGGGAGGCGCATTACTACTTCTCCGGGTACAACCTGCAGGCGGTGCGGAAGGGGCCGTGGAAGCTGGCGGTGATGCCGCAGAACGACACCGCCGAGAAAACCGTCGTGGAGGCGAGCGAGGACAAGCCGCGGCTGTACCACTTGGCCGACGACATCGGCGAGACGACGAACGTGGCCGACAAGCACCCGAAGGTGGTGGAGGAACTGAAGGGGTTGCTGACGAAAATGACCGCCGAAATCGGCGGGACGAAGCCGACCGCCCGCCGGCCGGCCGGTGTGGTGGCGAACCCGAAGACGCTCTACCCGACCGAGGTACCGGCCCCCGCCGAGTTGGGCAAGCTGAAGAGCGGCGACACCGTCGCGTCGGCGTCGGCCCCGTCGGTGAACGGCAAGCCGTTCACGATCACCTGCAAGATCGAGACGGACCAGAAGGACACGGTCGTCGTCGCCCACGGCGGTTCGTCCGCCGGGTACGCCCTGCACCTGAAGGGCGGGCGGGTGGTGTTCTCGGTGCGAACTGGGAGCGGCGACAGCGTGACCGACCTTCAGAGCGAGCCGGTCAGCGGGGCCGTCGAGATCACGGCGCGGCTGGAGAAGGGCGGGGCGATGACGCTCACCGTCGGCGATCAGAAGGCGGTGACGGGCAAGGCGGGCGGGCTGATCCCGCGGCAGCCGGCCGAGGAGTTCTGCGTCGGCTTCGACAGCGGCCAGCCGGTCTCCAGCTACGGCAAAGTGAAGCCATTCGAGGGCAAACTGAGCGGGCTGAAGGTGACGACACCATAACGGGTTGGAGTTCACGCTTCAGCGTGATTCAGGTCTGTCACGCTGAAGCGTGAACTCCAACTCACCGCGTGTCACCCTTGAACTTGAACGCCGGCTTTCCGGTGATGTCGGTGCTCACGAAACTCGGGCACCAGTACCGCTCGACGTGTTCCACGACTTTGTCCGTCCCCTCGAAGTGACTCTTCGCCCCCGGTCTGTTCGGGTCGTACATCGTGTCGGTCATGTCCCGCATGAGGGCGACGTTCTTGCCCAGCTTCACCATCTGGCGGATGGCGAACGGCCGGCCGAGCACACACATGTTCAGGTGAACCCCGCACAGGATGACGTTCTCGATCTTGCGATCGGCCAGCAGGTTCCACGTCTCCTGGCCGTCGTCGGTGACGGCGTCGGCGTCGGCGATCTCGATGCCGACCGTCTGCCGCGTCCACGGCGAACGGATCTCGCACTTGGTCTTGCAGTCGCACCCCATGTCCG
>CAYMHO010000477.1:0-3990 GCA_964390195.1 uncultured Fimbriiglobus sp. | reverse complement strand
TGCGCCCGGGCGGGGGGGTGGGGGGCCCCTTTCCTGCGTCCCCGGGGCCGCCTGTCCCGCTCAAGCGAAATCCCCAACCCCGCGGCCACCCGCTGGCGGTTGGGGTGCCGCCCGGCAGGCGGCATCTACCTGCCCTCACGCATGAGCAGGATGAGGAAGAAGCCGGGGAAGAAGTTGGGGGTGTTCACCGTCGTCTCGTACACCGCCTTCGGCCGGCCGCGGGCGAACAGGGCGAACTTCCCCTGGTCCAGGGTGAAGTCGGCCACGTCCGCCCACTCGACGAACAGGTCGTCCCCCTTGCCGAACAGCCCCGCCTTCCCGCCGATGTCCAGGCCGTCCGGGTCGAACGCCACCCGGTCCGTCCACGCCACCACCTTGCCCGCCTCCAGCCGCCGCTTCATCCCGGATGCCACCACCCGGCCGACGTGCTCCCGCAGGTTGTCCAGCTCGGCGTCGGCGTTCTTGACCGTGGTGGCGTACTCCAGCTTGTGCCCCTGCACGCTCTCGAACGCCATCGTCAGGGCGGTGCCGGTGTACGCCCCGTTGTGGTAGTGGCGGGTGGCCGAGTAGGTGAACACCTTCACCTCGTCGTACCGCATCTCGGTCGCCTTCCCGTTCCGCACCCGGCACACCCCGCGGGCGTGACACCGCAGGACGTTCTGCCGGCCGAACCACAGGGCGGCCGCCAGCACCGCCGCCCCGACGTGCAGGCCGACGGCCAGACCCAGCGGCGGGCGGTCGTTCGGCACGCCGGTGATGTAGAAGTACAGGGCGGCCGCCCCGCCGATGAACAGGCCGACGGCGAACACCGTGCCGACGAACACGGCGGCGGCCGAGTGCGAGGTGTCCCGCTCGAAGATCACCCGCCCGAGCGATTCCGGGTCGTCGTCTTCGTCCGGCGGGCGGTCGGCCAGCCGCTTCACCAGCACCTGCAGCAGCACCGGCGCGTTGGGCGAATCGAGCTTCACCTTGAAGCACGGCCGCGGCTCGCCCACCGCCCACACGCACACCTGCCCGTCCACCACCTCGGCGGCGGCGATGCGGTCGAACCGCAGGCCGTCCGGGCCGTCGGCGGTCGGCGGGAACTCCAGCCCGTCGCGGGTGAGCGCCCACCCGTCGCCGACCAGTTCGCTGTCGCGGGCCAGTTCCCGCTCGGCCCGGGTCGCCAGCCGGTCGAGCAGCCGCCCCCACAGGTCAAGGAGCGGGTCCTCGCGGGTGAGCGGCCACTCGTACCGGAAGGCCACCGGGCGGGGGAACGCCGCCGCGTCCACCCGGAGGGTGCCCTTCCGCACGTTCGCCTTCGGGATGCCGTTGGCGAACCGGGTGGTGGCGGTGGTAGCCAGTTCCACCACGTCGTCCTCGTCGATCGTGTGCTCACGCCCTCGTGCCACCAGCACGAACCCGTCGTCGGTGTCCTCGATCCACTGCCGGCCGGCCGCCAGCCACAGCCCGCGGGCGAGTGCCAGTAGGGCGACGAACCCGCCGGCGGCGACCAGCCCGACGGCGACCGTCGGCTCCCCGCCGGTGGCGTACACCAGTCCGCCCGCGAACAGCCCGAGGCACGCCAGCACGTTCAGCAGGACGAACAGGGTGTCGGCGTAGCTGGTGCCGACGGACACGCGGTCGTTCACGGCGGGGTCTCCTCCTTCACCTACCATACTGCTACCGCCTGCCCCGGAGCGCGACATGACCCGCCGCCGTCGTTACCTGCTCATCGCCGGCCTGCTGCTGGCCGCCGTACTCGTCGGGCTGAGCTGGCAACTGTTCCGCATGTGGAAGCCGAACGCCTTCGACGTCGAGGTGGTGGACCCCAACTTGATGAACGACGTTCGGGGGGCGAACCTGACCACCCCGCCGCCGCCGGCCGGCCCGGACTGGCCGCAGTACCGCGGGCCGAACCGCGACGGGGTGGCCTCGGCCGACGGGTTCAACACCGACTGGGAGAAGAAGCCGCCGAAGCTGCTGTGGAGGACGCCGCTGACGGGCAAGTACGGGTCGGTGGCGGTGGCCGGCGGGCGGGTGTACGTGCAGGGGCGGGAGGGGAACAACGAGCGGCTGGTGTGCCTGAACGCGGCCGACGGCAAGCCGCTCTGGTCGGACGAGTACCCGGCCGACTACCGCCCGCTCACCACCGGGTACGCCGAAGGTCCGCGGGGCACGCCGACCGTCCACGACGGGCGGGCGTACACCGTCGGGGCGGTGGGCAAGCTGCGGTGCGTGAAGCTGAACGGCGACCTGCGGCCGGAGTTGCAGTGGGAGAAGGACCTGCTCACCGAGTACGGGGTGGAGATGAGCAAGATGGCGTGGGGGTTCGCCTGCTCGCCGCTGATCGAGGGCGACCTGGTGATCGTGCAGCCGGGCGGGAAGAAGGGGGCGGTGGTGGCGTTCGACCGGGCGAGCGGGCAGGAGCGGTGGGCGGTGGGCAACAGCCCCGGCGGGTACAGTTCGCCGGTCGCCGGCACGTTCGGCGGGGTGCGGCAGGTGGTGGCCGTGACCGGCGACTCGGTCGTCGGCGTCGGCGTGCCGGACGGCAAGAAGCTGTGGGAGCACCCGTGGCGGAACGAGCCGTTCCGGGTGAACGCCGCCTCCCCGGTGATCGCCGGCGAGTTCGTGTTCGTGTCGTCCGAGTACGGCAAGGGGTGCGTACTCCTGTCGGTGTCGGGTGCGGGGGCGAGGCCGGCGTTCTTCAAGCCGGGCAACAGCGGGCTGAAGACGAAGCACAGCACGGCCGTCCACCGCGACGGGTACGTGTACGGCTCGGACGGGGCGGTGCTGAAGTGCATGAGCCTGCGGGACGGCAAACTGCTCGACGGGTGGGACGCGCCGCCCGGCATCCTCACCCCGACGGTGGTGCTGGTCGGCGACAAGTTGCTCGCCCAGAGCCACTCCGGCGTGCTGCACCTGATCGACGCCGACCCGACCGAGTGCCGGGTGCGGGGGGAGCTGAAGGGGGTGGTGGCCGGCGACTCGTGGGCGACGCCGGCGGTGCTGAACGGCCGCATCTACACCCGCGACGGCGGGAGCGTGCTGTGCATCGACGCGAGCAAGTAGACCACGGAAAGTCGCCGCACGCACCGCGGGCGAGTCGTTCCCCGAACCTGCGAGGTGGGAGTGCCGGTGGGTGGGGTCGGCCAGCCGGCATGGGGAAGATGGTAACAGAAACGCGGAGGGGAGCGCGTCAGTCACGCGCTCCCCTCCGTGTCGTGGCAAGCCGGGCGGCAGTTAGAGCTTCGACGACATCATGCCGATGTGCGGGTCGCCCATCGGGCTCGGGTCGTTCACCCCTTCGGCCAGCTTGTCCTCGGCCGGCTTCACCGCCGGGACGACGGGGGTGGTCGGTGTGGGCATGACCATCGGCATCGGGGCGGGGTAGGCGGCCCCGGCCGTCTCGTTCCCCCGCATGTCCCGGCCCATCGGGTTCAGCCGCGTGTTCGACGCCGACTCGGCGACCGGCGGGTGCGGGCGGTGCCGGCTGACGGCCGCGTCGTCCTCCTCGGCCGGGGCGAAGGGCACCGCGTGGATGCTGACGGCGGCCAGTTTGGGCGGCGGGCCGGCGAGCGCCACCGGCGCGACCGGGGTGGGGGCCGAGTTCAGCGTGATGACCACCGCGGCGGCCGCCGCGACACCCCCGCCCAGGATCGCCCACACGGCCGGGTGTCCGCGGTACGGGCGGCGGGGGAACAGCCGGCTCACCCAGGTGGGGAACAGCCGCTCGGCCGCCGCCCTCTTGGTCAGCGGGTCCGGGGTCGGGTCGGGCAGGCCGCTGGCGGCGGCCGACAGCCGCACCGCCTCGGCCAGCGCGTCGCGGGCGGACTGGTCTTCGCCCAGCCGCGCCTCGAACGCCTGCGCCTCGGCGGGGGGCATGTCGCCGGCGGCGTACCGCAGGGCGGACACGGCCAGTTCGGCGTCGGCCGGCAATGGGGTGGTGGTGTCAGGCATACCGCTGCTCCCAGAGGGTGCGGAGTCGGGTCAGGCCGTCGTGCATGCGGG
>CAYMHO010000476.1:0-3996 GCA_964390195.1 uncultured Fimbriiglobus sp. | reverse complement strand
CCCTCGCTCCGCTCGGTGCGGCGACCTCTCCCCAGCGGGGAGAGGTGGGCGTGGTTGGCCCTCCGCTCAGGCACGATGTGCCCCCAACTTCGTTCGCACCCGGGCAATTACGCACTCGTGACAATCGCCTGGGTAAACTCCACCGTCTGACGGGTACGGCATCCGCCGGATCACCTCCCACCCACGAGACCTGCGATGAGCGACCCGTCCCGCCGCGGCGTGTTCCGTTCCCTGGCCGCCGCCGGTGCCGGCGCACTGGTGTGTGCCGCCGTGCCCGCACCCGCCGCCCCGGTGCCGGAGCCGAAAGACCCGCCCAAACTGCCGAACGGGTTCACCCTCCAGGCCGAGTGGCGGTGGTGCAGCAAGTGCGGCGGGCTGTTCTACACCGGGAACGAGACGAAGGGCACCTGCACCGACGGCAAGGAGCACGACGGCGGCATCAGCGGCAAGTACGTGCTGCGGGTGGGCAGCGAGGCGGGTGAACAGAACGTTCAGGGCGGGTGGCGGCGGTGCAAGAAGTGCGAAGGCCTGTTTTACGGGGCGGCCAGCCAGCCGACCGTCTGCCCGGCCGGCAAGACGCACGACGCCGACGACACCGAGTACCTGCTCGGCCACACCGTCGGGGAGTGAGCGAGAAGCCCTGGTTTGCCGCGACACGCAGGGGAGCGGGCCACCGTGGCCCGCTCCCCAGCGTGTCGCGGCAAACCGGGAGTCGATTACTTCGTCACCTCGATCTGCAACTCGATCGGGCGGAAGGTGCCCGGCCGCAGGGTGACGGTGTGCACGCCCGGCTTGCTGCCGGCCGTCACCTCCACCTCCACGTACGTCACCTCCTCGCCGTCCTCCTTGACCGCGATGCCGTCCTCCGGGGCGAACACCAGTTCGGTCGCCTTCGGCACCTCGAACCCGATGAACAGCGTCTTCTCCGGGTACAGCTTCCACCGCACCCCCAATTTCACCTTCGCCTTCTTGCCGACCGCGATCTTGGTAATGTCCTTGGGCAGCACGATGTCCGGGCGGCTGGTCCCCATGTTCACCTCTTTCAGCCAGTCCTTGGTCTGCGCCAGGATCTCCTCCTGCTTCTCCTTGATCCGCTTGAGCAGTTCCCGCTGCTTGTTGATGTCGTTGCCCACGCCGACGGCCGCCTGTAGGCGGCCGAGCAGGTTGAGCACCGCCTGGTAGTCGTTGTTCGCCTGGTTCAGGGCGTCCGCCGTCGGCACCTGCTGGCCGCCCAGGGTGCCCCGCACCCCCTCCACCGACTTCTCCGCCTTCGACAAGGCCCGCCCGTCGTCGAGCAGCATGGCCAGCAGGTCGAGGTACCCGTTCTTCAGCTCGTCCACCACGTCCGGTTTGTTGCGGTACTTCTCCATGTTCACCAGCGGCAGGTTGTTGAAGTCCATCTCGCGGTACAGCTTCTCGTACTCCGTCCGCATGGCGGTCAGCAGCTCCCGCGTCTTGGTCAGGTCCTGGCCGATGTCGGCCAGCCGCACCTGAGAGGACAGCAGTTGGTCGCCCTTCTCCTTCGGGGTGAGGGCGGCGATGCCGCGGATCAGGCTGTACTCGCGGTCCAGCTTGCCCTTCCCGCCGGTCGCCTTCGCCTGGGCGTCGTCCATGCGGGTGGTCTGCATCTCCTCGTCCTTGCCGATCTCCACCAGCAGGTCCTGGTCGGACACCACCAGCAGGCGGATGGGGTCCAGGTTGCGGGCCGTCTTCGGGTCGGTCGGCTTGCCGTCCTTGCCGGTCAGGTCGATGTTCACGTCGCGGGCGGTCACGTACAGCTCGATGTCGTACTTCTGCTGCACCGACTCGGTCGCCTTCATCGGCAGCTCGGGCATGAACCGCTGCAGTTCGAACGAGTCGCCGTTCACGTTCTGGTTGGTCAGCTTGACCACCTTTACCGACGGCGGGCCGCGGTCCGCCGGCAGGGTGGGGGCCGGGTTGCCCCGCAGGCGGGCGACCAGCTCGGCCCGCCGCTTGGCCACGTCGGCCGGCGGCATGTCGGACACCTTCCGGTTCTCCTTGGCCAGCTCCGCGCGGACCCACTGGTCGGCCAGCGGGGTGTCGTCCCGCGGCACCGTCACCTCGTTCAGTTGGGCGAGCGTCAACTGCCGCAGGCGGCCCGCCTCGGTGGCGAACCGGCCCACCTCCACCCCCGGCAGCCGCACGTTCCCGCTGCTGTCCTTCTGCGGGATGGTCGACCCGTAGTTCAGGTCGAACTGCGTCTGCGAGTGCAGGACGGTGGCCGGAGTGGCCCACGACGAGGTGGGGGAGAGGGCGTTGGCCGTCATGGCGGCGGCCGCCATCGCCCGCAGGTTGACCAGCGACTGCGCCTCCTTGGCCGTCTTCTTGAACTCGAACCGGAGCGAGCTCAGCCCCTCGTTGTCCCACACCTTGCTGTCGGTCAGGAACGGCACGCGGGCGATGGGGGTGACCATGTACGCCCCGCCCACCTTGCGGATGACCGGGTCGACCAGCACCTCCACCTGCGGGGGGGCGTCGTCGGTGGCCGCGATGGCGACGGTGCGGGTGGACTGCACGTTGTCCGTGTCGGTCATCACCACCTGGAACTCGGTCGGCTTGTCCAGTTGGCGGATCGCCCGCTTGCCCTCGAACTTCAGGGTGAACCGGCGGACCGGGCCGCCCACCCGCAGGCCGGTGGCGGTGTCGCGGTCGACCTCCAGGCGGGCCTCGTTCGCCCCGCCCGGCCGGCCGATGGGCAGCTCGTTGAACCCTTCGGAGACGATCACCCCCTTCGCGTCCCGCTCCTCCACCTTCGCCTCGGCCCGCAGGAACTCGGGCGTTGCCAGCGGGTTCGGCCCGACCGCCCGCACCTCGATCAGCTTCAGGTCTTTGTCCGTCTCGGCGGTCAGGTGCAGCTCGGTGCCGACGGGCACGGAGAAGGTGGCTTTGTCGCCGGCCATGCTCACCTTCCGCCCGCCCAGTTTGAACGCCCGCCCGCGGAGGGCGAGCAGCTCCGGCCGGATGGCGGTGGTGCCGTACAGGTCGGCCAGCTCCGCCTTCTCCTGCTCGGACAGGATGGGGGTGGGGAAGTGCATGTACGCCGGCTGGAACTCGTCGCGGGACAGGTCGATGATGGCCGGCGGGGGCACTAGGGTGATGAACCGGCGGGCGGTGACGAAGTCCTCGGCCGAGATGGTGAACCGCACCGACTCGGTCAGGTTGGGCACCTCGACGGCGAACTTGCCGGTCGCGTCGGGCACCATGTCCAGGGCGTTCCGCGAGCGGGTTTGGACGCCGTCCACCCGCATCTTCAGGGCGGCCGGCACCTCGAGCACGCGGAGCTTGCGGCTGTTCGCCGGGTCGTCGGCGGCGGCCGCCAGGGCTTGCACCGTCGGGTGGCTCTCGCCCCACCCGTTCGCCCGCTCCAGGTCGTCGATCCGCAAGTCGGCCGACTCCGGTCCGGCGTACTCGGCCGGCGGGGCGATGCCGAACGCGGCCAGGTCCGCCACCGCCGCCGCCCGCCAGCCGTCCGAGTTCACCCGCGGGTCGTCGGCCACCACCCACCGCAGGGCGCGGGCTTGCACCTTCGGCGGGGTGGTGTACCCCTTGCCCACCCGCAGCTCGTTCGGGTGGCCGTCGTCGTCGAACTCGACCACCTCCACCTGCGCCCGGCGGGGCCACGGGGTGGGGATGAAGAGCAGGTTCCGCTCGGTGAACGTGCCGCACACGTCGGCCGTCTTCTTCAGCCCGCGGGGCAGGTCCACCCGCTGGGTGACGAGGGCGTGGACCCCCAGGGCGGTGCCCAGGCCGAGCACCCACACGAGCAGGATGAGCACCCCCTTCAGCCACAGCCGGCCCCAGTTGAACACCGACAGCACCCGCACCTGCCGCATGCGGTCGCGGGCCTCGCGGATGGTATGCCGCACCAGGTCGCCCGAGAACCCGGCCCGCTCCGCCTTCGCCACGTCGTACATCTGCAGGGCGGTGATCAGCCGGTCGCCGAGCAGCTTGTGGTGCCGCTTCTCCAGCACCAGG
>CAYMHO010000475.1:0-4009 GCA_964390195.1 uncultured Fimbriiglobus sp. | reverse complement strand
CGAACTCGCCGACCATCACGTTCAGCGGCTTCAGGTCGCGGTGGATCACCCCCCGACTGTGCGCGAACCCGACCGCCTGGGCGATCCCCTCGAACACCTGCACGAACCGCGGCAGGTCGTGCGACGGGGTCGGGCGGGCCTTCAACTGCTCGGACAGCGTTCGCCCGTGGATCAGCTTCATCGCCAGGAAGGGGGTGCCGTCGGGCAGGGTGCCGAGTTCGTGGACGGGCGGGATGTTCGGGTGCGGCAGCTTCGCCGTGATCTTCGATTCCGTCACGAACCGCTCGGCGTTCGCACCGGGGAGGAGCGTCTTGATGGCCACCTCGCGGTCAAGCGTCAGGTGGTGGGCGGCGTACACCTTCCCCATGCCGCCCTTGGCGATCTCGGCGGTGATGCGGTACCCCGGCACCTGCGGCGAGCCGGGCGGCGGGTCGGGGAGTGTGGGCGGGGTGGAATCGAGGGTGGCGTCGAGGGTGGCCGTCTGCTCGGACGGCTCGCGCAGGTTGGTGCGGTCGGGGTCGGCGGACGGGAGGTGTTCGGCCATGGCGGGCACCCGGTGGGACGGGGGTCGGTGCGGGCCATACCTACCGCGCGAGAGTCTGAGACTCAAGCGAAAAACCAGTAGACCGGGAATGCGTGTCGGGGGGATGGGGCGCAGGCGTGACAATCTTGACCATCTTGAGAACGACGCCCGCGGTCACGCCGCCTGCTTCGGCTCCTCGTCCTCCGGCCAGTCGTCGAACCGCACGCTCACCTGCTTGCTGACGCCGCTCTCCTGCATGGTCACGCCGAAGATGACGTCGGCCATCGCCATCGTCCGCTTCTTGTGGGTGATGATGATGAACTGCGAGCGGTCGAGGAACTCGCGGAGGGCGACACTCAGGCGGGCGGTGTTCGCCTCGTCGAGGGCCGCGTCCACCTCGTCGAGCAGGCAGAACGGGCTCGGGCGGCTGCGGAAGATGGCCAGCAGCAGGGCGATGGCGGTGAGCGTCCGCTCGCCCCCGCTGAGCAGCGAGATGCTGCGGAGTTCCTTGCCCGGCGGGCGGGCGGTGATGTCGATGCCCGCTTCGAGCGGGTCGTCGCCGTCGAGCACCACGTCGGCCATGCCCCCGCCGAACAGCTTGCGGAACAGCTCCTGGAAGTGCCCCCGCACGGTGGCCAGGGTGTCGAGGAACAGCTTGCGGCTGTCGGCGTTGATCTGGGCGATGATCTCCAGCAGCTTGTCGCGGGCGGAGGCGAGGTCGTCGTGCTGGGTGCGGAGGGTGGTCTCGCGGGTTTCGACCTCCGCGAGTTCGGCGACCGCTTCGGGGTTCACGTTGCCCAGCTTGGCGACCTTCTTGCGGAGGTCGTCAATCTGCGCCTGAACGGCGGCCGGGTCGGCGGGCAGGAGCGGGATGGGGTCGTCGTCGGTACCCTCGGGCGGCGGGGCGGTGGCGAGTTCGGCCAACTCGATGCTGTAGTCCTCGCGGATGCGGGCGGCGATGCCGTCGCGGCGGAGGGACAGGTCTTGCACCTCCATCTCGCGGCGGTGCATCAGTTCCCGCTGCTGGCCCCACGCCTCGCGGAGCCGCTTGAGGGCGGCGGTGGTCTGCTCGCGGTCGGCCCGCAGGCGGTCGCGGTCGGCACCCAGGACACCCGCCGCACGCTCGGCGTCTTCCTTTTCGAGGAAGGCGTGGGCGGCGGTGTCGGTCGCCCGCAGCATCTGCAGTTGGCTTTCGATCAGCCGGGAGGCGGCGGCCTTCTCGGCGGTGGTCAGGTTGATGGCGTCGAACCGGCGGAGCTTAAGCTCGTTCTCCAACTCGGCGTGCTTGGTGCGGAGGGCGGCCAGGTTGGCGGTGACGCGGCCGAGCGCCACCTGGGCGGCGGTGTGGTCGCCCTGCTTGCGGTCGCGGTCGGCGTTGGCGGCGGTCAGGTCGGCTTCGGTCTGCACCAGCCGGCCGCTCACGGCGGACTCTTCACCGACGGCGGCCTGCCACCGCTCGGCCGTGCGGGCGAAGGCGGCTTCGACCGACCGCACTTCGCCTTCCAGATGCCGGGCCTCCTCGCGGACGAGGTGGATCAGGTCGGCCAGCCGCTTCTGCTCCTGCCGCTGGGCGGCGATCTGCGATTGCAGGGTGCCGGCCTCGCCACTCAACGCGTTGATTTCGGTTTCGAGCGCCCGCACCGGGGCGTCCATCGCGTCGGCCTGCCGGCGGCAGGTGAGCTGCTGGGCTTCGACGGATTGAACCTGCTCGTCCAGTCGGGCGATCTCGGCCCGCAGGTCCCGCAACTCGCTCTTCCGCGACAGGAACCCGCCGCCCCCGCCGGCCGGCCCGACGGTGAGCGACCCGTCGGCGTCCAGCACCTCCCCCGTGCGGGTAATGAACCGGGCGTGCGGCAGGCGGACGGCGGTGGCCCGAGCGGCGGCGAGGTCGGGGACGACGAACACGTGCCCGAGCAACTGGTGCGGCAGGGCGGCCAGTTCGGGGCGATCGACGGTGACGAGCGCGGCGGCCGACACGACGCCGGGAACGTGTTCCGCTCCCTCGGCGAGCGGGTCGGGTTGGGCGAACAGCGGAATCAGCCCGACGCGGCCGGGAAGGTCGGTGAGCGCCGCCGCAATGCGGTCGAGGTCGGTGGCGGACACGACGAACCGCTGGGCGGCGTCGCCGAGGGCGAGGTCGATGAGCGGGGCGACGTCTCGCGGGGCGGAGAGCAGTTCGCCCACCAGCCCGAGGACGCCGGCCAGCGCCGGTGAACCGCGGCGGGCGATCACCTCCCGCACGCCGGCGCCGATGCCGTCGAGCGCTCGTTCCAGGCCTTCGAGCACATCTGCCCGCCCGCGAAGCGCGCTGCGGGTGTCGCGGGCTGAATCCAAATCCGCCTGGAGTGCGTCGGCCCGGCGGCGGAGGTCGTCGCGGTAGGCGACGTGTTCGGCCAGGTTCTGCTTCGCGCTGCCGAGCTGCTGCTGCACGTCGGCGTCGGACCGGCTGAGGTCGTCGAGCACGCCGGCGAGGGCGTCGTGCCGCTGGGAGGTTCGTTCGGCCTCCACCAGCTTGGCGGTCAGCTCCTTCTTCAGCTTGTCCGCTTCCCGCCGGAGGGTTTCGGTTTCGCCTTGCAGCTTGGTCGTCTGGCGGGCCAGGTCGAACTGGCTGTCGCGGTCGGCCTGCGAACTGGCGAGCAACGCGGTGATGTGGGCCGACACCTTCTGAAGAGCGGCCGCGGCGGCTTCGGCCCGTTGACGTTCGGCCTCGGCTTCGGACGAGACGGCGGACAGTTCAGCGTTCGCGGCCGCCACCGCTTCGGCCCCGGCCTGCAACCGCCGGCTCAGGTCGAGCCGCTGCTTGCCCAGCCGTAACAACTCCGCCTCGGCCCGTTCGCACTGCCCCCGCTCGGACTTCACCGCCGCCTCGCACGCGGCGATCGTCTGCCGGGCGCGGCTGAGCGTGCCCTCGTGCCGGCGGAGTTCCGCCTCCACCGCCGTCAGGGTGGCGTCGGTGTCCGCGGCCCGCTGCTCCTCTTCCTGCTCGCGCTCGGCCACCCCCGCCACGTCGCCCCGCAGTTCGGCCAGCCGCCGCTCCTCCTCGTCCAGGGTGGCGGTCAGCTCGCGGAACTCCTTCAGCCCGACGCTCACCCGCAGGGCCTGCAACTGCCCCGAGTACTCCTGATACCGCTGGGCCTTCGCCGCTTGCAGCCGCAACGTCCGCAGTTGCTTGTCCAACTCGGTCAGGATGTCCCGCACGCGGGTCAGGTCGGCGTCCACCCGCTCCAGCTTGCCTAGCGTTTCGACCTTCTTCGCCTTGAACCGGCTGATGCCGGCGGCCTCTTCGAAAATGGTCCGGCGGGCGGCGGTGCTGGCCGTCAGCAGGGCGTCCACCCGCCCCTGCTCGATGACGCTGTACGCCCCGTGCCCTGCCCCGCTGCCGAGGAACAGATCCTTGATGTCCTTCAGCCGGCTGGCCTGGTGGTTGATCAGGTACTCGCCCTGGCCGTCGCGGTACACCCGGCGGGTGATCTGCACCTCGTCCGC
>CAYMHO010000474.1:0-4026 GCA_964390195.1 uncultured Fimbriiglobus sp. | reverse complement strand
GCGTTCAGCACCAGCAGCAGCTCGGCCACCCTGCCGACGGCCATCAAGAACGCCACCGACGACCTGAACGTGCCGCCCACCGTCGCCCAGTTCGTGCTGCCGTTGAGCGCCAGCATGAACCACAACGGCACCGCCCTCTTTGAATCCGTGGTGGTGCTGTTCCTGGTGCAGGTGTTCGGCGTCGAGTTGACCGTCGGCCAGCAGATCGTGGTGTTGATCCTGTGCGTGCTGACGGCGACCGGCATGGCCGGCGTGCCCGGCGGCAGCCTGCCGCTCATCGGGCTGGTGCTGGAAACCGCCACCGAGGGGCAGGTGAAAGGGGGTGCCATCGCCATCGTGCTGGGGGTGGACCGCCTGCTCGACATGTGCCGCACGACGGTGAACGTGGCCGCCGACCTGACGACGGCGGTGTTCGTCGCCCGCACCGAACGCGGATTGGTCTCAGTCCCACCCCTTCCCCCGACACCCCCGCCCACTCTCGGCTGAGAAGAACAGCCGTTGGGTCGACGTCCCGGCCGGACGAGCACTTCCGCCGCAATGCGGGCACGCGAACTGT
Source organism: uncultured Fimbriiglobus sp. (assembly GCA_964390195.1). GTDB lineage: Bacteria > Planctomycetota > Planctomycetia > Gemmatales > Gemmataceae > JALHQU01. The sequence goes on along the minus strand of CAYMHO010000474.1, from coordinate 3,470 downwards.
CCGAATCCGTGCCAAACGACACGATTCGCCGGACAAGACTGCACTAAAAGGTGTCGGGAAAATTGGTGAGAACGGAAAAATACGCTGGACAGCACCTTGACTGCCGGCTGAAATGAGAATCACACAAATCCGTTCCCAAGGGTACCACCTTTTGGGAGCGGAGGGCGGTCGTGCCCAACGGCGACGGGTCACCGGCTAGGGGTAGTCCGGTTCCGCCGCCACGACCCGCCCACACACAGGAGGGTTCCGCCATGCGGACACTCGTGGCCTCTTTCGTCGCGATCCTCTTCGCGACTGGCACCGCCTCGGCAGGACCGATTCTGCTCGGCGGCGACGATCTGACCGACCACGGTTCTCGGTCGGGCACGACGAACATCCAAGGATGGAAGTACATCGAGAAGGGCATCTCGGGCATGCTCCCGCAGGTGACGCGGACCGGACCTTTCACCCACACCATCGTTGCCCTTGGCTCGAGCAACCCGGGTGCGGGCAACTACAACGGCTTTGGCGCCGGCGGGGCGATCAACTCGGTGGCGAACGTGCTCGGGTTGAGCGTCCTCTATGTGGATGGGGCGGCTGCGATTAACCAGCTGTTCACCGACATCGCGAACGGAGTGGTGAACCCACAAATATTATGGATCTCGGGCAACGGTGCCGGCAACGACCAGGACCCGAGTGAGGTCACTGCGGTCAACAGCAACGCCGCCGCCATCAACAACTTCGTTAACTCCGGTGGTGGGGTGATGTCGCACGGCAGTGGGAACTACGGCTGGCTGTCCACCCTCCTCCCCGGCTTGCTCGAAACTCTCGGTGGCACTTCGAGTGGTCACACACTAACCGCCGCCGGCAACACCGCGTTCCCCGGCCTCACGAATGCCGACATCGGCTCCGGTCCGAGTCACTCATTCTTCAGTGGCAACTTCGGCGGCCTCCAAATTCTTGGCCGCGACGGTCAGAACCGGGCGTTCCTGTTGGGTGGTGGTGTCGGCGCGTCAATCACTGAGGTTCCCGAGCCGATCTCGATGATCGTGTTCGGCAGCCTGGTGGTGGGCGGGATCGTGGCGGTGCGGCGGCGGATGGGCAAAGCGGCGGCGTAGGCGACACTCAGCTCAACGCCCCGAACCCCGGCCCGAGTGCCGGGGTTCGTTCGTTTCACGGGGCGACCGTGCGGCTTGGCGTTCGTCCGACAACCGCCGGCGGTGTCGGGCTTTCCGCCGGTGGTGTCAATTTTTCCGTAGACGCCGACTTGACAACCGGGTTTAATGCTTGTCAACCACTCCCGACTCCACACATTTCGGGAGCGGCGGGCGGTCGTGCCCAAACGGCGGCGGGTCACCGGCTAGGGGTAGTCCGGTTCCGCACGCCACGACTCGCCCACCCACAGGAGGGTTCCGCCATGCGGAAACTCATGTTGGCGTTGGTGGCGATGCTCGGCATCGCCGCCACCAGCCAAGCAGCGCCGATCGTGATGCAGATGGGGTTTCCAGGCGGGTTCAACCTTTCGGTGAACGGTGGCGCGTTTGCTCCCTCAGGACCGCTCACGTTCACGCTGACGGCTGACAACACGACACCCGATCTGGACCCTTCGCCGACTCGTGGGCGGTTCGCCCTGACTTCCATCACCCTGACCGCCCCGAGTCTGGGCATCTCCAACCAGGCGGTGGTGTCGCCGTCGCCGTTGTTCCTTGACACCTTTTCGGGTGGCTTGACCCTCATCGGGGCCGGGTTCAACCCGGACATCGGCTGGAACGGCGGTCCCGCGCCGGCCACATTTATGTCGAACATCAACGATTTGTCCACACTTTCGTTGCCGACCTTCATTTCGCCGACCAACAGCACCTTCTTCCTCCAGACCATCACACTTTCCTCTGGTACCACACTGCGCGGAACGACGGGTGGCGGTGGCCCGCCCGGCACGTTCTCGGCAAATGCGGCGACCGTCCCCGAGCCGCTCTCGATGGTCGTGTTCGGCAGCCTGGTGGTGGGCGGGATCGTGGCGGTGCGGCGGCGGATGAGCAAAGCGGTGGCGTGAGGTTTCACGCGAGCAGAACAGACCCGTGAACCCCGGCCCGAGTGCTGGGGTTCGTTCGTTTAACGGGCCGACCGTGCGGCCCAACGTCCGTCCGACAGCCACCGGCGGTGTCGGGCTTTCCGCCGACGGTATCAATTTTTCCGTAGACGCCGACTTGACATCCGGGTTTAATCCTTCTCACCACTCCCGACTCCACACATTTCGGGAGCGGAGGGCGGTCGTACCACAACGGCGACGGGTCACCGGCTAGGGGTAGTCCGGTTCCGCTCGCCACGACTCGCCCACCCACAGGAGGGTTCCGCCATGCGGAAACTGCTGGCCTGTCTCGTCGCGCTCGTCGCGACCGCTGGGGCGAACGCGGCCCCGATCAACTCGCCGGTCCCGACGAACGCCTATATCACGATGGGCGGCCTCGACTGGGCTTGGGCCAACCCGCTGCCAGGCGGTGTGGATCTGTCCTATCAGGGTCAATTCGGATGGCGGCTGCCGACTGCTGCGGAACTGGCGAACTCCCCGTTCGCGACCGACTTCCTGACGGCCAACGGGAACGTCCCGTTCAACGGGATTGACCCGATCAGCGGGGCGAACATGCAGTTCGTCAACAGCGTCTACACCAACGCGCAGAGCCGTAGTGCCCTTGCCGTGCCGTACTTCAGTCTCAGCTTCCTGCACGCCGACTGGGGGAACGGACGGGGTCAGCCGACCGGACCTTGGGCGGGCATGCCTGGGTCCTTTAGCTTCGCCGAGCAACTGGTCGTGCGCAACGCTTCTCCGGTGCCCGAGCCGATCTCGATGATCGTGTTCGGCAGCCTGGTGGTGGGCGGGATCGTGGCGGTGCGGCGGCGGATGAGCAAAGCGGCGGCCTGACCGTGCTCTGCTCGCTCCGCGAGCGGTCTTCCGAGTCCGCTCGCGGAGCGAGCAGAACACACCCACCAACCCCGGCCCGAGTGCCGGGGTTCTTCGTTTTCCCCTTACCACGCCACCGACCGGTGCCACCCGCACCACCGCCACACCCTTCCCGACTCTCATCACTTTCTCAGACTGCCGTTCCGCCCGCCGCCGACTACAACTCCTTCCAGACGACCCTCCATCTTCCCCCATTTCCCCACCCCGAGACACCCCGTGTCCCGAATCATCCGCACGCTCCGCTGGCCGTTGCTCGGTCTGCTGGCGGCCGTCGTGGTCGCCCTGCCTCCCGCGTACTCGCAGGACAAGGGCACCCCGCCCACCCCGGCCGAGAAGCAGAAGCAGATCGACGAGTTGAAGAAGCAGATCGATCTCATCCAGAAGCAGATCGCCGACCTGGAAAAACAGCCGATCAAGGCCGAGTCCGCGCCCACCCAGGCGGCGGTGGAGGGGGCACTGCCGGCCGACGTGTCCGGCCAGTTCAAGTGGCGGTGCATCGGCCCGGCGAACATGGGCGGGCGGGTGACGGCCA
>CAYMHO010000473.1:0-4034 GCA_964390195.1 uncultured Fimbriiglobus sp. | reverse complement strand
TCGTAGTCCCACTCGTCCGGCTTGGCCTGGTGGCACGGCATCTGGTCGTGCCAGTCGATCAGGTAGATGTCGCCGTTCGGCCCCCACTTCATGTTGATCGGGCGGAAGTTCTTGTCGCCGCTGACGAGGAAGTCGTCGCCCCGCGTGGCGGTGAAGCTGCTGCCGTTCGGCTTCAAGATGTTCTGCTTGACGCTGCACCCGTGGATGCTGCCGAAGATGACCGAGTTGCGGTACTTCTCGGGGATGTGCGGGGCGTCCAGCGAAATCAGCCCGGCGTGCGCCCAGCCGCTCTCCTTGTGGAACGTGTGGTCGCAAATCTCGTTGATGTACCCGTAGGCGTGCGGGTTGTAGCTCGCCCCCGCCTGCCGTTTGTAGATGCCGCCCGGCACGATGTGGTACAGGTGCGGAATCACACAGCACGCCAGAATGAACTGGCCGTCGGTGTTCCGCCAGTCCATGCCCCACGGGTTGCTTGTTCCTTCGGCGAAGATCTCGAACTTCTTCGTCTTCGGGTGCATCCGCCAGACGGCGGCGTTCATCCGCGTTTCCGGCCCGTCCAGCGATTGCACCTTGCTCTGGGTGAACACCCCGTGCAGGCCGTACAGCCAGCCGTCCGGCCCCCACTGGAAGGTGTTCAGCGTCTCGTGCGTGTCCTCGCTGCCGAACCCCTTCAGGATCGGTTCGATCTTGCCCGGCTTGTCGTCCTTGTTCTCGATGAACCACAGGTACGGCGGGGCGCCGACGTACACGCCCCCGTTGCCGACCTCGATGCCCGACGCCAGGTCGAACGCCCCGAGGCCGGCCTTCTTCCGCTCCTCCGGCACCGGGAAGTCTTTCCCCTCCGCGAACACCGTCCGCTTGTCGCACTTCCCGTCGCCGTCGGTGTCTTCCAGGATGACGATGCGGTCCCGCGGGGCTTTCCCCTTCGGCGTGCGGCTCGGGTACTCGAAGCACTCGATCGCCCACACCCGGCCCTTCTCGTCGATGGTGAAGGCGATCGGGTTGGCCAGGTCCGGCTCGCCGGCGAACAGCTTCACCTCGAACTCGGCCGGCACTTTCATCTTCGCCACCGTCTCGTCCGGCTTCAGGTACGCCTGACCCGACCCTTTGCGGTTGTCGAACCCGTATTCTCGCTGGGCGAGTGCGGGTGCGGCGAGGAGGAGCAACGCGAGGAGAGCGCGAGGCATGAGAGATGGTCCGGGAGGGTGGATCGGTGATCAAATCAAGGCAGGCCCGCTGATGACGCAGAACGGACGCGGATGGAGGCAGGATCTGAGCAGATCATGATTTCAGATCCTGCCTCCATCCGCGTCCGTTCTGCGTCATCAGCGGGCCAATTCTTCACAGCCCCAGCACGTCGGCCATGCCGTACCGGCCGGCCGGCTTGCCGGCCAGCCACTTCGCCGCGGCGAGCGCCCCGCGGGCGTAGCTGTCGCGGCTGCTGCCCTTGTGGACCAGTTCCATCGTCTCGCCCTGCGAGGCGAAGATGATGGTGTGCTCGCCGACGCTGTCGCCCCCGCGGATGGCGTGCACACCGATCTCGGTGGCGGTCCGCTCGCCCACCAGCCCCTCGCGGCCGTGCAGCACCTCGGTTTGCCCCATCGCCGCTTGCACCACCTCGACGAATTTCAGGGCGGTGCCGCTGGGCGAGTCCTTCTTCATCTTGTGGTGCCGCTCGACGATCTCCACGTCGAACCCCTTGCCGGCCAGCGCCTCGCCGGCCAGTTTGGTCAGCTTGAACAGCAGGTTCACCACCAGGCTCATGCTCGGCGAGAGGAGCACGGCGGTGTGGTGGGCGGCGTGGTCGATCTCGGCGAGGTGTTCGTTCTCCAGGCCGGTGGTGGCGATGACGAGCGGAAGCTTGCGGTCGATGCACGTCTTCAGGATGGCCACCGTGCCGGCCGGGGCACTGAAATCGATGACACAGTCGGGGGTGACGTTCAGCGGCAGTTCGTCGGTGATCGGCACGCCGATGTGGCCCACCCCGGCCAACTCGCCGGCGTCGGTGCCCTGTTTCGGGTGGGCGGGGGAGTCGATGGCGGCGACGACCCGGAGGGCGGAGTCTTCGCGGGCGAGGGCGACGAGCCGCTGGCCCATCCGCCCGCACGCCCCGTGGATGGCGACGGTAGTTTGCATCGGGTTCACCAATCGGTGTGGACGGGGTAATGCTGGAAGATCGCATCGTCGGTGACAAGGACCGCGTTCTCGGCGATGGCTTGCGCAGCCAGCAGCCGGTCGAACGGGTCTTTATGCGCTGGGGGCAGACCGCCGAGAGCGAGGATGTGGTCGTAGGTGACGGGGAGCAGGTGGACCCGGTTCAGTCGCAACACGTCCGACATGATGGCCGGCACTTCCGCCCGCAGGATGAGTTTTCCGGTTGCGGCTTTGATCGTCATCTCCCACGGGTTCACCACGCTGACGTACACCGTCCACGCCGGGCTCGCCAGGTAACGGATCAACGCCTTCGACGCACGGGACGGGTCGGAGTCGTGCCAGATGAGGGTGTGGGTGTCTGTGATGGCGATCAATCGAACGCCCCCTCCCACTCTTCGCTCGGCAGCGGGTCGTCGAAGTCGCGTGCCATCTCCATCATGCCGGCATGGAGGCCGAGCACGACGTACCGGCAGTTCGGAATGGCCGGGTCCAGCGGCGCAAAGATGAGCGGGTTGCGGTGGCCGTTTCGGTGTTCGATCAACACCTGTGTGCCGCCCTCAATCACCCGGTACAGCTCCGGATAGCGTTCGGGAAGTAAGTCGTCGATGCCGATGACGATGGGTGCCATTGGTAGCCCTCCGCGTGCGGCTATTGTACCACCCCTACGCGTACAGTTCGATCGCCTGGACGATGGCGGTCAGGTCGTTCGGCACCTGCACGGCACGGTTGGCGAAGTTCACCCGCCGCACGCCCCGCTTGCCCAGTTTCTCCTCGAACACCTTCTGGTCGGCGGTGTGGTACGCCACCGTCGCGTCCGGGTCCTTCAGCACATGCCCGGTGAGCACGCACGCCACCCGCTCGCCGGGATCGATCACCCCCTCCCGCACCAGCTTCAGCAACCCCGCCACACTCGCCGCACTCGCCGGCTCGCACCCCAGCCCGCCGGCCCCGATCTTCGCCTTCGCGTCCAGCATCTCGGAGTCCGTCACCTCCCGTACTATGCCGCCGCAGCGTTCGAGCGCACGCAGGGCTTTGGGCAGGTTCACCGGGCGGTTGATTTCGATCGCGCTGGCCAGGGTGTCGGCCCGCTTGTCGGCGTCGTCCAGGTACTTCATGTACACGCCCACCTTGCGGTCGTCCGGCTTTCCGCCGTTCCACCGCACCCCGTTCCGTTCGTAGAGCTGGTAGAAGGTGTCCGCCCCGGCGGCGTTGATGACGGCGATCCGCGGCGGCTTGTTGATGAGGCCGAGGTCGGTCAGCTCGATGAACGCCTTGCCGAACGCCGACGAGTTGCCCAGGTTGCCGCCCGGCACCAGGATCCAGTCCGGCACCTCCCACTTGAGGGCCTCCAGCACCCGCAGCATGATGCTCTTCTGCCCCTCCAGGCGGAACGGGTTGATGCTGTTCACCAGGTAGATGCCGAGTTGCCGGCTCACCTCCTGTACCCGCCGCAGGGCGTCGTCGAAGTCGCCGGCGATCTGCACCGTCAGCGCCCCGTGTTCGAGCGCCTGGCTCAGCTTGCCATAGCTGATCTTCCCGCTGCCGATGAAGATGACCGCCCGCATCAGTTGCGACGCCGCACAATAGATGGCGAGGCTGGCACTCGTGTTGCCGGTACTGGCGCACGCGGCCCGGCGTGCCCCCACCATCTGGGCGTGGGTGAACGCCGCCGTCATGCCGTTGTCCTTGAAGCTGCCGCTCGGGTTCATCCCCTCGTATTGCAGGTAGGTGGTGCCCGGCTTCATCCCACAGTAGGCGGCCACGCCGTCCGCCCGCTGGCAGAGGGTCTGGCCCTCGCCGATGGTCATCACCCGGTCGTCGGGGGCGAACGGGAACAGTTCGCGGAACCGCCACACGCCGGAGAAGTCGAGCGGGTCGGT
>CAYMHO010000472.1:0-4036 GCA_964390195.1 uncultured Fimbriiglobus sp. | reverse complement strand
CTGCGGTGCGTGGCCAAGTACGTCCACGACCACGGCATCGCCCGCAAGCCGACGCTCAAACTCGAAACCGGCCGCGGAGTGCTGACGGTGGACTTGGAGGTGGCGAACGGCAAGGCCGAGCGGGTGCGGGTGAACATGGGCACGCCCATCCTGAAGTCGGCCGACATCCCAACCACGCTGCCCGGCGACCCGCCGGTGGACGTGGAGTTCACCGCCGGCGGCAAGAGCTACCGTGGAACGTGTGTGTCGATGGGCAACCCGCACGTCACCATCTACGTTCCCGACGTGAAGGCCGTCCCGCTGGAGGCGGTTGGCCCGACGATCGAACACGCTCCCGTCTTCCCGCGGCGGATCAACGCCCACTTCGTGCAGGTGCATTCGCCATCGGAAGTGACGATGCGGACGTGGGAGCGGGGCAGCGGCATCACCCTGGCGTGCGGCACCGGGGCGTGCTCGGTGGCGGTGGCGGGGGTGCTGACCGGCCGCACCGGGCGGAAGCTGCTGGCCCACCTGCCCGGCGGCGATCTGGAACTGGAGTGGAGCGAGGCGGACAACTGCGTCTACATGACCGGCCCGGCGACGGAGGTGTTCACCGGCGAGTGGGCGGGGGCGTGAACCTGAAACTCTCTGTCACGGACGACGCATGAAGATCCGCAACCCGCACCTCATACGCGCCGCCGGTTGGATGGGCACCCAGGTGGCCCGGGCGCTCATCCGCACCCTGCGGTTCGAGTACAAGGCCCTCGGCCCGCCGGTCATGCCCCCGCAGCCCGAACCCGAGCCGCGGTCGGTGTACCTGCTCTGGCACGAGACGCTCCTGCTGCCGCTGACGAAGTACGCCTGCCCGGCGGTGTCCACGCTGGTGAGCAGCCACGCCGACGGACAACTGCTCGCCACCGTCATCCGCACCCTCGGCCTGACGCCGGTGTTCGGCAGCACCAGCCGCGGGGGGATGCAGGCGGTGCGGGAGATCATCCGCGACCTGTCCGGGTGCCGACACCTGGCCATCACCCCGGACGGCCCCCGCGGGCCGCGGCGGGTGGTCCAAGCCGGGGCGGTGTACATCGCCGCCAAAACCGGCATGACCCTCGCCCCGCTCGGGGTGGCGTACCACCGCCCGTGGCGGGTCCGCAGTTGGGACCGTTTCGCCATCCCCAAGCCGTGTACACGGGCTAAAGTCGTGTCCGGGAAGACGTTCACCGTGCCGTCGAAGGTGCGGACGGATGACCTGGAACACCACCGGAAGCTGGTCCAGGCCGAACTCGACCGCCTCACCCGCATCGCCGAACACTGGGCCGAAACGAACCGCTTCGCCGACGCCGTGCGGTTGGCGGACGCTTCAGCCGGGGCCTGAGAAAACCAGTCCCACCCCTTCCCCGGCGGAGGCGGGTGTGGTAATCTCGTCTGCCTCCCCGCCGGTTCACCGGAAGCGGCCGTTGCTTCCGGCTTGCCAAGCCCGACACGCCAAGACCTTCCTATGCTGCCTTCCGCCGCCGTCGTCGCACTGTTGCTCACGCCCGGTGCCGACCCCGACGCCAAGCAAATCGAGTTCTTCGAGAACAAGATCCGCCCGGTGCTGGCGGAGAGCTGCTACTCGTGCCACTCGGCCGACGCCAAGGGCAAGAAGAAGCTGAAGGGCGGGCTGATGTTGGACACGAAGGACGGGCTGCTGAAGGGCGGGGACACCGGCCCGGCGGTGGTGCCCGGCAAGCCGGCCGACAGCCTGCTGCTGAAGTCGCTGAGGTGCGACGGCGACCTGAAGATGCCGCCGGCGGGCAAGCTGGCCGACCCCATCCTGAAGGACTTCGAGACGTGGATCGCGGCCGGGGCCGCCGACCCCCGCACCGACGCGGCGGTGAAGGCCAGCACCATCGACATCGAGAAGGGCAAGCAGTTCTGGAGCTTCCAGCCTGTCAACGAACCGGCGGTTCCCGAAGCGAGCGGATCCACGACCCCGATCGACAAGTTCGTCGCCGCGAAGTGGAAGGAGCAGAAGCTCACGCCGGTCGGTGCGGCCGACAAGCGGACGCTCCTGCGGCGGGCGTACCTCGACCTGATCGGCCTGCCGCCGACGGCCGAGGACTTCGACGCCTTCGAGAAGGACGCTTCACCCGACGCCTTCGCCAAGGTGGTCGAGAAGTTGCTCGCCAGCCCGCAGTACGGGGAGAAGTGGGCGCGGCACTGGCTGGACGTCGCCCGGTACGCCGAGGACCAGGCGCACACGTTCGGGGTGAAGCCGAAGAACCAGGCGTGGCGGTACCGCGACTGGGTCATCAAGGCGTTCAACGACGACATGCCGTTCGACCGGTTCGTGAAGATGCAACTGGCCGCCGACCTGCTGCCGGACGCCCCGGCGGAGGCGTTCGACAAGTACGCCGGCCTCGGCTTCCTCGGGCTGGGTGCGGAGTACTACCGCGACGCCGGGTGTGCCCCGAAGGCGGACGCGGACGAACTGGACGACAAGGTGGACACCGTCACCCGCGGGTTCCTGGCGATCACCGTCGCCTGCGCCCGCTGCCACGACCACAAGTACGACCCGATCCCGACCAAAGACTACTACGCCCTCGCCGGCATCTACATCGGCACCAAGCTGACCGACACCCCGCTCGCACCGGCCGACCAGGTGAAGGCCCACGCCGAAGCCCAGGCCAAAGTGAAGGAGGCCGAGGGGAAGGTGAACAAGGCGAAGGACGAGCAGAAGAAGCTGGAGAAGGACAAGAAGGACGACAAGGATGCCATCAAGGCGGCGATGGACAAGGTGAAGGAGCTGGCCGCCGACGTCGAGAAACTGAAGAAGGCGGTGCCGCCGGCCCCGCCGGTGGTGCACGTGCTGAGCGGCAACGGCCCCGGCATGAAGGTGAACGTCCGCGGCAACCCGGCGGTGCTGGGTGAAGAGGTGCCGAAGGGGTTCCTACAGGTGTTGCCGGCGGAGGCGAAACCGGGCAAAGGGTTCGACCGGCTGGCCCTCGCCAATAGCATCGCCAGCAAGGACAACCCGCTGACGGCCCGCGTGATCGTCAACCGCGTGTGGGCGTGGCACTTCGGCCGCGGCATCGTCGGCAGTCCGAGCAACTTCGGCATCCTGGGTGACGCCCCGACGAACCAGCCGTTGCTCGACTGGCTGGCGTTCCACTTCATGAAGAACGGGTGGTCGCTGAAGTGGCTGCACCGGCAGATCGTGCTGAGCGCGGTCTACCAACTGGACAGCCGACCCGACGAAGCCAACGACAAGATCGACGGGGCGAACGTGTACCAGTGGCGGGCCAACCGCCGCCGGCTGGACGTGGAGCAGTGGCGGGACTCGCTGCTGAGCGTCAGCGGCACGCTCGACGCCAAGACGGGCGGGCCGACGTTCAGCCTGAAGGACGCGAACGTCACCCGCCGCACGGTGTACGCGAAAGTCAGCCGGCACGAGCCGGACGGCCTGCTGCGGCTGTTCGACTTCCCGGATGCCAACGCCACCGCCGACAAGCGGGTGACGACGACCGTCCCGCAGCAGCAGTTGTTCGCCCTGAACAGCCCGTTCATGGTGGGCCAGGCGAAGGCGCTCGCCGCCCGTGCGGAAAAGCTCGGCAAGACCGACGCCGAGAAGATCACGGCGGCGTACCGGCTGGCGTTCGGCCGATCGCCAGAGATGCAAGAGTTGGATTTGGCCGAGCGGTACCTGAAGCTGCCGGCCGGCAAGGACGACAAGCTCACCCGCTGGCAGCAGTTCGCCCAGGTGCTACTGGCCAGCAACGAGCTGATGTTCGTGGATTGACCCGGCGAGCGGTGGGCGTCAGCCCACTGTTCCCCCGCACACCGAAACAGCCGGCTCACGCCGGCCGCTCGCCTCGGAGATGCCGATGCTTCCCGTTTCTCGTCGCCAGATGCTCGCCCGCACCGGCACCGGCCTCGGCCTGCTCGGCCTCGCGGCGCTCGCCGAGCGGTCGGCCGCCGCACCCGCCACCACCGCACCGGCCAACCCGCTCGCCCCGAAGGTGGCCCACTTCCCGGCCAAGGCGAAGCACGTCATCCACCTGTTCATGAACGGCGG
>CAYMHO010000471.1:0-4048 GCA_964390195.1 uncultured Fimbriiglobus sp. | reverse complement strand
ACCGCGTCCGCCTCGTCGGCGTAGTCGAACGCCGCCTGGGTGCTGGCGGTCGCCTTCATCATGTGGTCGGCCGTCTCGCACCGGGCGGGCAGGATTTCGGCCATGCGGCGGTGGCGGCGGCGGACCGGCGAGGGGATGTCTTCCACCCTCGTGAACGGCGTCACCCCGGCGGCCACCCACGCCCGGCGGGTGGGGTCGATGACCGCTTTCAACTCGGCCGTGTGGCGGTCGAACTCGCCGGCCAGGTCGGCCAGTTTCGCCACCGCCGGGGTGGAGAACTCCACCTGGCCGCCCGGCTCGATGCTCACGCTCGACCCGCCGCGGGCGAGCAGCACCACCCGGCTGCCGGTCGATTTCACCTGCCACCCGAAGCGGTCGGCCAGCGCCTGGAGCACCTCGCCCACCCCACCCGGTTCGTCGTGGCTGACGGCCCGGCCGGTGGCCCGGTCGAGCAGGAACTTCTCGAACTCAGCCCCCACCCGCCAACGGTCGCGGGGCTTCGCGCCGTCGCGGAAGTACTGAACCAGGTCGGACTCGGACACGGGTTCGGACGCCGCCGAATCCGTGACGGGCTGGAAGGTGCTCACGCGATACTCTCGGACCGACGGCCGGGGAGGCGGCCGCCGGTCCGGATGTTGTACGTCGGGAGGTGAAGGGTGGCCGGTCGCCTGGGTGGGGACACGATCTGGTTAGCCGCGACCCGAAGGGGAGCGCGGCCGGCGCGCGCCCCCGACGGGCCCGGCGAACCCCGGGGGTGGGGGGTGAGGTCTCGCGTCCGCGCTCACCCCACCAGCAACTTCTTCGCATCCTCCACGCCCGGGGCGGGGGCGCCGAACGCACTCGCGGTCACGCGGGCCAGGGCGGTCAGTTGCCGCCAGCGGAAGGCCGCCCGCGTGCCGGCGAACTCCTCCGTCGCCGTGCGGTAGAACTTCTCGGCGTGCAGGGCGCCGTCCTCGCTCACCGCGTACTTCCGCAACACCGCGAACACCGCCGCCGAGTCGGGCTTGGCCCCTTCGCCCAGCCGGGCCGTCAGTGCCGCCGCCCGCCCCTGGTCGTTCGCCTTGATGGCGGTCTCCAGTTCGGCGAGCAGCTTTTCGGGCGGCACTCCCTTCACTTTCTCCGCGTGTTCGCCCCGCGGGTACGGCTGCCACTTGAGGAAGTCGCCGCCGCGGTTGGAGCGGTCCGACGCCACCTGATACGCCCCCAGGATCAGGCTGCTGACGGTGGTGCGGGCGTCGCCGACGCGGGCGATGTTCCTCCAGGCGTTGGCCGAGTCGCACCCGTGGACGCCGATGCTGTCCCCGTGGCAACTGCCTTCCGGCTTGTTCGCCGCGGTCTGCCCCTTCGGCCGCCCTTGGTCGCGGAGGACGAGCTGGTTGGCGGCCATGGCGATCGCCTCGCCGACCGCGTCCGGGGCGAACCCCTCGGCCAGCGCCGCCGCCGCCGCACCGGCCGCGTCCGCCGGGTTGCTGCCGAAGATGGCCTCGCTCAGTTTCTCCACCGCGGCGTCGTCGAGCGGCCTCGTGCCCAGCTTCTTCCCGGCCAGCTTGTGCTGGTCGAGCACCTTCGGCAGCACGTCCCGCGTCGACTGGAAGTGCTTGACGTAGTTCGCCTGCCCCTCCGCCTTCAGGCAGAACCGCACCGACTGCCGGAGCAGGGTGTGCGTGTTCGCCTTGCCGACGAAGTCGAGCAGGTCCCACGACCGAGACACCAGCACCACCCGGTGAACCTCGGTGGCGTCGTCCACCATCTCCATGAGCGGGTTGATGGCGGCGGCCGGGTCGGCCTGGCAGATGCTGGCGAACGCCCGCTCGGCGGCGGTGGCGTCCACCTTCCGCACGGCGTCCCGCAGATGGGTGGCGGTGGCGGGTTCGCCCTTGAGCGGGGCGACCGGTTTGAGGGTGTCCTTGCTCGCGGCGTCCGTCTCCTTGAAGCGGGTGGCGTTGCGGAAGAGCACCTTCAGCACGGCCAGGGGGCGGAGCTTCGGGTCGGCCTCTTCGGCCGCGATGTGGTACGCCGGGGCGAGGGCCATGAGGGTGTGGAAGCCGACGTAGTCTTCCCCGCCGAACGCCCGCGCGTTCGCCAGGGCGGCGGCCGCCACCAGCTTCTTCAGGTCGGTGCCGTCGGACAGTTTCTTCACCGCGGCCGGCAGCAGTTTGTCCGGGGCGGTGTTCCGGATGAACTCGACCAGCGGGTCGAGGTCGCCGAAGGTGAGGCGGTCGGCCGTGTCGTCGGCCATCAGGCGGCCGAGGCCGAGGTCGGAGGTGAGGGCGGCACCGAGGCCGGCGACGAACATGCCGCGGCCGACGTCCCGCAGGACGTCACGACGAGAGGGGTGGGACACGAGAGGTTCCCCGGAAGAGGAATGGGGAGGGGGGCGGGGTGGATGGTAACTCCGCCGGACGGGCGAGTACAGCGATTGTCGGGGGAAGTGGCATTTTCGCCGGTTCGCCAGCTTACCCAGTTTCGGCCGCAGGACACGTCCAACCGGCACGCCCGGCACAATTCCGGCAATTGCGCTTAAGGCCCCACCCGTCGTGGTCGATAACTTCCCGTGTAGACCCGAATGGCCGTTCGGCGGGGGGAAGACCCGTCGGAGCCGGCCACCCGTGGGGGGATACTCGGGAGGGTCGCTACGCAGGGAGGCGGGAACATGGCTCGGCGCATCGCACTGGCGCTGTTGGCGGGGATCGCGGTGGCCGCGTGCGGCACCGGGTGCATCAACCAGTATGCGTCCGACCCGCTCATCCGGCAGGACCAGATGCTCAACCAGTCGGAAGACCTCCGGCAGATCGGCGAGGTGTGGCGGCGGTTCTGGTTCAACGACCAGCCCAGTCACCTGACCCCGCAGCGGATCCACGGCGGCATCCTGTAATGCGGCGGCTCATCGCAGTGGCGGTCGCGGGGGTCGCTCTGGCGGCCGCCGTCGGCTGCTGTACGCAGAGCTGCTGCGAGCCGGGCGTCCGCCAGGATCAGCTGTCGGAGCGGGCGGAGGACGTGCGGCAGGTTGAAGGGTGGCATCGGGACGCCCGACGCCCCCTTCCGACCGACGCAGTCCCTGTGCGGACTCACGGCAGCGTTGAGTGAAAACCATCGGAGGCCCGACCGTGAGGGAGGGCGCCAGAATCTTCTGGCGCCCTCCCTCACGGTCGGGCCTCCGTTGACCGGCGGCGGTTGGGGTACTGACCTCCCGTCATGAAACCTCGGCCGGGGAACTGACCTGTCAGTGCCACGGCCCGAGGTGCGGCCGTCGAAGACGGCCGGAATGTGTGTCCGGGAACCCGGACTCATCCGCGGCGTGACGCCGCAGTCAACGCTACCTCCCGCCGACCCGTGTTCTGCTCGCTCCGCGAGCGGGTGTGAGAAGACCACTCGCGGAGCGAGTGGAACACTTTACTTCCCGCTGCTGCCCGTCGCCTTCCCGCCCGTCGGCTCCTTGTCGTCCACCCACGGGCCTTCCAGCTTCTGGTAGTCGGGCGGGGTGAGGGTGCTGCCCTTGTCGCCGCCGGTCCAGCCGATGATCTGGTTCGGCTTGCCCCGCTCCTTGCTCCGCTTCTCCCAGCCGGCCGCCCAGCTCGGGTCGGCGTCCTTCACCTTCCGCGCGTCCTTGTCCCAGAACAGCACCTTACCCTGGCGGTACCCCTGCACGCCCATGTTGACGGTGCTGAACGCGGCGGCGCCGAGTTCCGGGGTGCTGAGCGTCTCCCGCTTCTTCGCCCCGACGCACTCGATGAAGTTCTGCCACAGGGCGTAGGTGGCCCCGTTCTCCACCCCGCTCGCCGCCTTGGCGAAGTTCGGGTTCTCGTAGGTGTGCACCGCCTCGCCCTGCGCCCCGCCCGGCTTCTTCGGCCCGCCGGAGATGTTCTGGCCGAACACCTCGAACCCCTTCAGGTGGTCCTGCCGCCCCTCCGCGCTGAACTTGATGGTGGCCAGGTGCCCGCGGATGACCTCGCCCAGTTGCACGTCGTTCATCATGGTGGCGGACACCAGGAACTGGCAGCCCTCGTTGTAGTCGGCCACCACCGTCGCCACGTCCGGCACGTCGCGG
>CAYMHO010000470.1:0-4066 GCA_964390195.1 uncultured Fimbriiglobus sp. | reverse complement strand
ACAGCACATACGCGGTGCCGGGGTGGCTCGGCGGGGCGAACGCCCCGATCACCGCATCCGTGGCGATCGTCGCTTTCAGAACGTCCGACTCGAACCAGCGGTCGAGGATCGGCGTGGCCGCCCCGGTGAGGATTTCGATGGCCTCCGTGCCGACGTTACGCCCGAGCTTGCGGAACTTCATCCCGAGTTGGCCGAGCGACCACATGTCGCCCAACCCGCCCCACGGGTCGGGCGGGGTCTGCGTCAGCAGTGGTTCGAGGAAGTCGGCCACCTGCGTGAGCATCGCCTCGTACTTCGGGTAGGCCTCCGCGTCCCGCTTGCTGAACTTGGCGATCTCGCGGTGCGTCAGCTCTTTGTCCGGCCCCATGAGCAGCGAGCGGCCGTCCGGCAGCGGGGTGAAACTGCTCGGGTTGCGAGGGATCATCTCGAACCCGTGCTTCTTCAGTTCGAGTTCCTTGATGATCTCCGGCCGCAGCAGGCTGTTCACATACGCCGCGGTGGACACACGGAAGCCCGGCCACACCTCTTCCGTGACGCAGCACCCGCCGATCACCTCGCGGCGTTCGAGGACGATCACCTTCTTGCCGGCTTTGGCGAGATAGGCGGCGGCGACCAGGCCGTTGTGCCCGGCCCCGATGATGACGGCGTCGTAGTGTGGCATGAGGTAAGGTATCGGGAGACGCACCGGAGACGTCAATGAACCAGCGCCTCGCCCTGATGTCCGCGATCCTGGCGAACCCAGACGACGACCTGCCGCGGCTGGTGTTTGCCGACTGGCTGGAGGAGAACGGCACCACCGACGCCGACGCGGCACGGGTCGAGTTCATCCGCCTCGGGTGCAAGAGCAAGGCGAAGTCGCGGATCACCCCGGCCGAAACCAAATGGCTGGACGCGAACTGGCGGCGGTTGCTGGGAACGACAGTAGCGGCGACTCATCCGAAAACGAGGCGGAACAACATGACACGCGACGGCCGGTTCTTCCGCCTCCATTTCCGCTGGCAAGAGGCCGCACGGGTTGGAATTGCTGAAGTGGTGTTCGAGTACGTCCGCGGGTTCGCCCGCCGTGTGGAATACAAGCAGGGTCACACTTACAAACGCTTCTGGCAGGCTGCGGCGACTGATGAGCCGTTAGCTTATCACCGCCCGGAGTTGCGACCATCGGAGCATCTGGTCTTGTTCGAGCGTAGTGAGAGTCGCATTGCGGTGGCAGTTCTGGGAGCGACGCTGTCTCCAGACATCTGGGGGATGGACGTGTTTGAACGTGCGGGTGGGTTCACCGAGGAGGTCGTGGGGAAGCAGAAGCGTTATCGGTCACTCTCGACAAGCTCGGCCGACGAGTCAGTCTTTCATCCACTGGTGTTGGAGGACGAAAAGGGCATCTCGCCTGGCGACCACCGCCAGCGGGCGGCCGTCGCCACCGCCATGACCGCCATCGCCCGCGAGTTCGTCGGACTCGATCCGAACCTGTAGCCGCGCGCCGCGGGCGCGCGCGTCGTACCTCTCCCGCGCTTGCCTGGGGCTCGCGGCTACTTCGTCGCCCGCGCTATGAGGGCCCGCTCGACCGGCTCGGGCAGGAACTTCGACAGGTCGCCGCCGAACACCGCGATCTGGCGGAGCAACGAACTGCTGACGTGCGAGAACTCTTCTTTTGCCATCAGGAACACCGTCTCGATCTCCGGGTCCAGGTTCAGGTTCATCAGCGACATGGTGAACTCGTACTCCATGTCGGACAGCGTCCGCAGCCCCCGCACCATGATGCGGGCACCCGCCCCCCGCACGAACCGCACTGCCAGCCCCTCGAACTTGAGCACGTCCACGTTCGTGTGCTTGGCGGTCACGGCCTGGATCAACTCCACCCGCTCGTCGATGTCGAAGTACGTCTTCTTCTCCGGGTTGATGCCCACCCCAACGATCACCCGGTCGAACAGGCGGCTGGCCCGGTCGATCACGTCCATGTGCCCGCGGTGCACGGGGTCGAACGTGCCGGTGTACACCGCGATCCGCGGGTTGAGCGTGCTCGTCGGCATGGGTGGCTCCGGGGAGGCGGAACGCCGGATATGGTACGGAGCGGACCAGGGTGGGTCGCTCTCCCCGAGAGCGACTCGGCTCCGACTCTCGGGGAGAGTCGGCCACCCTAACGGCTCGCCGCTCCGAAGGTGGCCGTCACGTTCGCGTCGGTCAGCACGTCACTCGGGTGGCCCTGGCTGCGGATCACCCCGCCGGCCAGACACAGCACGTGCGTGGCGAACTTGCCCACCGTCGGCAGGTCGTGCGACACCAGCACCACCGTCACCCCGGTCTCGCGGTTCAGATCGACGATCAGCTTGTAGAAGTCCTGCTCGTCCTTGAAGTCGATGCCGGCCGCCGGTTCGTCGAGCAGCAGCAGTTCCGGTTGCGGGTCGATGGCCAGGGCGAGTAGCACCCGCTGCATCTGCCCGCCGCTCAGCCCGTCCACCGGCACGTCGAGGATGTGCTCGGCCTTCACCCGCCGGAGCATGTCGGTCGCCCGGGCCACCACCTTCTTGCTCACCCCGAACACCAGCGGTCGCCACCGGTTCAGCGCCAGGCCGAACAGGTCGCGGACGGTGATGGGCAGGCGGGCGTCGATGTGCAACCGCTGGGGGACGTACCCGACGTACTCCGGCCGCGGGCGGCTGTGGTCGTGCCCGCACCGGTACTTCAACTCGCCGCGGAAGGGCAGTTCGCCCAGCATGGTCCGGAGCAGAGTCGATTTGCCGGAGCCGTTCAACCCGACGAGCGCGGTGATGCCCCCGCGGGGGACGTCGGCGGTGACGCCGGAAAGCACCAGCCGCCCGCCCCGCCGCACCTGCAGGTTGCGGAACGAGACGAGCGGGGGCACTTCGGCCATGCGGAGGGGGGAGATCATTTTCCGAACTCACCCTTGAGCGCCGCGACGTTCGCCCGCATCTTGGTCTCGTACAGGTCGGGCTTGAGTTCCGTGTCGGTCGCCACCTCCAGGTTGTCCAGTTCGATCACCGTCACCGGGTGGCCGGTGCGGTTCAGCTCGTCGGCCAGCGTCTTCACCACCCCCATCTTGCTGAACTGCGGCTCGGAGGCGATCACCCGCACCCCCTCCTTCTTGCACTTCTGGATCAGCTCATCCAGCTCTTTCTTCCCCGGCTCGCTGCCGGCCGTCTTCTGGATGGTGTCCACCACCGTCAGGCCGAACGTGTCGGCGAAGTAACCCATCGACCCGTGGGCGGTGACGATCTTGCGGTCCGCCTTGCTCCCCCCGGCCAGGGCCTCCAGCCCCTCCTTCTTCAGGGCGGTCAGCTTCGCCTTGTAGGCGTCGGCGTTGCGGCGGAAGGTGTCCTTGTGCGCGGGGTACGACTGGCCCAGCTCGTCGGCGATGGTGTCCACCATGGCGACCGCCCGGTCAATGCCCGTCCACACGTGCGGGTCGTGCGGGTGGTCGGCGTGGTCGTGCCCGCCCTCGTGCCCGTGGGCGCAGCAGGCACACCCGCTCGAATCGAGCAGACTCTTCCTGTCCAGCAGGTTACCCAGCAGCACCAGTTTGACGTTCGGGTTGGCCGAGGTCTTCCGCAGCTTCTGGGCGAACTCGTCGTCCAGCCCGAGGCCGTTGATGAACAGCACGTCGGCCGACTCGACCACCTGCCGCTCGGCGGCGGTCACTTCCGACCCGTGCGCCCCCTGGGTGCTCTTCACGCTCTTCACCGTGCCGGTGTCGCCCACCACGTTGGCGGCCAGCGAGTACAGGGCGGGGAACGACACCGCCACCTTCACCTCGCCGCTGAACACCGGTTCGGTGCCCCGCGGCTTGCACCCGACGAGCGGCACTGCGACGGCGAGCAGGGCGACCATCCCGATAGCCACACGGCGGGGGATCCGGGACATGACCGACCTCCGGGAATACGGCGTTATACCGACCTCATTGTAGCACTACGCCGGCGAACGCAACAGGGTTCGTGGTCGGAATGGCAGTGGGATATTCCGCTGACGCATCACATCCAGCAACCTGTTAGCCCGACACGCGACAACGTATTGCAAGGGTACCGCAAGTGGAGTGCGGTGAACGAGTTGGCGT
>CAYMHO010000469.1:0-4106 GCA_964390195.1 uncultured Fimbriiglobus sp. | reverse complement strand
GTACGTGTCCGGCTACCACGCCCTGTGGCAGAGCGGTCAGGACGAGAAGGCGACGTGGGGCGTGTTCGGCGGGGTGGGGCTTTCGGACGGCAACCCGAACCCCATCCGCTACTACGCCGGCGGCGGCATCGGCGGGCGGGTCATGCTGCCGTCGCGGCCGCTCGACTCGTTCGGCGTCGGCTACTTCTACCTCGGGCTGAGCGACCAGCTCAAGAACCTGACACGGAACGTCGCCCCGCTGCGGGACGAGTACGGCGTCGAACTGTTCTACAACATCGCCGTAACGCCCTGGTGCCGACTCACGCCCAGCCTCCAGGTGGTCCGGCCGAGCACCGTGGGGGTGGACGCCGCGATCCTCGGCGGGGTGCGAATGCAGTTGATCTTCTGACGTGGCGAAGGCGGCGTGTTCGGCAGAACCGGTAAACTCGGCCCGGTCTACCAGCCGATGGTGATTCCAGCCATTCTCATCGGATGGGTGCTGGGATCCACCATGCAGCGGTACATCAGTGCCGGGTTGGCGTGCCTGCTGACCTCGGTGGTCGTGTCGGCGCAGCCGGGTTACGTCCAGCTCGGAATGACCGACCCGAGGTTCACCGCGGCAGAGCAGACATCGCCGGAACTGGTCCCACTGGTTCCGCCCCAACCCGGCGCGACGGGTGCCCCCGCAAGTGCAACGCTGCCCCAAGGCGGGGGCGCGATGGGAACGCTCACCGGGGAGGGAGCCGCCCCTTCAGGTGGTGCCGGAGGTGGTGGACATAATAACGGCACGAACCCGGCGGCCCCGGCCACCACGTTCGCGGTGCAAAACGAGTACTTCCGCCTCAAAGGCGGCGACAGTATCAACACCGTCTCCGCCCGGTTCAAATTCCCCTGGCTGGGGGGGAAAGGCGGTGTGACACTGGACATCCCGTTCGTGTACTACGACCTGTCCGGGTCGGCTCCGAACGTCCCCCACATCGGCGGCCTCGGCGACGTCAGCGTCAACAGCTCTTACAACTTCTGGAGCTCGGAAGACAAGCGGCTGACCGTCGTCGGCCTGTTCAACGCGTACGTCCCGACGGCGGACAACCTGCTGCTCAACCGCCCCCTGCCCGAAGGGTCGCTGGCGGCGTTCAACCTGGGGACGGGCAAGTTCGTTCTCGCGCCGGGCGTGGCCGTCGTGTACGCGTTCGCCCCGAACTTCTTCGTGGCACCGGTCTACCTGTTCGAGGGGTCGGCGTGGGGGAATGCTGCCCGTCCGGACATCCGCCGGGGCAAGTTCCGCCTGTTCGCGATGTACGCGTGGGAGTCGGGGGTGTACCTGCTGCCCGAGTTCCAGGCCTTGACCAACTACCGCAACGGCGGCACCGACTTCTACCTGGCTCCGGAACTGGGGTACTCCTTCAAGGGGACGACGCTCCAGGTGAAGCCGGGATTCGGCCTCGGGGCGAAGCCCGGTGAACGCGAGTGGGGCCTCTCCTTCGGGGCGAAAATCAACTTCTGACGCCGAGTGAAAGAGCCTCCGACGCGGACGGCCCGCCCGACTGGTCAGCACGAATCCGCTTTCTTACGATCACACCGTCACGTCTACACGCCGTCCTCCCCGACCCGCCCGCGATGACCGGGCGGGTCGGTCTATGCGCCTTCCCATCAGGAGTCTGCCCCATGCGTACCCGAGTTCTGTTGTCGGCGATACTCCTCGCCGTCGGTTGCGTCTTCGGCTGGCTGGCCGCGACGGGCCGGCTGTCGGAGGCCTTCGCCCAAGAAAAGCAGGGCAACGAGGCGAAGCCGGCTCCGGCGCAGGCCGACCGTACCGTCCTGCCCGTGCCGCCCGCACCGTTCGCGGGGACGGTCGGCCTTCGGAGCAAGGACTCCAAGCCGGCGTTCCCGCAGCCCGTCAAGGCCCCGGAGGGCGCGCCGAACGTCGTGCTGGTCCTGCTCGACGACGTGGGCTTCGGCGCGTCGAGCACCTTCGGCGGGGCCATCGAGACGCCCACCATTCAGAAGTTGGCCGACAACGGGTTGCGGTACAACCGCTTCCACACCACCGCCGTGTGCAGCCCGACGCGGGCCGCGCTCATCACCGGCCGCAACCACCACTCGGCCCACACCGGCGTCGTGATGGAGATGGCCACCGGCTACGAAGGGTACAACAGCATCGTCGGCAAAGACATGGCCAGCATCGGCGAGATGCTCAAGCTCAACGGCTACAACACCGCCTGGTTCGGCAAGAACCACAACGTGTCGGACTGGGAGTCCACCCAGGCGGGCCCCTTCGACCGTTGGCCGACGGGGTTGGGGTTCGAAAAGTTCTACGGCTTCATCGGCGGTGTCGCGAACAACTGGCGGCCGGCACTGTTCGACGGCACCACGCCGATCGAGCCGCACGTCGGCAAGCCGAACTACAACCTCGACTTCGATCTGGCCGACCAGGCGATCAACTGGATCCAGATGCAGAAGGCGATGGCCCCCGAGAAGCCCTTCCTCGCCTACATCGCCCCGGGCGCGATCCACGCCCCGCAGCACGCCACACCCGAGTGGATTGCCAAGTACAAGGGCAAGTTCGACGGGGGCTGGGACAAACTCCGCGAGGAGACCTTCGAGCGGCAGAAGAAGATGGGCATCATCCCGGCGGACGCCAAGCTGACGCCGCGGCCGAAGGAGTTGCCGAGCTGGGATTCGCAGAGCGAGCGGCAGAAGAAGGTGCACGCGCGGATGATGGAAGTGGCCGCCGGGCAACTGGCACAGGTGGACTACAACATCGGCCGCGTGCTGAAGTCCATTGACGAGTTGGGCCAGACCGACAACACGATGGTGATCTTCGTCATCGGCGACAACGGCGGCAGCGGCGAAGGCACGCTTCAAGGCGTCTTCAACGACATGAACATCGTGTCCCAGAGCACGGAGAGCCTCGAGTACCTCGAAAGCAAGATGGCCGACATGGGGAGCTGGAAGTCGTCCAACCTGTATGCCGTGCCGTGGGCCTGGGCGACTAACACGCCGTTCCAGTGGACCAAGCAGGTGGCCAGCCATTTCGGCGGCTGCCGCAACGGGATGGTCATCTCCTGGCCCAAGGGCATCAAGGCCAGGGGCGAGATTCGGTCGCAGTTCCACCACGTCATCGACATCGTGCCGACGATTCTGGAAGCCGCGAAGCTGCCGCAACCGGCCAAGGTGAACGGGACGGACCAGGCCCCCATCGAAGGCACCAGCATGGTGTACACCTTCGGCGACGCCAAGGCCGAAGACCGCCGCAAGACGCAGTACTTCGAGATCTTCGGCAACTCCGGCATCTACCACGACGGCTGGTTCGCCTCGACCACACCGTTCCGCTTGCCCTGGAGCGGAGTGGGGACCGACGTCGACGTGCTCACCACCAAGTGGGAGCTCTACAACATCAACGAAGACTACTCGCAGGCCAACGACCTCGCGGCGAAGAACCCCGACAAGCTGCGGGAGATGCAGGTGCGGTTCTACGCCGAGGCCGCCAAGTACAAGGTGTTGCCGATTCAGACCTCGGCGGCCGAGCGGTTCGGCGAGGGCATCCGGCCCAGCCTGACCGGCGACCGGAAATCGTTCACCTACAAGGCCGGCATGAGGCGCATCCCCGAAGGAGCCGCGCCGCCGATCAAGAACCGGTCGTGGAGCATCACCGCCGAGGTCGATCTGAAGGGCAACGACACCGGCGTGATCGCCACGCAGGGCGGGCTGCTGGCCGGTTGGGCGCTCTACCTCGACGCCGGCAAGCCGGTGTTCAGCTACAGCTTCACCAGCGGCGAGAGCTACCGTATCGTCGCCAAGGAGGCGCTGCCGGCTGGCAAACACACCGTGGTCATGAACTTTACGTACGATGGCGGCGGCATGGGCAAGTCGGGCACCGCGTCGATCAAGGTCGGCAGCACCGAAGTTGCAACCGGCCGTGTGATCAAGACCGTCCCGTTCCGCTTCTCGACCGAGGAGACCCTGGACATCGGCGAGGACACCGGCACCCCTGTGGACCTTTCCTACGACGTGCCGGCCAAGTTCACGGGCAAACTCGACAAGGTCACGATTGATCTGAAGTGAGCCAAGTGCCGCGGGCCGGGATCAGTCCCAGCCCGCACTACGCACGCCGCCGGACGGCTACG
>CAYMHO010000468.1:0-4130 GCA_964390195.1 uncultured Fimbriiglobus sp. | reverse complement strand
CCAGGAACGGCTGCTGCTTCGACCGCACCACGAACCGGTACACCGCCCGCCGGTGTGTCTTAGCGTCGTCGGGATCACTCAGATGATACTGGTAGTGCGGGGAGTGCTCGGGCTTCTCGACGACGAAGTCCTGGAAGCTCGGCCCGCCCATCGTCAGTTCAAGTTTACCCGCCGCCATCAGGATGGAGTCCCGCATCGCCTCGGCTTCCAGCTTTCGTCGGTTTTGCCGCCAGAGGTAACGGTTGTCCGAATCCAGCCTCTCATTCGCCGCGTTCGGCGTGCTGGCCCGCTTGTAGGTGTCGCTCGTCACGATCAGCTTGTGCAGCTTCTTGAACGACCCGCCGCCGTCGCGGAACTCGACCGCCAGCCAGTCGAGCAACTCCGGGTGCGTCGGCTTCTCGCCCATCCGGCCGAAGTCGTTCGGCGTGTCCACCAGCCCGCGGCCGAAGTGGTACTGCCACACCCGATTGACGATACTCCGCCACCCCAGCGGGTTGTCCTTGTCGGTCAGCCACTTGGCCAGCGCCGCCCGGCGTTCGCCTTCTGGGGCCGTGGGATTCACCTCGAACTTCACCGGGAGGAAGGCGATCGCACCGGGGTTCACCTGCTTGCCCGGCTTGGTCACGTCGCCACGCGGGAGGATGTGGATGGGACGCGGTTTGCCGCCGTTGGCTCCGGTGCCGATGAAGTTGCCGCTGCCGGTGTGAACCCCGCCGGCGTACACCCGACCTGCCGGCGGGGGCAGCTTGCCCAGTGCCGCAACCGTTTCGGCCAACTCGGTTCGCACGCGGGTGCGGTCTGCGGTCGCTTCTGCCCCGAGCAGATCGGCGAACCGCTTCTGCACGTCGTCGGCCAGCCGCTTCACCTCGTCGGGGGTCGCCACCGCCCGCGGGAAGGTGCCGTCGGTCAGGTTGGTCTTCCGCCACCGCGGCGGGGCTTCGATGCTGTCGAGAGACGACACAGCAGCCCCCGCCGCCGCGTTCTTGCCGTCGGTGTCGATCACCTTCAGTTCGGCCAGGGCGAGGATGAAGTCGTTCTGTCGCGGCGCGAGCCTGGTCGCCGTCACACGAACGAAACGCGCGGTGTGTCCTTTTGCGGGCACGGCCACTGCCGTCAGGCCGGGGTTCGGCTCGTCGGCGGCGGTGCGATCGAGCAGCACCACCGCCTTCTTGAAGTCGGCATCGTCGGACACTTCCACCTTGTACCGCACCGGGAACCCGAACCCGGCGCCGATGCTGTTGAAGTCGTCCCAGCACGGGTGCAGCACGACTTTGTCGAGGCTCACCGCCTTGCCCAGATCGACCTGCACCCACTTCGCGTCGGTCGCCTTCTTCGCAATGGCCGAGTGGTAGCCGTACTCCGGCTTCACCGCCGGCGGCTTGCGGGCCACGGTCAGCTTTGCCTCGGCGTCGGCCAACTCTTTCCCGCCTTTCGTGCGGGCGTCGGCGTCGAACTTCGCCAGCTTCGCCTCCAGGGCGGTCCTCTTCGCCGTCAGTTCGGCCCGCTTGGTCGTCACTTTCGGGTCGGCGTCGTACAGCCGGTCGGCCCGGTCGATGGCGGCGAACACCGCCTGCAGGCCGTAGTACTCCTTCTGCGAGATCGGGTCGAACTTGTGGTCGTGGCACTGGGCGCAGTGGGCCGTGAGACTCAGGAACGTGCCGACGGTGTTGCTCACGAAGTCGTCGCGGTCGAGGTGCCGGGCGACCTTGCCGTCGATCTTCGATTCGGGCAACTCGGCGTGGCCGATGAAGTCCCACGGGCCGGCGCTCAGGAAGCCGAGCGCGGTGACGCCGTCCTCGGTTCCGGGGAACAGCACATCCCCCGCGACTTGTTCTTGCACGAACCGGGCGTACGGCTTGTCGGCGTTGAAAGCCCGGATGACGTAATCGCGGTACGGCCAGGCGTTCGGCCGCGGTTGGTCCTTGTCGTACCCGTGCGTCTCGCCGTAGTGGACCACGTCGAGCCAGTGTCGTGCCCACCGCTCGCCGTACCGCGGCGAAGCGAGCAGTTCGTCCACCAACTTCTCGTAGGCATCCGGGCGGTCGTCCTTCACGAAAGCGTCGATCTGCTCCGGCGTCGGCGGCAGGCCTGTCAGGTCGTAGTACAGCCGGCGGATGAGCGTGCGGCGGTCGGCGAGCGGGGCCGGGGTGAGGCCTTTCTCCTTCAGCGTGGCGTTGATGAAGTGATCGATCGACTTCGACTCGCGGGTCGCCTTCAGCGGCTGGAAAGACCACCAGTCGCCCGGGTCGGGGCGGAGGCGGATGGGATCCGTTCCCCACGCCGCCCCGCTGTCGATCCACGCCTTCAGCGTCGCCTTCTCGTCGGCGGAGAGCGGCTTCTTCGGCGGCATCTCGTCGGCCGCCACCCGCTTCCACACGTCCGCCGGGATCACCTCCGCCTTCTTGGTGATGTCCAGATCGCCCTTCGGGTCGTCCCCGCTGTGGCAGTTCGCGCACCGCTTCACCAGAAGGGGCGCGACAGACTTGTCAAAGTCGGGAGGGGCGGCGACGGCGGGGAGTACAACCAGTAGCAGAGTGGCGAGCGAACGCATGGCAGGTTCCGTGAGTCCGAACGAGCAGAGCCGATGGCAACGTGGACCGCCCGCGGAGCGTGCGGCGACATTCCGGGTCACTCCGCCTCCTTCTCAATGCCCTTGTAGATGTCGATCGCCTTCTTAAATGTCGCTTCGGCTTCTTTCCGCTCGTTCGCGGCGATGTCCTTCTCCCGGACCTTCCACAACTGCTCGATCACCCCGACGCACCACTTCGCACTCTCCTTCGACGCCCGGATCGGCTTGCCGTCCACGCTCACGAACACCGGGTTGGTGTGCATCTGCGGGAAGGTGCGGAGGGCCACCCACGCACTTTTCTGCACGCTCACGTCGAACTTGACCTCGTGCAACTTCTGGTCGGCCGGCACCTCCTTCTTGTCCACCACCTGCCCGTTCACGATCAGTTCCACCGTCCGGGTCTTCGCCACCGGCTGACGCCCGCCGACCGCCGTGCCCAGCTTCACGTCCGGGTCGAACACCACCTTCGCCGTCAGCGGCAGTTTCTCACCGGCCTTCGCCTTCACCGTGTCGCCGAGGGTGCCGGTGCCCAGCTTCAGGTCGAAGCAGTGGGCGTACCCGTCGGACACGTACGACCGCCCCTCGGCGATGCCCGTGCAGAACTTTCCGTAGTCCACCAAGTCCACCTTGCCCAACTGCACGTACACCCGGCCTTGCCCGACGCGGCTGCCGGTGATGCACGGGAAGTCGGTTTCGCCGCTCACCTTCAGCGGGAACCCGCAGTTCAGGATGTGGTACCAGCAGTTCCACTCGGGAACGCGGTCGGTGTCCATCGCGGAGATGAAGTCGCACACCCCCATCGCGGTGGTGACGCAGATCTCCTGGGCGCCGATGCCGTTCATCTCCGGGACGTTCAGGTTCGGCAGTTTGGTGATCTGTCGGTCCACCCCCTGCCGCAGTTCCGTTTCCGTCACCCGGCCGTCCTTGTCCGCGTCCAGGGCGGCGAACGACTCCGGCAGCGGCCACGCCCCGACTGCCGCGTCGTCCTTGGTGATGTGCCCCTTCGTGCCCTGGTCCAGTTTCACGAACAGCCGGCGGGTGCTCCCCTCGGCATTCACCTGCAACCCGTTCGCCGAGTGGGCGTACCCGGTGACGGCCCCCTGCTTCTTCGCCCACGTCATGAGCGGGGTGGTCCACGTCGGCCAGCCCTTCGTCTTCGTGCCGTCCGAGCCGGGGTAGGTCTGGTCCCGCAAGTTCAGCAGGTTCACGTGCCCGAGCGCCTGCGACCCGAACCCGCTCACCTCCACGTCGTACTTCAGCACGGTGAACGCCTCGCTCTTCTCCCACGGCCTGCTGTCGAAGAACTTCCGCTGAAAGTCGTAACACGGCCCCCACGTCAGGCAGCAGCCGACGTTCAGCCCCTCCCCCTTCACGTGCAGGTACATGTCCTCGGGCATGATCCCTTCGGTCGGCGACGTGTAGTGGGCACACCCGGCCGCGTGGATGTGGTGGTCGCCGCTGTACCAGCCGGTGTCCGCCGGGTTCACCCAGCGGTCGAGCTTGACCGCGATCTCGGCCGGCCCCTTCGCCGGGATGGTCACCTGCTGGGAGAGCAGCTTGT
>CAYMHO010000467.1:0-4155 GCA_964390195.1 uncultured Fimbriiglobus sp. | reverse complement strand
GGAGGTCGATGATGTGGATCAGGTTCCGCTTGCCGTAGATGTACGGCCGCATCTTCGGGTTCCAGCGGCTGGCGCGGTGGCCGTAATGCACGCCGGCTTCCAGCATTTCTTTGACGTCTACGAGAGCCACACGATGCCTCCTTTTGCGGTGCCAAACGGGGCACACGCCCGTTCGCCCGGCGACGGACCAGGGGACACCCCGACACGGTTTCTGGGGTGGGAATCGATCATGTTAGCGGGCGGACGAGAATAGGGAATGGGGAAATGGTGCCGGAGGGGGTGCGGTTTCGGTGGTTGACGTTAGCTGTACAATCGCCGGAAACTCCCACCGTTTCACGTCGGAGGGGCCGCGATGGGTCATGCCACCGAAGACGCGTTCCTCGCCAGCATTGCGGCGAACCCGGACGACAATCTCGTCAAACTCGTCTACGCGGACTGGCTCGAGGAGCAAGGGGACGAGTTGGCGGCGCAAAAGGCCCGGTTCATCCGCAAACAGACGGAGTATCTGGCGGCGGAAAAGCGGAGCAGCGAGGCGAGTGCGGCGTCCGACGAACTCCGGAACCTGGCCTACACCCTCCCGCACGACTGGTGCCCGAAGGTGGTTCACGCCTCACTGCCCCGTTACACCCTGCCGGACCCCATGCGATCCCCCGGCGCCCGGCGCGTCATCAAAACGGCACGAACCACCGACGAAATCAACGAGGCCGCCCGCAACGGCCTGTGGCCGGTGGTGCTGCCGGTGGAGCGGAACAACCGGATCACCAGTTGGGTGGCCGTCTACCAGAACCCCGAAACGGGTGAGATCCAGACGTCGGGTGACATGCGCTGGGCTCCCGCCGGCACCCGCGTGGTGAACGTGCGGTACTACCCCCACCACTTCAGGAACCCGTTCGCCGCGTA
The DNA here is from genome assembly GCA_964390195.1 of uncultured Fimbriiglobus sp. Lineage (GTDB taxonomy): Bacteria > Planctomycetota > Planctomycetia > Gemmatales > Gemmataceae > JALHQU01. The sequence continues at coordinate 3,255 of CAYMHO010000467.1, read as the reverse complement.
CCTGGTACCGAAGGATTTGCCGCCCGGCGAGGAAGTGTGGCTGGAAGACGTGATCGAAGACGTCGTCGGCATCTGGGGCAACCAGGGGCACACCTACCGGCTCGAATCGGCTCCCGCCCGGTGGGACGGTACTCGCTTCGAAATTCTCTTCGACTCCGAACGCGACGCCGAACGCTGGATCGGCTAACCTCGAAGGGGAATCACGATGCTCTTCGATCGCGCCTCGCTGTCGCTGTACACCGACGCGGGGGATCTCATCAAGGTGCTCCACTGCCCGCTGAAAAAACGGTGGCACGAGTTGGGGGAAACTGAGTCGCCCCATCGCACCTGTTCGACCTGCGAACGGGCCGTGCTGGACACCTCCGCGATGACCGAAGCGGAAGTGGTCTCCGCCGTGCAGGGCGACCCGCACACGTGCCTGTGTGTTTCGGCGGGTCAGGCGAACCTGACGCTCCTCCCGCGGCGGACCGGCGGTCGTTCCGACGGGGATTCTTCCGGCCGAATGGGGGTGGTTCCGGAGGGGGGTGTCGATGTCGGCCGGAACCAGTGAGAGCCAGTTGCCCGTCCTCGACGACACCCGCTGCACCGGGTGCGGGCGGTGCGTGGCGGCGTGCCCGACGCGGTGCCTGGAGCGGTTCGGGGCGGTGGTGTGGCTGCCCCGCCCGCTCGACTGCGTGCGGTGCGGGGCGTGCGAACTGGTCTGCCCGACGGCCGCCGTGCGGGTGCCGGTCAGTCCACCGGCCGCCCCTTCCGCGCCCGGAACTGGGTGAAGTCGGGCAGGTCGCGGACCAGGTCGAAGTCGGCGTCGGCGTCGTACAGCTCCCAGTCCATCCCGCCGGACCGGGCGACGACGATCAGGGCCTGGAGGGCGTCCGCCCGGTCGTTCAGGTTGACGGCCGAGGTGAGGGCGTACACGGCCGCCCGCTGGTACCAGGCGTCGGCGGTGGCCGGCGGCAGGTCGGCGATCTGGGCGAGGGCCTCGTCCCGCTCGCCCAGGCGGGCGAGGAGCACCGCCCGCTGGAACTTGGCCAGGGTGAGGTCGGGCATGAGGGCGAGCACCCGGCCGAAGGCGTCGGCCGCCTGGCGGGTGTGCCCGAGGGCGGCGTGCTGGGTGGCCAGGTTGTTCCACCCCTGCACCGACAGCGGGTTCAGTTCGACCGCGCGGGTGAAGTCGGCCACCGCCTCCCGCCGCTTCTGGTCGGCGGCGGCGTGGTCGCCCGCCGCGTCCAGCCAGCGGGCGTCGCTCACCCGCCAGTTGCCGCGGCAGATGAAGTCCTCGTCGTCCGCCGGGGCGAGGGCTTCCAGTTCGGCCTGCACCTTCCGGGCGGCGTCCTGGTCGCCCATCTGCTGACACACCCGCAGTTGCAGGAACAGGGTGCGGTACCGCCGGCCGCCCAGTTCGATCGCCCGGGCGACGTCCGCCAGCGCCTGCTTGCACGTGTCCAGCATCCGCGGCCGCTCGCCGGCCGGAAACCCGGCGGCCAACTTCAGCCGGGTGATGACCCGCAGGTAGTACGACACCTCCAGCCGCGGGTCGCGGTCGACGGCCGCGTCCAGGTCGGCCAGGGCCTCGGCCACGCGGCCGTTGTGCAGCAGCAGCATGCCGCGGTTGAGCGGCGGGCGGGGGTCGCGGTCGGCCAGCACGCGGGCCACCTGGTACCGCTCGGCCGCGTCGGCGAACCGCCCGGACTGCTGGTACACGAACCCGAGGGCGAACTGGCCGGCGGCGTGCTTCTGCTCCCGCCGCTCCAGCTCCTCCAGGGTCAGCCGGGCGCCGGTGTGGTTGCCGTCGGCGATCCGCCCGACCGCCCGCAGGTACAGGTCGAGCGGGGCGTCCGGCGGGGGCGGGGGCGGGTCGGCCAGGGTGCGGCCGGTCAGGCGGGCGAGGACGGCCCGCTGCTCGCCGACGGCCGACGGCGGGACGTCCGGGGCGAACACCTCCTCCGCCCGCCGGTTCCACTCGACCGCCCGGTCGAGAGAGACCCGCGCGGCGTCGGCCGGCCGGCCGAGGGCGTTCAGCCGCTCGGCGTGGGCGGCCAGCAGGGCCTGTTCCCCGAGGGCGACCCGCAGTTGCTGCCGGCGGGCGTCGGGCAGGCGGGCGAAGAGCGGCCGCTCCCGCCACCGCGGGTCGGCGTCGACGGCGTAGGCGGTCCGCCAGCGATCAACCGTGCTGACGGCCTGTCGGCGGGCGGTGGCCGACTGGAGCGAGCCGGCGTCGATGCGGACGGCGGTCATGTCGCCGAGCAGGTCGTCCAGTTGCTCCTCGGCGTCGGCCGCCTGCCGCACGACCGTCTCGGCGGCGTGGTTGTCGGCCTCACGTTTGGCCACCCAGAACCCGCCGACGGCCAGCCCCGCCAGCAGCACGGCCATGACGGCCACGCTGAACACCGGGTGGCGGCGGCGGAACTTGGCGAACCGCTCCCACGCCGACGGGTTGCCGGCGTGGGCGAGCGGCTGGTGGGCCTGGTGGCGGGTCAGGTCGGTGAGCACCTGCTCGGCCGACTGGTACCTCTGGGTGCGGTCCGGGTGCAGCAGTTTGCAGACGATCGCCTCGACGCCCGGCGGCACCGCCGGGTTGAACCGCCGCACCCGCGGCGGGTGGCGGAGGCGGGCGGCCACCCACTCCTCCCGGCGGACGCCTGGGGCCAGGCTCTCGGCGAACGGGTGGCGGCCGGTGAGCAGTTCGAAGAACACCAGCCCGAGGGCGTACAGGTCCATCCGCGGGTCCGGCCGCACCCCCTGCCCGGAGGCGAACGCGGACAACTGCTCCGGGGCCATGTACCGCACCGTCCCGCCGGCCTCGGGCGAGGCCGGCAGGCCGTTCTGGTAGGCCAGCCCGAAGTCCAGGATCATGAACCCGCCGTCGTCCGTGATCAGGATGTTGGCCGGCTTGATGTCCAGGTGGACCACCCGCCGGCGGTGGGCGTGGGAGAGGGCGTCGGCCAGCCGGGCCACCCCCTGCACCACCGACTCGACGTACCCCAGTTTGGCCAGCCGCCGCCGCTCGCTCTCGTACTCCGGGGCGTCCTCGGCCAGTTCGGTCGTGGGCTCCACCGGCACGGCCACCGCCCGCTCCGCCTCCCGCACCGACGCGGCCGACAGGAACCCCGCGCCGGTCGCCGGCAGGCTCTTGGTGCGGTCGATCATCTTGAGCACGTCGGCCACCGTGGTGCGGCCGTGCAGGGGCATGCAGAACACCCGGTGCCCGGCCGACTCGTGCACCGACCACACGGGCATGATGTTCGGGTGCTGGAG
>CAYMHO010000466.1:0-4196 GCA_964390195.1 uncultured Fimbriiglobus sp. | reverse complement strand
GTGGCCCTCACCCAGAAGGGGCGGAAGGTGATCGACGCGGCCACCGCCACCCGCTTCCGTGAGGCGGCCGAGTCGCTCCCGCCGCTCGACCCGGCCGAACGGGAGGTGCTGGCGGACCTGCTGCGGCGGTGGCTGAACGCGTTGGCCCCGGAGCCGGCCGAGGTGTGCGGCGAGCCGGCGGAATAGGTCGGTGCCGCCTGCCGGGCGGCACCTACTTTTTCGGCTCTTCCTTCTTCGGTTCGTTCACCGTCACGTTCACCGGCGGGGCGACGGCGGTGAGGTCTTTCTTGTCCACCTTCGCGGTGCCGCGGAGGACGAACACGCTCGGCCCGACCGCCACGGTCGCCGGCACGCTGAACTCGACCACCGCTTCCGTCTCCCCCTTCTTGATCGGCACGAACTTGGGGGCCACGTTCGCCGGCAGGCTGACCGTCGAGACGGCGATCTCGGCGTCGAACTTGTCGCCCCGTTTAGCGATCAACTTCCCTTTGAGCGTGCCGCCCTTCGCCACCTCCACCGCGTCGAGCTTCAGTTCCAGGCTGAACGGCGGCTCGGGCACCACCGCCACAGCGAACTGGGTGGTCACCTCCCGCGGCGGGGTTGGCATGTTCGCCAGCCCGGCCTTCACCACTTCCATCAGGTCCACGGTCTTCGTCACGTCCGCCCCGTCGATCTTGCCCTTCACCGTCAGCGTGCCGACGACCAACCCCGGAGCGGTGCCCGGCTTCGCCACCAGCGGGAGGAACAGCGGGGTGGCCGGTTGCGGGTTGGCCGCCGCGGGGAGGGTGAGCTTGCCGCTCACGGTGGGCGAAGCGAACTCCACATCCACCGGGCCGTTGAACCCGTTCGTCTTCGTGAACGCGGTGATCGGCAGCAGCCCTACCCCGCCGACCGGCACATCCAGTCGGTCGAACGCCACACCAACGGCGAAGTCGGCCGTCACCGCCTTCACGCTCAGGTGGTACACCTCGTTTGGCCCGAACAGGAAGTTGGTGTGCTCGCAGGCGATGACGAAGTCGCCGTCCGCCGCGGCGGTGAACTCCACCCGCGTGCCGATCTGCGTCGGGTTCGACTTGGCCACCTCCGCCCCCTTCGCGTCGAGCACCCGGATGAACACCTCGGCCGGCGAATTCACCTCGAACGTGAGGGCCGTCACCGCCAGCTTCTGGCCCTTCTTGGCCGACACCTTGAAGTGGTCCATGTCGCTCTTCTCGCCGAACCGGGCCGACACCCCGCCCGGCACCGGCAGCGGGTTCGCCTTGTCCGGGGTGTTGTTCGGCTCCTGCTCCACGCCTTCCGGATTCGGGTGAACGCGAACCGCCACCGGCCACCCGCTCGCCCCACCGTCCCGCTTCGGGGTGACGTACACCACATCCCCTTCCCCCTTCACCGACACCGGTTTGACACCGTCCACGCCCGGGCCGGCGAACCCGATCTGGGCCGACTGACCCGCCTGCACCGCCAGCGGGAAGGCGGTCGTGGCACCGGGGGTGTTCCCGACCCGGAAGCGGTAGGCGAAGTCGGCCCCGCCGCGGTAGGTGGTGTCACGCACTTCCACGATGACCTCACCCGCCGTCGGGAAGGTGTGCGTCAGGCGGGCGTCCCCTTGCAGCCCCGGAGTGTCGTCGGCGTACAGGCCGAATAGTTCCTTGCCGGTCGTGTCGTACAGCAGGATGGCCGGGTCGCACGGCGAGCCGATCCGCCGGGACAGCACCTCGAACGTGATCGACTCCCCGGCCTTCACCGGCACCTTGTAGAAGTCGCCCACCTCGACGGTGCTGGTGCCGACCACCACACACGGGGCGGTGATCGCCTGCGGGGCGTACTTCTTGTTGTTGTCTTTCTCGGCCACCTCCGGCAACTCATCGACGACGAACGGACGGGCGGCGGTCACGCCGGCTTTGGTCGCCACGCGGAGGGTGTGCATCCCGATCGGGGTGTTCGCGGGGATCTCGATCTTGGCGGTCAGCTTGGTCGCGTCCTTCTGCCCGTCGGGGATCGTCACCTTGCTGTTGAACGAGGTCCAGACCTGCGTCACGTCAGTCAAGTTGGTACCGGTGAGGGTGACATCGACGGTCGCCCCCGGCTTGCCGCCGAGGCTGGCGAGGGTGGTGAGCGTGGGATACGTCGGCGGTATGGCCGGCGGCTTCGGCTGAGCGATGGCGACGGCGGCGAACAGCAAGCCCACGACGGCGGAGAGCGCGTGACGCATGGGGGACACCGAACGAGAGGAGAAACCGGCGGATGCAGAGATGATACGGGAAGCGACCGAGCGAGTGCGAGCGCGTTCCGGGTCCGTTCCACCTGAACCGACCCGCCACCCGGAGTGTCAATTCGCCATGAACACCACCCGGCCCACCGATCACGCCGACCGCATGGCCCGCGCCCGCCTGTCGCTCGACGGCCTGTCTGTCGGCGACGCCCTCGGCGAACGCTTCGGTATGCCCGGCATTCGCTCGCACCTGCTCGACCCGGAGCCGTTCCTCCCGCCGGCCCTGTGGCTGTACTCCGACGACACCGAGATGGCTCTCGGCATCCTCGAAGTGCTCGACCGACACGGCGAGATTAACCAGGACGACCTCGCCCGCACGTTCGGCCGGCGGTGGAAGATCGACCCTCGGCGGGGGTACGGGCCGGGGGCGTACCGGCTGCTGTCGTCGCTGGCCGAGGGCGGCATTTGGCAGCTTGAATCGAAGGCGCTGTTCAGCGGGATGGGGTCGTTCGGCAACGGGTCGGCCATGCGGGTCGCACCGCTCGGGGCGTACTTCGCGGACGACTACGCCGTCGTCGTGCGGGAGGCCGCGAAGTCCGCGGAGGTGACGCACCGGCATCACGAAGGTACCGCCGGCGGGGTCGCCATCGCCGTGTCGGCGGCGTTCGCGTGGCAAAACCGCGACCGGCTGACCGACCCGGCCGAACACCGTCGGCTGTTCGAGGTGGTGTTGGATCACACCCCGGCGAGCGAAACCCGAGACGGCGTTGAACGGGCAAGGGGCATCGAACCGACGGTCGAGTCGCGGGCGGCGGCCGGTCTGCTGGGCAACGGCAAGAAGGTGTCGTGCCAGGACACGGTGCCGTTCTGCGTGTGGCAGATCGCCGCCCACTTCACCGACTACCCGCGGGCGGTTTGGGACACCATCCGTTGCGGCGGGGACATCGACACCAACGCGGCGATCGTGGGAGGGGTGGTGGCACTCGCCACGGGAAGTGAAGGCATTCCGACCGAGTGGCTGGCCCGTCGGGAGGAATTGCAGTTCGACTCCGTCTTGTAGAGTGGTCCGCTCTCGCCGAGAACGGTCGGCCTCGTTCCGCTCTCGCCGAGAGCGGGACACCCTACTGACGCGGGCGGGCCAGCTTCGCCAGCAGCAGTTCCACCTGCGTTCGCGGCGGCAGTGGGCTGCCGCCCTTCAGCCCCAAGTTGATCTCCACCAGCCAGTCGGGAAGCAGGGCGAGCCGTCGGCCGCCCAGGTGCTTCAACTGCCGCTCGGTACTCTGGCGGGCCTGTGGCCACTTGGGCACACCGGCCGCGTCCATCGCCGGGCCGAGTGACTGCCCGTGTGAATGCAACCGAGCGACGCTCGCCAGCTTCCGCAGTTGAAACGTCAGCCCGCCGAGGATGGCGAGCGCGTCCTGGCCCTCGTCGAAAAGCCGGCCGAGCAGATCGAACGCTTTCGCCGAGTTGCCCTCGCCGACGGCGTCGAGGATGTGGAACACGTTCGCCTCACGGCTGCGGCCGACCAGCCGCGTCACATCGTCGGCGGTGATCTCGGCATTCGCCCCGATCGCGTTCGCCAGCTTCGCCAACTCCATGTCGAGCAATCCCATCGCTGGGCCGACCAACTCCACCAGCCCCTCGGCGGCCTCGCGCGTCAGCTTCTTCCCGTGCCCGGCCTTCGCCCACTTCACGCACCAGTCGGCCAACTTCTCCGGGTACGGCGCCTTACACACCAGCTTGGCCGCATCGGGCAAAGCCTTCGCCAGCTTGGTCGTCTCGGGGAACGTCTTCACGTCCAGCACCAGCACGCCCACCTTGCTCGGCGATGCGGCGTAGCGTTCGAGTGCCTCGCGGTGTACGGTGACGAACGGGTCGGCCTGATCGACGATCACCACCCGCACCGGCGACAGGAATGTGAGAGTATCCAGGTCGTTCCGCACGGTGCTGAAGTCGAGCTTGTCGCCGGCGTAAGTGCTGACGG
>CAYMHO010000465.1:0-4208 GCA_964390195.1 uncultured Fimbriiglobus sp. | reverse complement strand
ACCGCACTCCACTTGCGGTACCCTTGCAATACGTTGGCGAGCGAGGGGCCAGTTCTTGGACGGACAAGGGCAGAACCGCGGCATACCGTACCACCTGTTAGCCCGACGCGCGAGCGAGGGGCCAACCGCCTGTGCGAAAAGGCCGACACAGGTGGTGTGAGGTGCGAACCTCCCCTCTCCGCTCGCCGAGGGACTGGCCCCTCGCTCGCGCGTCGGGCTAACAGGTGGTACGAAGCGCGAGGGCATCACCGTGGGCAAGCTGTTCGCCGCGATCGACGACGACCTGCGGGCGTTCATCGCCGCCCAGCAGATGTTCTTCGTGGCGTCGGCCCCGCTGGCGGCGGACGGGCACGTCAACCTGTCGCCGAAGGGACTCGACTCGTTCCGCGTCCTCGGGCCGACAACGGTGGCGTACCTCGACCTAACCGGGAGTGGGGTGGAGACGATCGCCCACATCCGGGAGAACGGGCGGCTGACGGTGCTGTTCTGCGCCTTCCAGGGGCGGCCGCGGATCGTGCGGTTGCAAGGCCGCGGGCGGGTGGTGACGCCGACGGACGCTGAATGGGCGGGGTTGGCCGGTCAGTTCCCGCAAATGCCGGGCGTGCGGTCGGTGATCGTGCTGGAGGCCGACCGCATTTCGGACTCGTGCGGGTACGGGGTGCCGCTGTTCGAGTTCGCCGGCCACCGCAAGCAACTGACCGACTGGGCGGACAAGAAAGGCCCCGACGGGGTGGCCGAATACCAGGCGAAGAAGAACCGCGAGAGCATCGACGGCCTGCCGGGGCTGGTGTGAGGGGGGGGTGCGGACCCGAATCCCCCGTCCGACCGCGGGGGTGGTAGAATAGTTCTGCCCCTCCCCGGAAGTTGCTCCCCATGAAGTTGCCCGTCGTTGCGATCGTCGGCCGGCCGAACGTCGGCAAGTCGTCCCTGTTCAACATGCTCGCCGGCAAGCGGATCAGTATCGTCGAGCCGACCGCCGGGGTCACCCGCGACCGCATCACGTACACGGTCGAGGTGGGCGACCGGTTCGTCGAGCTGATGGACACCGGCGGGATGGGCATCGTCGACGCGGACAACCTGACCGACGACGTGGAGCACCAGATCCGCCTGGCCATCGAGCAGGCCGCCGTGGTGCTGTTCGTGGTGGACATGCGGGACGGGGTGATGCCCCTCGACGAGCACGTCGCCCTGAAGCTCCGCGGGGTGAACAAGCCGGTCATCTTCGTGGCCAACAAGGCGGACGAGCCGAAGATCGACGTGAACGTGGGTGACCTGTTCGCCCTCGGGTACGGCGAGCCGATCGCGGTGAGCGCGAACAGCAAGCGGGGCCGCGACGAGCTGCTCGCCGCCATCCAGCACAAGCTGCCGGCGGACAGCCCGACCGTCGCCCCGTCCGCCCCCGAACTGAAGGTGGCCATCGTCGGCCGGCGGAACGTGGGCAAGAGCACGTTCATCAACAGCCTGGCCGAGTCCGACCGGGTGATCGTGTCCGAGGTGGCCGGCACCACCCGCGACAGCGTGGACGTGCGGTTCGAGCGGGACGGCAAGGCGTTCATCGCCATCGACACCGCCGGGGTGCGGAAGAAGAAGAGCCTGGCGTCGGACATCGAGTACTACGGCATGCACCGGGCGGAGCGGAGCATCCGCCGCTCCGACGTGGTGCTGCACCTGTTCGACCCGCGGCTGCGGATCAGCCGGGTGGACAAGCAGCTGGCCGAGTACATCATCGACAACCACAAGCCGGCCATCTTCGTGGTCAACAAGTGGGACTTGGCGAAGGACAAGATCCCGACGGAGAAGTGGGCGGACTACCTGCGGAAGGTGTTCCCCATGCTCGACTACGTGCCCATCGCGTTCATCACCGCCACCAAGGGGAAGAACGTGTACCGCCTGCTCAACCTGGCCCAGCAGATGCACAAGCAGGCGGGCAAGCGGGCACGCACCGGCGAGCTGAACCGGGTGCTGAAGGAGGCGATGGCGACCAACACCCCGCCGGTGCGGTTCAACCGGGTGCCGAAGATGTACTTCGCCGCCCAGGTGGCCACCCACCCGCCGACGGTGGTGCTGGTGACCAACGGCCCCGACCTGTTCGACCGCACCTACGTCAAGTACCTGACGAAGGTGGTGCGAGACTCGTTCGAGTTCGGCGAGGTGCCCATCCGGTTCATCCTGAAAACGAAGGGCGAGGCGAGCGCGTACTCGGACCGCAAGGCGTTCCTCGCCGCCCAGGCGCAAGAGCTGGCTTCGGACGAACACACCGACGAGATCCCGCTGCTGTCCGAAGAGGAACCGGCCGACGACCACGAGCCGCAGCGGGTCGACGAGCCGGACGAGGAGGAGGAGGAGTTCGACCCGGGTGACGTGGACGCCGAGGCGGAGGCCGACGGCCCGCCCCCGCCCGAGCGGACGCAGGAGATCCCGCAGTTCAAACCCGAACCCGTGAAGAAGCGAAAGAAGCCGAAGCCCGACACCTGGGACGTGTGAAAGTACTCCGCACCCGCCGGGTACGGTTCCGCCCCAACCGCACCCGGCGGGGGTGGGTCTCATGCCCCTCGGGACACGTCACACCCCGCCGTGTAAAAATTGACTCCCGTGCGAGTGTTGGGTAACATGGGGAACCCGCGTGGCGTTTGCCGACCCGGCCGACGTCCCCCCACCCACGCGACCCCGACCGACCGCCCAACAGGGTCCTGACCTCCGCACGAGGTCGTCATGGCTCCGCACGTTTCCGGCCCCGAGCCGCCCGACCCGACCACCCACGCCGCCAACGCCGACGGCGACGCCCTCTCCTCCCACACCCACCTGTACCTGCCGCACCCGCCGGCCAACGGGCGCCCCCTGACCGACCCGCCGCTGCCGCTGAGCGTCGACCGCTACCTGCTCGTCGGCGAGGTGGCCCGCGGGGGGATGGGCATCATCTACCGCGGGCGGGAGGCGGTGTTCAACCGCGACCTGGCGGTGAAGGCGCTCCTGCCGGCCCACGCGCACAAGCCCGAACTCGTCCGCCGGGCGTGGACCGAGGCCCGCGTCACCGCCCTCCTCGAACACCCCGGGGTGGTGCCGGTGCACTCCGTCGGCACCCTGCCCGACGGCCGCCCGTACTTCAGCATGCGGCTGGTGAACGGGCAGACGCTGGCCGACCTGATGCGGCTGCGGGCCGACCCGACCGACGGCCTGCCCCGCCTGCTCAAGGTGTTCGAGCAGGTGTGCCAGACGATCGCCTACGCCCACTCCCGTGGGGTGGTGCACCGCGACATCAAACCGGCCAACGTGCTCCTCGCCCCGTTCGGGGTGGTGAAGGTGATCGACTGGGGGGTGGCGAAGGTGCTACCGGGCAGCCCGCTCGGGCTGGCCGACCTGGACCCGCCGACGACACCCGACACCCCCTGCACGCCGCAGCCGGGCGACACCCGATTCGGGGTGGTGCTGGGCACCGTCGAGTACATGGCCCCGGAACAGGTCCGCGGGGAGGTGGCGGCGGTGGACGCGCGGGCGGACGTGTTCGCCCTCGGCGGCATGCTCTGCCACCTGCTCACCGGCCACCCGCCGTACTCGGGCGAATCGTTCCTGCGGGTGCTGGAGAAGGCGGCCGCCGCCGAGGTGTACGAGGCGCACGCCCGCCTGGACATGTGCGGGGCCGACCCGCGGCTGGTGCGGATGGCGAAGGCCTGCCTGGCGGCCGCCCCGGACGACCGCCCGAAGGACGCCCGCGTGGTGGCCGACGCCGTGACCGCCTACCTGGAGTCGCACCTGCACCAGGCCGAGCGGGACCTGACCCGGTTCTTCGAGCTGTCCCTCGACATGTTCTGCATCGCCGGGCTGGACGGCTTCTTCAAGCGGGTGAACGGCAACTTCAGCCGGGTGCTCGGGCACAGCACGGCCGACCTGCTGCGGCACCCGTTCCTGCACTTCGTCCACCCGGGCGACTGGCCGGCCACCCAGGCGGTGATGGGCGAGTTGCACCGCGGGCGGCCGGTGGTGCGGTTCAACAACCGCTACCGCCACGCCGACGGCGACTACCGCGTCCTCGAGTGGACGGCCAAGAGCATCCCGGAAGAAGGGGTGGTGTTCGCCATCGCACGGGACGTGACGCCGAGCATGACGGAGTGAAGTGTTCTGCTCGCTCCGCGAGCGGTCTCGTCGGAACCCGCTCGCGGAGCGAGCAGAACACTTTAGGTCTCCACCGCCACCGTCACCGGGGCCGGCTT
>CAYMHO010000464.1:0-4235 GCA_964390195.1 uncultured Fimbriiglobus sp. | reverse complement strand
CGACGAGCCGCGACCGGGTGGGTGGGGGGTTCGATCACCCGCCCCCTGGGGGTCGCGGCTCGTTCACGGCACCACATACACGTTCGACACCACCTTCCCACTGCCCACCGGGGTCTGCCGCTTCTCCACCCACACCTCGACCTTTCCGGTCGCCCCTTTCAACTCGTTCCGCGGTTTCCCGCTGGACATGCTCCACCCCTTCCCCGACGGCGAGAGTTGTTCCGACGTCGACTGGCTGCCGCTCTTCATGACGACGAAGTAATACCCGTCCTTGCTCGGCTCCTTGAGCGACTTCACCGTCCACGACACGTTCGGCCCGTCGAACGGTCGGAACGGCTGCTGTCGGCTCGCACTGACCACCTCGAACTCGTTCCCGCCGCCCCACCCGCCGCCGCCACCCCCGCCCCCGCCGCTGTCGGGGAATGCCCAGGCGAACGACAGCCACCCGCACCCCACACAGATACCCAGCAGGGCGACGGCGCTGCCGATGAACGCGAGGAGCATCACCAGCGGGATGCCCTCGTTCCCTTTCACCTGCCGGTCGCGGCCAGCCCGCCGCGTCTTCCGCGGAGTCTCCTCCTCGCCGTCCTCGTCCTCCGCTTTCCGCTTCGACCGCGGCTTGTCGTCCTCCGCGTCCTCGTCGTCGGCCGGCCGCTTCTTCTTCCGCGGGCGGTCGTCGTCCTCGTCGTCGGAGGCGTCACGCTCCCCGAACCGCTTCTTCGGCCCCTTCTTGGAGGACTTGGCCGGCGGGGTGTCGTCGTCGTCGGTGTCGTCAGCCATGGGTGGGCAACTCCTGGCCCCGTGGGGTCGGCGTGGGGACAGTGTACCGGGCGGGGCGGATTTCGGACCCCCTCCGCCGCCCGCCGTGAAGTACACTTGGGGAGTTACCCGACCCCGAGGACGACCGATGAGCTGCTCCCACCACGACCACAGCGGGCACACCCACGGCACCGGCTGCGGGCACACCGCCGTCAAGCACGGGGACCACGTCGATCACCTGCACGACGGCCACCTGCACCACACCGCCGCCGACGGCACGGTGGAAGAACACACCCTGCCGGTGACGCCCGCCAACCCGTCCGCCTGCACCCCCGCGCACGCCTGCAACGGGCACGCGGCGAGTCACGTGCACGGGCCGGGCTGCGGGCACGAGGCGGTGCCCCACGGCGACCACACCGACTACCTGGTGGACGGTCACCTGCACCACCCGCACGGCGACCACTGCGACGACCACGGCCCGGTGAACGTGGTGAAGTGACGAACCCTCTTCGCGGCGAGCGGCAGCGCGCCTGGGTGTGTCACTCCAGGCTCGCTGCCGCTCGCCGCGAAGTCGACCCGACCTTTGCCCACCCCAACACCGCCGCGATCAGCCACTGGGCCGTACTCAGCCACAGGTAGGCGATGTGCCAGCCGCGGAAGCCGTCACCCGTCTGGCGCAACTCCGTGTCGATCAGCCAGTCCATCTTCAGGTGCACCAACGCGAGCGCGTTCAGCATCGCCAGACTCGTCCCCCACAGCAGCCACTTCCACCGCCGCGGCTCCTGGGTCGCCATCAGTTCCCAGAAGTATGCGACGTGGCAGATCAGCCCGAACAGGTTCAACCAGTGCGTCACCCGCTGCGTCACCAGGCCCTGGGCGAAGTGGCCGTGCAGTTCGGTGCCGGTCGGCACCACCACCCCGGCGTAGAAAACGAACCCGCCCTGCCAGACGACGGCCGAGGCCAGCAGGAGGAACCGACGCAGGCGGGCGGGCACGGCGACACCGGCGGTTGAAGGGATTGGGCGGGCGGGTCGTCCATAACATAGACAGACCCGGCCGTCCGCCGGTCGCCCGTTCCCCTCACCTACGAGTTCCACCCCCATGCGGAAAGTGATCGCCGCCCTTCTGCTCGTCGCCGTGTCGGCGGCCGGCGGGTTCGCCCAGGAGAAGAAGGACGAGAAGAAGGCCAAGTTGGGGGTCGGCGACGCCGCCCCGCCGCTCACCAAGGTGACCGCCTGGATGAACGGCTCGCCGGTGGCCGCGTTCGAGAAGGACAAGGTGTACGTGCTCGAGTTCTGGGCCACCTGGTGCGGGCCGTGCATCGCGGCCATGCCGCACCTGAGCGAGCTGCAGACCCAGCTCAAGGGGAAGGGGCTGGTGGTGATCGGCATGACGAACAAGGACGACAACGGGAACAACAAGGAGTCGGTCACCAAGTTCGTGGACAAGAACAAGGGGGAGAAGCTGGCCTACCCGGTGGCGTACAGCGACGGGGAGGAGAACTACACGGCGTACATGGAGGCGGCCGGGCAGAACGGCATCCCGTGCTCGTTCGTCATCGGCAAGGACGGGAAGGTGGCCTACATCGGCCACCCGATGGGCCTGGACATGGTGCTGCCGAAGGTGTTCGCCGGCACCTGGAACGGGAAGGCCGACGCCGACGCGACCGTGAAGGCGGTGGACGAGCTGTTCGAGCTGATGTCGCCGGACAAGCCGGAGACCGGGCTGGAGAAGCTGGCCGCCTTCCGCAAGAAGTACCCGGAGCTGGCGGCCAAGGACGAGGTCCGCGGGATGCACCTGAACCTGCTGCTGGCGAACAAGAAGTGGGACGACGCCAAGCCGCTGGCCGAGGAGCTGATCGCCGAGGCGGACAAGAAGAAGAAGGGGCAGTTGGCGGCCTCCGCCATCGGGTTCGCCAACGTGAAGGCCAACCCGGACAAGAAGCACTTCGACCTGGGGGTGAAGGCGCTCGAGACCGCCCTCAAGCACGAGGACAAGGACGTCGGCCTGATGCTCGCCGCCGTGCAGGTGTACACCTGGGCGGGGAACAAGGAGAAGGCCAACGAGTACGGCAAGAAGGCGATCGAGACGGTCGGCGAGAAGGACCGCAAGCAGGTGGAGATGATCGTCGAGGAGATCAAGAAGGGGAAGTGAGCAGGGGCAAGTAGCACCAAACGAATGAGGCGGGTTGCGGCACCAACTGGGTGTCGCAACCCGCCTCTCCTTTTCCACACGTCCCAAATTGTCGCCGGCGTAGTTCTGCATCTTCCCTGCTTTCTCCTTGCTCCTTACTCTTTGCTCCTCGCGCCTTGAAACTGGCTCCTTCCCGGTTGACACCTCCGCCGCCCGCGTTATTCTCCCGCCCTCTTGTGGACCAGCACTCCGCCCCCGCCACGCCCGCACCCGCGGGCGGTCGCGGCGGTGCGGACCACCCGCGAGGCCGACCCCGGGCGATGGCCGACGCCACCACCACCGTTGCGGAACTGCGGCAGAACATGCGGCGGTTCGCCGCCGCCCGCGGGTGGGACCCGTTCCACACGCCGAAGAACCTGACGCTCTGCCTGGCCAGCGAGGTGGGCGAGTTGTGCGAGATCTTCCGCTGGCTGACACCGGACGAGTCGGTGAACGCGAGCGGCGACCCGGTGCTGCGGGAGAAGATCGCCGACGAATTGGCCGACGTGCTGAACGTGCTGGTGCTGCTGTGCGAGCACACCGGCATCGACCTGAGCGAGGCGGTGGCGGCGAAGACGGCGAAGAACGCGATCAAGTACCCGGCCCCGCCGCCGTGACGCGGGCCGCTGTAGTCGGAGACGGTAACTCCGGACCGGCCTCTCGCAGGCCGACTACAGGATAGGGACCACTTGCCCGGTGGCGACTGCGTCGGCACACCCCGTCGGGGGGCGGGGTGTGCCGGCCGGTCGTGCGGCCTCACGCCGGCGGCGAATTTGTTTCAGGGGGACCGAACCGTGCGTACCCGACTACAACTCTGGACGAAGTGGGCGACCGTGACGGCTTTCGCCGTCGGGATCGCCGGGGCCGCGGTGGCACAGACCCCGCCCCCACCCGCCCCGAAGTACTACGCCGGGACCATCACCCCGAGTACCCCGCCGGCCACCGCCCCCGCCCCGCAGGTCTACAACCCGCCGGCCGCGGCCCCGGTTCCGGTCGCGGCGCCGCCCAAGCCTAAGCTGTTCGACGGCGGCGTCCGCCCGGCCGGAGGTACTGAACCGGAACAGCCGAAGTCGGGCGGCGTGCCCGCTCCTCTGCCGGAAGTGCCCAGGACCGAACCGGTCAAGTTGACCCCACCCGACCCGCTGCCGACGCCCGGCGGCCCGATGGTGACGACGGAACGAAACCCGCCCGCACCCAAGCCGCTGCCGTTCGACCCGGAACCGTCGAAGCCGGTCGCCACGGCGGTGCCCGCCGGCGTGCCCACCGCCGCCAGCCTGTCGGCCAAGCAAGCCCCGAGCGTGACC
>CAYMHO010000463.1:0-4261 GCA_964390195.1 uncultured Fimbriiglobus sp. | reverse complement strand
GCCGACCTCCGCCGCCGCATCGGGTACATCCCCACCAACCCGCAGTTCCCCCGCGACCTCACCCCCATCGAGTACCTCGACTACATCGGCCGGCTGTTCGGGATGACCCGCGAGTCGCGGAAGCCGAAACTGGCCAAGTTGATCCGGGCGGTGGACCTGTTGCCGCAGTCGGGGCAGAAGATCTCCAACTTCACGCCGGGCATGACCGCCCGCCTGGCCGTCGCGTCCAGCCTGATCAACGACCCCGACCTGCTCATCTGGGACGAGCCGACGCACGGCCTCGACGTGGAAGCCCGCCGGGGCATGCTGGAGTTGATCAAGACGCTGGCGTCCGAGAAGTCGATGATCCTCAGCTCGCACAACCTGTCGGACATCGACGAGGTGTGCAACCACGCCGCCGTGCTGAACAAGGGGCACCTGATTTTCCACGGGTCGCTGCAAGAGCTGAAGGGCCGCATCCGCAAGAACCACTACGAGCTGGACCTGGAGGGCGACCAGAAGAGTATCACCAAGAGTGTTGCCCAGGTGAAGGCGATGAAAGAGGTGATCCAGGCGAGCATGAGGCACCGGCGGTTGGAACTGAAGCTGGTGGACGACGTGGGGAACACCGGCGTGCTGGCCATGGTGTTCCAGACGTTCTTCGACAACAAGGTGACGCTGGTGAGCGTGCGGAGCGTCGGGGCGCAGACGGAGACGGCCTACCTCGACCTGGTGGAGAAGGAGGAGCAGCGGGGGTTCGCCCGGCTCGCCTGAGTGATACTGAACAGAGTTGCATTTCCCCGATTAAGTGGTATTATGTCCACTAATCGCCCCGCACACCTCATCTCACAGGATGCCGTCATGGCCGTCCCGACCACCCCGCCCGGCTACCACTCCGTCACCCCGTACCTGATCGCCAGGGACGCGCACGCGGCCATCGCCTTCTACAAGGAGGCGTTCGGCGCGGTCGAGACGTGCAAGCTGACCATGCCGGACGGCAGCGTCTGCCACGCCGAGGTGCGGATCGGCGACTCGAAGGTGATGATCGGCGAAGAGAACCCGATGTGGGGGAGCAAGTCGCCGCTGTCGCTCGGCGGCTCGCCGGCCGGGTTCATGATCTACGTGCCGGACGCGGACGCCGCGTTCGCCCAGGCGGTGAAGGCCGGGGCGACGGTGGACAAGCCGGTCGAGGACCAGTTCTGGGGCGACCGCACGGGCAGCGTGATCGACCCGTTCGGGCACAAGTGGACGCTCGGCACGCACGTCGAGGAGGTGAGCGAGCACGACATGCAGGCCCGCCTGGACTCGTGGATCGCCGGCATGAGCCAAGAGCAGAAGCAGGCGGCGTGAGGCGACGGTGGTCTGTCCTTCACCGCGAGCCGTGCGAGCGCCCACCGCCTGGGCGCTCGCACGGCTCGCGGTGAAAAGAGTGTCAAATCGCTCCCACCCGCACATCCCGTCCCGCCTTCGTCCCCAGTTCGCCCGTCGCCGGCACCGCCCGTACATTCCTTGCCGCCCGCGGTTCGATGATTCCCGGCACACCCACACGAGACGGATCTCACCGGGGTCGGGATATGCGGACGGCGGTACTCTTTCTGCTCGCGGTCCTGCCCCTGATCGGCTGTCAGGCGGTCGGGCACCGTCACGTCACCGCGCCGACGCCACCGCCACCGCCGTCCGATCTCGACACCGTTCTCGCACACTGCCCCGACCAGGCTGACACGCCGGCCACGTCCGCGTACCAACGATCCCTCACCCGCCTGGTGAACGACGCACTCGCCTCCGGCCGCCTGCACCCGCAGCACGGGTTGACGGTGGACACGCCGTCCGGCCGGGTGACGATCCCCGTGCGGTACGTCGGCATGACGTGGTACCCGGAGGAGGTGGGCGAGTTGCACGCCACCTCCGAGGTGCGGGTGAAGGAGTACCTGAAGAGTCACCACACCTGCCCCGGCTGGGGGGTGCCGCTGATCGGCATCAGCAGGGACGCCGGCCTCCGCGGGGAGGCCGGGCGGTTCAGCTCGCTCCCGCGGCCGATCACCTTGACCGCCGTGTTGCAGACCGACCCGACCCCGGTGTTGGAGTTGCACGACGCCTCGCACGCGGACACGGTCACCCTCGGCGGGCAGGTCCGCCCGCTCGCCCGCGACCTGTCCGCCCCGCTCGCCTACGCGGGCAAGCTGGCCAAGCAGATGGGCGACCGGCGGTACCTCGCCCCGTTCCTCAACCCGGCCCGCGACCCCGACTACAACCGCTTGACCGGGTTCGAGCCGTACCGCCCCGGCACCCTGCCGGTGGTGTTCGTCCACGGGGCGAAGTCGGACAACGTCACCTGGCTGGACACGCTCAACGAGCTGCGGGCCGACCCCACCTTCAACAAATCGTTCCAGGCGATGTTCTTCCGCTACGCCACCGGCGGGGAGTACCTGGAGGCGGCGGCCGACTTGCGGGAGCAGGGCGAGCAGTTCGTGCGGGTGAGCGACCCCGCCGGGGCCGACCCGGCGGTGCGGGCGTGGGCGGTCATCGGCTACAGCCTGGGCGGGCCGGTGGCGCGGCTGTGCGTCACCTCGTCGGGCGATCGGCTGTGGGACGCGTTCTCGTGTACCCCGTTCGACCAGATGGTGCTCACCGCCCGCACCCGCGAGTCCCTCCGCCGCCAGTTCTTCTACGAGCCGCTGCCGTACGTGAAGACGGTGACGTTCATCGCCGGCCCGTTCGACGGCGGCACCCCGGCCAGCAACCTGCTGTTCCGCCTCGGCTCGCGGCTCATCCGCTACCCGGACGAAGTGGAGCGGGCGTACAAGCAGATCCAGGACGACAACCCCGGGGCCATCCGCCGCGACGCCCGCCGGCGGGTGCCGAACAGCCTGGACCTGCTCCGCCCGGACAACTGGCTGCTCGACGCGGTGCGGGAGATGCCGTTCGGCGACGGGGTGCGTGTCCACACCATCATCGGCGACGGGTGGATGTTCGGGCTGTCGGACCGGGTGGTGCCGGTGCGGAGCGCGCGGGTGCCCGGGGCCGACACCGAGACCGTCATCCGCATGCCTCACAAGGACGGGCAGAAGCACCCGGCGTCGGTTCGCCGCCAGCGGGAGATCCTGGCCGAACACGCGGCGACGCACGGGGCGGGGCGGTAGCCGGCCCGCGGTTGTCGCCGGCCTCCGTCGAGGCCGGCCGGACCGGGGACGTTGACCCCGGGTACAGGCACGAGGACGATTCGATGGACGTCGCCGCCACCCCGACCGCCCCCGCCGCCCCGCGGTTCAACCAACTGCTGCCGTACTTCGCCGTCCTCCGCACCGACCTGCGGCAGACGTTCCACAGTTGGCTGTTCCGCCTGTGGGTGATCGTGGCGGTGGTCACGGCGGTCGGGTACGGGCTGTACAAGTTCGGCATCCACCGCGAGGTCGGGCTGGTGCAGTCGGCGTCCGAACAAACCGGCGTCCTGCTCGGCACGCTCGGCATCGTCACCCTGGCGTTCGTGTCGCTGGTGGCGGTGCACGCGGTGAGCGGCGAGCGGGGCACGGTGGCCGACAGCATCCTGTCGCGGGGGATCAGCCGCCGGCAGTACTTCGCGGCCAAGTGGCACGCCCGGTCGGTGGTGCTGCTGGCGGCGTTCGCCGTGCTGTCGGGTGGGGTGCTGACCGCCTACCACTACCTGCTCGAACCCGACCTGTCGCTCGCCGGGTGTGCGGTCGGCATCGCGGTGGCGGCGGCCGTCCTGGCGGCGGTCATCGCCTGGGGGGTGACGGTCGGGGCGATGGCGAACGGCACGGTCATCGGCACCACCCTGTTCTGGCTGGTGCTGTTCGGCGGCCTGTTCCTGGTGTCGTTCCTGCCGTCGCCGTTCCCCAGCGGGGCGGGGCTGGTCACCACCCTCCGCACCACCTTGCGGGGCAACTTCGACCCGACGCGGGTGATGTGGGTGATCGGCGTCTGCCTGGCGGTGGCCGCCGCCGGCGGGGTGGTGGGCTTGGTGGGCTACTCGAAGAAGGACGTGTGAGGCAACCCGGCGAGCGGCCCGCGTGAGCGGGCCGTTTCCGCCGACAGCGGCCTCACGGCCGCCGCTCGCCGTTCCGCACGTCGCTCCGTAACGAATCAGTGCTCTCCCGCACCGTGTTCCTCGGAGCTTCCATGTCCGCCCTGACCGTCCCGCCGGCCGGCGCCGGCCTCGACTTCCTCTCCCTCGGCGCGCTCGTCCACCGCCTCGACCCCGGCATCGTCCCGTTCCGCAACGCCCGCACGCTGGAGATCCACGTGAGCGGCGGGGAGTACAACG
>CAYMHO010000462.1:0-4268 GCA_964390195.1 uncultured Fimbriiglobus sp. | reverse complement strand
CGGGTGACACCTCGACGGAACTGGCCGCCCCGATGAGTCCGTACACCCCCTTCGGGACGGGATTCACCGGCGGGCTGTTCGTGGCCGGCAGCAACGACCCGGACACGGTGGCGGTGACGGTGTCCACGAGCGGGTCGGCGGAGACGGGCGGCACCCTCACCCTGTCCGCCACCGTGTCCGACGGGGTGCCGGGCAACGGCATGCAGACGCCCACCGGCCAGGTGCGGTTCTCGGTCAGCGGGCCGGCGTCGAAGACGCTCGGCACGGCCACCCTGGCGCCCACCGGCACCGCCGGGTACGCGGCCGCCACGCTCACCGTCAACCCGCTCGACCTGGCCGCCGGCATGTACTTCCTGAACGGCGACTACCTGGGCGACTCGTGGTTCCAGACGGGCAACTCGCCCGGCTTCCTGCTCGTCTCCCCGCCCGGCGGGTTCCCCACGGCCAGTGCCGGCTACCGCCCCTACGACCCCCTGTGCGGCGGGTGCGGGCCGGTGGCGGCGGCCGGGGCGGAGGGGGCCGCACCGGCCACCGGGGCGAAGGCGGGCGGGGTGCGGGACGACGGGGCGGTCGGGGTCACCCTGCTCGCCGGGATCGGCGGCGGGGTGAGTTCGGCGGCGGCCGCGGGGGTGGGCGGCACCGCCCTCCAGTTCACCAATGCGACCGGGTACGCGGACAGTCTGGTGAAGGCCGGGCTGGGGGTGACGGTGACCGGCCAGCCGCGGCTGACGCAGCAGGCGGGCGGGACGAAGGTCGCCATGATCGACGGGGCCGGGTCGGCCCTGTGGTTCGACGGGCCGAGCGGGGGCACGTACACCACCCCGTTCGGCCACCCGGCCACCCTCGTGCAGAACTCCAGCACGGGCGAGTTGGAGTTGACCGACGGGCAGGGGGCGACGCTGTACTTCTACGACTTCGGGTCGGGCACCCCGACGGGGCGGGCGGGGCGGCTGAAGAAGCGGACGGACGCGGCCGGGAACTCGGCCGACACGGTCAGTTGGGACGGGAGCGGGCGGCCGACGGAGACGCAGATCACCGACCCGACGGGGGCGGTGGAGAGCCTGGTGTGGGCCTACGACGGGTCGGGCTACATGACCAGCGTCACCCGCCGGCGGAAGCCGAGCGGGGGCAGCTTCGGCACCGTGCGGGTGGCCGAGTTCACCTACGCCACCCTCGGGGCGGACAAGGTGCTGGAGACGACGGTCGAGAAGGACGCGTCGGGGAACACCCTGGAGGAGACGTTCAACCGGTACTACACGAGCACCGGCGGGACGGGGTACGCGGGCGGGCTGAAGTACCACCTGGGGGCGCGGGCGGTGGCGCGGGCGAAGGCCGACTACCCGAGCACGGCACTCACCTCGCTGACCGACGCCCAGTTGGCGGACTATTCGGACGTGGCCCTGGAGTACGACAGCACCAGCCAGCGGGCGACGGAGGTGGTGCGGGCGGGGGACGGGTGCAGCGCGTGTGCGGGCGGGTTCGGCACGTCGGCCGTGTACTACGCGGTGAAGGCCAGTCCGGGGAGTGGGGTGAACGACTGGGCGAGCAAGGTGGGGGTCACCCTGGACGACGGCAGCACGAAGGTGAGCTACGCGAACCAGTGGGGGCAGGAACTGCTGTCGGTCGTCACCGAGCCGAGCACCGGCAAGGCGTGGCTGACGTACACCAAGTACGACAGCACCGGGCGGGTGGTCCTGCGGGCCAGCCCGTCGGCGGTGAGCGGGTACGACGAGAGCCTGTCCGACCTGGTCGGGTGGAGCGGGTCGAGCGCCACCCACCTCCGCTCGGGCGACGGCGTCATCTCGACCACCACCTACGCCACCAGCACCACCGCCACCACCTCGACCGCCGGGGACGTGAACGGGTATGTGAAGAGCACCGCCGTTCAGCGTGGCACCGGCGGCACGGCCATCCCGCAATCGGACACCACCTACATCGGGCGGACGGCGAACGGCCAGACCCGTTACCACGTGGCCAGTTCGACCCAGTACCGCAACACCAACGGGACGGGCGGGCAGACCACCAGCTACGCCTACACCTGGCAGGGGAGCAGTGCGCAAGTCGCGTCGGTGACGACGACGCTGCCGACCGTCACCACCGCCCAGAACGGGCCGAACGCGGCGACGACCTCGGTGGTGGTGTTCGACGCCGTCGGGCGGCGGTCGTGGGAGAAGGACGCGGCCGGGGTGCTCGGCTACACCGCCTACGACCCACAAACCGGGGCGGTGGTGAAGGTGATCGCCGACGTGAACACGGCGAACACGGGCGACTTCGCCAACCTGCCGAGCGGGTGGAGCACGCCGTCGGGGGCCGGACTGCACCTCGTCAGCACGTTCGAGGTGGACTCGCTCGGGCGGACGACCAAGAGGACCGACCCGCTCGGGCAGATCACGTACACCGTGTTCGACGACATCAACAAGGCGGTCCGCACCTACGCCGGGTGGACGGGCAGCACGACCACCGGGCCGACGGTGGTGTCCCGCGACGACCGGGCCGGCGGGTACTCCGAAACGCTCACCATGAGCGCGACGCCGAACACCTCCAGCGGCCGGCCGACCGGCACCGAGAGCGTGTCGAGCATCCAGTCGCTCACCCGCACGTACCGGAACGCGGCCGGGCAGACGACGCACACCGACACCTACTTCGACCTGACCGGGGTGACGTACTCGACCGCAGCCAACATCGGCACCCTGGGCACCCACCGCTACCGCACCGAGCAGGGGTACGGCAAGCAGGGGCAGGCGAATAAGTCGGTGAGCGCGGCCGGGACGATCACCCGCACCGAGACGGACGCCCTCGGGCGGGTGACGAGCACCTGGGTGGGCACCGACGACACCCCCACCACGGGCTTCTGGGCGGTGGACAACCTGGCCGGCACGAACATGGTGAAGGTGAGCGAGGTCGAGTACGACGGCGGCGGGGCGGGCGACTCGAACGTCACCAAACAGACTTCGTATCCCGGCGGGTCGGCGGCGGACCGCGTGAGCCAGACGTGGTACGACTGGCGGAACCGGCCGGTCGGCAGCAAGAGTGGGGTGGAGGCGAGCGAGTCCACTTCCGTCAACCGCCCGCTCAGTTACACCGAGTACGACAACCTGGGCACGGCGGTGGTGAGCGAGAGCTACGACGGGGACACCGTCAGCCTCTCCGACGGCAACAGTGACGGGGTGCCCGACCGCCCGTCGTCGTCCCTCCTGCGGGCGAAGGGGACGGTCAGCACCGACGAGCTGGGGCGGGTGTACAAGTCGGAGGTGTGGAGCGTCGATCCGTCCTCCGGCAGCGTGAGCAGCTACGCGCTCACCAGCCAGACGTGGTACGACCTCCGCGGGCTGACGCTGAAGGCCAGTGCCCCCGGCGGCTTCGTCACCAAATACGCCTACGACTCCCTCGGGCGGGCGATCACCGTCTACAGCACCGACGGCGGTGGGGACTCGGGCTATTCCGACGCCGACGACGTGGCGGGCGACATCGTGCTGTCGCAGGGGGAGACCACCTACGACGCCGGTTCGCGGGCCATCCTGAGCGTCACCCGCGAGCGGATGCACACGGCCTCCGCCACCGGCGCCCTCGGCACCACCGCCACCCGCGTGTACTTCTCGGCCGCCTACTACGACCTGGCGAACCGCCTGACGGACAGCGTGAACGTGGGCACCAATGGCGGGAGTGCGTGGACGCGGCCGGGGTCGGTGCCCAGCCGCAGCGACACCGTGCTGGTGCAGTCCACGGTTTACGATTCGGCCGGGCGGGCGTGGAAGGTGACCGACGCGAAGGCGATCGAGGGCCGCACCACCTACGACCTGATGGGGCGGGTGCTGACGACCGTCGAGAACTACGTGGACGGCACCGTGTCCGACGCCGACGACAAGACGACCGAGTACACGTACGGCGCGGCCGGCATGACCAGTCTGACGGCCAAGCTGACCGGCGGGGGCGGGCAGACGACCGAGTGGGTGTACGGGGTGACGCAGGGGGGCGGCCACGGGCTGGACTCGAACGACCTCGTGGGAGCGACCAAGTGGCCCGACCCGAGTTCGGGGTCGGCGAGCAGTGGGCAGCAAGAAACCGTGCTGGTGAACGCCCTCGGCCAGCCGCTCGTCACCACCGACCGCAACGGCAGCACGCACACCCTCACCTACGACATCCTCGGGCGGGTGGTGTCGGACGCCGTCACCACCCTGGGCAGCGGGGTGGACGGGAGCGTGCGGCGGATCGATGGTAATCGGCATCGAAAAGGGAAACGCGATCGGCGTCACATCGGAAAACACG
Source organism: uncultured Fimbriiglobus sp. (assembly GCA_964390195.1). Classification (GTDB taxonomy): domain Bacteria; phylum Planctomycetota; class Planctomycetia; order Gemmatales; family Gemmataceae; genus JALHQU01. The sequence continues at coordinate 2 of CAYMHO010000462.1, read as the reverse complement.
CG
>CAYMHO010000461.1:3081-4271 GCA_964390195.1 uncultured Fimbriiglobus sp. | reverse complement strand
TCGACCGCGACCCGGTGGCCATCGGGTGCGGCGGGAGCATCGGGTTCGTCGGCCCGCTGGCGCAACTGTTCGGCGGGGCGCCGGCCCTACTGCTCGGCATCGAAGACCCGGCTAGCAACGCCCACGCCCCGAACGAGAGCCTGCACGAGGGCGACCTGAAGAAACTGATGAACTCCCTGGTGCGGCTGTTCGACACGTTCGGCAAACTGCCGGGCGGGAAGGTGAAGTGACCCCAACGCCTGGAACCGCGCCCGGGGGAGCGGGCGGGACCCCCCACCCGCTCCCCCGGGCGCGGTTCCATTTTTTCGCCTCACTCACACTCGCCGGTGTCTACCCTACTGGTGTTCGAGTGCTTCACATCGGCAGCCGCCGGCCGCGGGTGCGGGGGTCGCACCGCCGGGCCGGACGCGTTCGCACCTGGGGGGTTCCTCATGCGCGGGAAATCGATCGGCTGGATCGTGGCGGGGGTGGCGGTGGCCGGGCTGCTGGCCCTGAGCGTGTTCCGGTTCGCCGAGGCGCAGGCGCCGGCCGCCCCGGCCGCGCCCGCCGGCGGGCCGAAGTACACGGTCGTCCAGACCGAGGTGACCAACCTGCTGGTGGTGGATAACTCCACCAACACCATCTACTTCTACACGGTGGACGAGGGCAAGGAGCCGGGGTCCGACCTGAACCTGCGGGGCAGCCTGGACCTGAACGACGTGGGCAAGCCGACGCTCAAGCCGAAGAAGGCGGAAAAGAAGGCCGAGAAGTGACACCCCCCACCGGAGGACGGCCATGACCGCGAGACGTGTGACGATCGCGTTGACCGTGCTGTTCCTGGCGGCGGGGGCGGCGTCCGCCCAGGTGGGGGTGAGCGGCGGGTACAACCCGTGGACCGGCAACGTGTACCAGAACAAGGCCGGGTACAACCCGTTCACCGGGCGGTACGGGGCGAGCAGCAGCTACGTCAACCCGTACACCGGGGCGGCCGGGCGGACGGCCGCTACCACCAACCCGTGGACCGGCACCCAGACCCGCGTACAGCAGCAGTACAACCCGTTCACCGGGCGGACGACCACCGCCGGGGCGGCGTACAACCCGTGGACCGGGCAGTACCGCTGGGGCGTGTACCAGCGGTGACAACCGGAACCGGGCGCGGCGGGGGGGGCGGTCTGGTCAGCAGAAGCCCAGCCGGGCGCGCCGACACCCAC
>CAYMHO010000461.1:0-3071 GCA_964390195.1 uncultured Fimbriiglobus sp. | reverse complement strand
GCCGGGGGGGGGGGGCACCCGGGGCCACCCCCGCCGCCGGGGCGGGGGGGGGGGGGGGGGTGCCGGGCCCCCCCCCCCCCCCCGCTCCCGGTCCCATCACTTCGCCAGGTCGACGCAGACCAGCTCCTGGTCGTTCCGCACGTACATCTTCTTCCCCGCATAGGCCGGGTGGACCCACACCACCGGGCGGCCGGCCAGCTTGTTCGTCGGCTTCACGATCAGCGCCCGGTCGATCTCCTCGTACCCCTTCGGCGTCAGTTTGGCGATCAGCAACTCGCCCTGCTCGTTGAACAGGAAGAAGCGGTCGCCGTTCGGCGTCAGGAAGGCGTTGCCCCAGCGGGTCGGTTTGCCCTCCTCGCCCTTCTTGCCGACGGTCGGCGTCCGCGTCTCCCACACCCGCTCGCCCTTGTCGGCGGTCAGGCACCGCAGCTCGCCGTAGCTGCACACGCCGTAGATGTGCCCGTCCTGGATGTACGGCGTCGGCATGATGCTGTGCAACTTGTCGGTGCCCTCCGGTTTCTCGCTCTTGCCGGTGCCCTTCCACTCCACGCTCACCTTGTTGTCGGCCACCTTCAGCATCATCGGCCCCTCGTAGAACGCGGTGACGAACAGGCGGTCGCCGGCGAGTTTCATCGGCGTCGGGGCGGTCAGGCCGTAGTTCGTCTTGAAGTCCTGTTTCCACAGCCGCTTGCCGGTGTCCGGGTCGAGGCCCAGCACCGCCGCCCCGTGCCACACCACCGCCGTCTTCGTCTTGCCGAACTCGTACACCATGACCGCCGCGTACCCGCAATCGGCCTGCGTCGATTCGACCGCCCACTTCTGTGTGCCGGTCTTCTTGTCGAAGGCGATCACCAGGTTGTCTTTCGTCCCGCCGGTCACGCAGATGAGCAGGTCGCCGTACACCGCCGGGTGCGAGGCGAACCCCCAGATGGGCACCTTCGCCTCGAAGTCCTTCACGTAGTTCTTCTGCCACACCACCTTCCCGTCCTTCGCCTTCAGGCAGAACAGGTCGCCCATCGTGCCGACGGTGTACACCAGCTCGCCGTCCACGTGCGGGGTGCACCGCGGCCCGGCCGGGTAGCCGACCTTGCCGTACGGGCAGGCGTACTCGTGCTTCCACACCTCGGACCCGTCCTTCGTGTCCAGGCACAATACCCGCTCCTTCTGCTCGGCCCCGCTGCCCGACACGTCCATCACATAGACGCGATCGCCCACCACCGACGGTCCGCAGTACCCGCCGCCCACCTTCGCGGTCCACAGCTTCTTCGGCCCGTCCTTCGGGAATTTGTCGAGGATGCCGGTCTCCTTCCACACGCCGTCGCGATCCGGCCCGAGCCACTGCGGCCAGTCGTCGGCGTGAGCGACGGACGGGATGACGAAGGCCAGCAGGCAGAGCCAGCGGTTCATGGAGACGTCTCGGGGAAGGGGTGGAGGGGATACCGACGGGAGTGGGGTAGCTTACGCAACGAGCCGCGACCGCGAGGGAGCGGGTGATTCAAACCCCGCTCCCTCGCGGTCGCGGTTCGTTAGAACAGGCCGCGAATGGGCTCGCCCGTCGCCACCCGGTACGGGCGGTCGGCGAGATCGGTGTAGTGCCCGGCCGGGTCGATGCCGATGGCGTGAAAGAGGGTGGCGAACAAATCCCCCGGCGTGAGCGGGTCGGCCTGCGGGTACGCGCCCTGTTTGTCGGACGAGCCGACCACCGCCCCGCCGGTCACGCCCGCCCCCGCGAACAGCACCGAGTAGCACCCGCCCCAGTGCTTGCGGCCGGGGGCGGTGCCGGTGAAGTTCTTCTCCAGTGCCACCTTTGGGGCACGGCCGAACTCGCCGAGGCAACAGACGAGCGTGTCCTTCAACAGCCCGCGAGTTTCCAGATCGGTCAGCAGCGTGGTAAACGACTGGTCGAACCGAGGCAGCAGGTGGTCCTTCAGCGCCACGAAGATGTCGTTGTGCGTGTCCCAGCCGTACTCGTCGGTGACTTCGGATTTGTCCTGCCCGCGGATGGTGTGGTTGAAGAACGCCGTCACCCACGGCACGCCGGCTTCAATCAGTCTTCGAGCCAACAGACAGCTCTGCCCGGAGCGGTGCCGGCCGTAGGCGTCCTTCGTCTTCTCGCTTTCTTGGCTCAGGTCAAACGCCTCCCGCACCCGCCTCGTGTGCAGCAGGTCGAACGCCGACCGCGTCGATTCGCGGTAGTTGTCGGCGGCGGCGCGATCGAGTTTGCCGAGCAGTTCCTTCCGTGCGTCGAGCCGATCCAGGTTCACCTCACCCGGCAGTGCCAACCCCGCCGCGAACTGATCGGCCTCGGTCGGATCACTCACCGTCAGCGGGTCGCAACCCCGTCCGAGGAAGCCGCCGTTGTTGCCTGGGCCGGGAATCTCGGGCAACAACACCGGGCCGTTCAGGTAGGCCGCCGAGCGGGGGAAGGTGTCGCTTGGTCGCAAGCGCTGCACGATGGCCCCGAGCGTGGGGAAGTCGGTCGGCGACACGGACGGGTTGGACGACTTCCGCGGGTGGAACTGGCCGGTGAGCGACAGGTAGCACGCCGACCCATGGTCGAGGTCGTCGTGACTGACCGAGCGCACCACGGCGAACTTGTCGGCCAACTTCGCCAGCTTCGGCAAGTGTTCCCCGAACCGCAGACCGGGCACGGCGGTGGGAATGGTGCCGAATGCCCCGCGGACTTCCTCCGGGGCGTTCGGCTTCGGGTCGAACGTTTCGAGCTGGCTCACCCCGCCCGGCGTGAACACCACCAGCACCCGCTTCGCCCGCGGCTTGATCGCGGCTTTGTTGGCGAACGCCGGTGCCGCCAGTGCCCCCAACCCGAGCGCGAGCCACGCGCGCCGACTGACGCGACCGAGCGGACCGATGCGGGGCACGAAAGGGAGCATGGGACAATGGTAACGACTCTTCGCGGCGAGCGACAGCGAGCCTCGGCAGGTTCACCCAGGCTCGCTGTCGCTCGCCGTGAAGATTCTTATCATTCCCCTAACTCCCACTCGCACCCCGCCACCGATGCCGTTCGACCAACTCACCATCATCGGCGTCGGGTTGATCGGCGGGTCGGTCGG
>CAYMHO010000460.1:0-4299 GCA_964390195.1 uncultured Fimbriiglobus sp. | reverse complement strand
CTTCGTGAAAATCACCACGTGCTGCCACGGCAGCTTGTCGTACGTCTTGGTGTGTTCCAGCACCGGGAACTCGGCCATCTCCTTGACCACCTGCCGCTCGCTCATCTTGTGGACCAGTTTGATCGGCACCTTCGGGTCTTCCATCCGGAACTCGACGAACACCAGCCGCCCGCCCGGCTTCAGCGCCGCCACCATCTTCTCGGTCATCTCGTACGGGTGCTCGAACTCGTGGTACACGTCCACCAGGAAGATTAGATCGACCTTCCCCTCGGGCAGTTTCGGGTCCTTGTCGGTGCCCAGCACGGTCTCGACGTTCGTCACCTTCTCCTTCTTCGCCCGCGCGGTGATCAGGTCGAGCATCTCCTGCTGGATGTCCACCGCCAGCACCTTCCCCTTGGCCCCCACCAGCGGGGCGATGCGGAAGCTGTGGTACCCGCTGCCGGCCCCCACGTCGGCCACCACCATGCCGTCCTTGATGGCCAGGGCTTCGATCAGCTTGGCCGGGTCTTCCTCCTTCTCGCGTTCCGACCGCTCCAGCCAACTCGCCCCGGCGTACCCCATCACCTGGGCGATCTGCCGCCCGAGGTAGAACTTGTTGATCCCGTCCGGGTCGTACTTCTTGCGGGTCTCGTAGCGGTCCTTCGCGTCCTTCTTCGGATCCTCGGCGACGAGCGGGACAGCGGCCAGGAGAAGCGTCAGCAGCGGAAGCAGTCGCGGCATGGGGGAGTCCATCAGGTGAACCGCGGGTGGGAGCCCGCGGGTGAGGATACGAACCCAGGCGGCTCACGCCGCCGGTTCACCAACAGCTACTTCACCGGCGTGCCGGCGTACACGGTCAACTTGCCGCGTTCGCCCGCCCGCACGGTGCTCGTCTGCCGCGTCTCGTAGGTGGTGTTCCCCTCCACCCACCGGCCGCGGATATTGAACGTGAACTCGCGGCCGAGCGGCAACAGCGGCGAGGCGAGGGTGCGGGCCTTCTCGTCGGACGACGGCTGCTTCTCGTCGTTCACCCACACCTCGCCGGCGGCGGGCAGCTCGAGCGTCAGGTTGGCGGCGGCGGTGGCGGCGGCACGGTCGGCGTCTTCGGCCTGGCGGATCGGGTTCGGCGGCGGGGGGACGACCACCGGTTGCGGCACGATCACCACCGGCGGCTGGGGGAACCCACCCCAGTACGGGTTGCCGTAGAACCCGCCCCAGTACGGGTTGCCCCAGTACCCGCCGCGCCAGACGGGGAACAGGACGGGGGTAGGGACGAGCGGCGGGGCGGCGACGAGGTCGATGGGCGGGCCACGGCGGACGGGCGAGGTGGGCGGGCCGGCGACGGCCCCGGACGCCACGAGGAGCAGGGCGACGAGGGGGAAGGTGTGTCGCATGGGGGTGACTCTTGGCGGTGAAGTGGGTGGCCGGGAACGGTCTCGACTCCGTCCGCCTTGCCAAATGATACCCCGGCGGGGGCGGTTCCGCGAGTGACTCCCTTGACGGGGGGCGTCAAGTCCTTATGTTAAAACCTTCCCGAAATTACGGCGTGCCTTGTCACCGGGAGACGGCCAGTGGCGAAGAAACCGAGCGAGCGAATCCGCATCCGGATGGAAGGCTACGACCACGAGATCCTCGACCGCACGGCGGCCGAGATCGTGCAGGTGGCGACGAACACCCAGGCCGAAGTGCACGGCCCGATCCCGCTGCCCACCCGCATCGAACGGTACACGGTGCTGCGGAGCCCGCACATCGACCGCAAGAGCCGCGAGCAGTTCGAGATCCGCACCCACAAGCGGCTGATCGACATCCTCCAGCCGACCGCCAAGACCATCGAGGCGCTGAACAAGGGCCTCAGCCTGCCGCCAGGTGTGGACATCAAAATCCGGGTGATCGGGGCGAAAGGGTAAGCCGGAGGCTTGACAGCCGGCCGGGACGCGATATCAAAATAATCCGCCCGTCGCGGAGCCAGTGCCCCGCGACGGGTTCGTTTTGGTGACGGAACTCTGATCGGGCCTCGGGGCCGTCGGCCAACCGAAAGGTTGTGGCAGGGGTGAGCGACTCCCCCTCCGGCCGGCAACACCGCCCCGCCCGCTGCAAAGCGGACGGCCCGCCCGCCGAGCCAACGCCGGCGGACATGTAGAGGCAGAGAGGTAGCACAATGGCCGAAACGACTGCCGGTGTGAACGGCCCCGCCGTTCCCGCCCCCGCGTCCAACCCGCTCGTGCGGGAGGTGTCCGGGCCGATCACCGTGAAAGTGGTGAACAAGGCCGGGGCCGAGGTGGGGACGGTGAGCATCGACCCGGCCGAGTTCGGCGGGACGATCAACCGCCAGTTGCTGCACGACGTGGTGCTCATGTACCGGGCGAACGCCCGGGCGGGCACGCACAGCACCCTGCGGCGGGGCCAGGTGGCCGGCAGCACCAAGAAGCTGTTCCGCCAGAAGGGCACCGGCAACGCGCGGGTGGGCACGAAGCGGACGAACAAGCGGGTGGGCGGCGGCACGGCCAAAGGGCCGAAGCCCCGCGACTACGAGTACCACCTGCCGAAGAAGGCCGTCCGGGCGGCCACCCGCATGGCGCTCCTGAGCAAGTTCGCCGACGGCGAGTGCGTGGTGGTGGACGACTTCGCCCTGACCGGGCCGAAGACGAAGGAGATGGCCGGGGTGCTGAAGGCCATCAAGGTGGGCACCAAGGTGGTGACGAAGGTGGAGAACAACGTCGAGCAGAACGTCGAGAAGGACGTCACCCTGCTCGACACCACCGTCCTCATCGGCACCGCCGGGATGGACGCGGCGGTGTACAAGAGCGGGCGGAACATCGAAGGCGTGAAGGTGCTGCCCGAGGCCGAGTTCAACGCCTTCGTGGTGCTCAAGCAGAAGCGGCTGGTGCTGACCCGGGCCGCGCTCGAAGCCCTGCGGGCGAAGAAGTAACCACGGCACTAACTGGAACCCGGAACGCAGTGACGGGGTGAACACAGATGGCTCGCACTCGACCACACCCGAAGAAGTACGTGCGGCGACTCGAATCCCGCAAGCCGTGCGTGCACGGCGAGGCCGGGTTCGACCTCCGCCCGCACCAGGTGATCCTCCGCCCGCTCGTCACCGAGAAGGGGACGCTGGCCGTCACCAAGCAGAACGCGTACGCCTTCGAAGTGCACATGCTGGCCGACAAGAACCAGATCACGGCCGCCGTGCAGGAGCTGTTCAACGTGCGGGTGGAGGCCGTCCGCACCCAGGTCCGCAAGGGCAAGACCGTCCGCTTCCGGCAGAAGGAAGGGAAGCAGGCGGACTGGAAGCGGGCGGTGGTGACGCTCAACAAGGAAGACAAGATCGACTTCTTCTAACGGGGAGCGGTCGGCTGTCAGCGGTCAGCTGTCAGCCGGAGTGAACGCGAGGCGGAATCCCAGAACGCGACCGGACGGCTTTCCGGCTGAACCCTGAAAGCCGACCGCTGAGAGCTCAAGACATGGGTATTCGGAACTACAACCCGACCTCCGCCGGCCGCCGCGGCGGGAGCGTGTCGGACTTCGCCGACTGCACCACCCCGAAGGTGAACGCCCCGTACAAGCCGCTGCTGGTGCGGGCGCGGAAGACGGGCGGGCGGAACTTCCAGGGGATCGTCACCAGCCGGTTCCGCGGGGGCGGCCACAAGCAGATGATGCGGGTGGTGGACTTCAAGCGGAAGAAGGACGGCGTCGAGGCGGTGGTGGTGAGCGTCGAGTACGCCCCGTGCCGCAGCGCCCGCGTCGCCCTCATCGAGTACAAGGACGAGACGAAGACGAAGGCGTACATCCTCGCCCCGGACGGGATGAAGGCGGGCGACGTGGTGCAGAGCGGGAACGAGGGGGTCGAGCCGAAGCCGGGCAACTGCATGCCCCTGTCCAAGATCCCGCTCGGGCTGGCCATCCACAACATCGAACTCACCCCCGGGCGGGGCGGGCAGATGTGCCGCAGCGCCGGGTGCAGCGCCACCCTCAGCGCCCGCGACAAGGGGCAGGCCCTCCTCACCCTGCCGAGCGGCGAGGTGCGGAAGGTGTCGGACAAGTGCCGGGCGACCGTCGGCAGCGTGTCCAACGCCGACCACATGAACATCAGCCTGGGTAAGGCCGGCCGCAAGCGGTGGATGGGCCGCAAGCCGCACAACCGCGGGATGGCCATGAACCCGACCGACCACCCGATGGGCGGGGGCGAAGGCCGCAGCAAGAGCGGCGGGCACCCGAAGGGGCCGACCGGGGTGCTGGCCAAGGGCGGGAAGACCCGCAGCGACAAGAAGCCGTCGAACGCGGCCATCGTCCGCCGCCGGCCGGCCGGGCCGTTCCAGA
>CAYMHO010000459.1:0-4320 GCA_964390195.1 uncultured Fimbriiglobus sp. | reverse complement strand
AGGTCGTTCCGCACGGTGCTGAAGTCGAGCTTGTCGCCGGCGTAAGTGCTGACGGCGAAGTCGGCGTCGCCCCCCTTGCCGACGGACAGGGTGATGATGGCGTCGCGGCAGCGGCGCTTGAGGAAGTCCTCGTCGCCGACGAGCGCGTACACGGGCAGCCGCTTGGCTTTGGCAACGGTGTCGAGGAAGGCGAGGGCGTCCATGCGTCAACTCCTGTACACGTCCACCAGCTTCCGCGGTGCGCCGATGTCGATGACGTGAACCTCGCCGGTCCACTCGCGGGAGGCCGGGTTCAGGAACCCACGCTTCGGGGCGACGAATGTGGCGGTGTGCGTGGCCTTTACGCACGGGCCGAGCGGTTCGCCGGTGTCGCAGTCGAGGCCGGACGGGATGTCGATGGCGAGAATGGAGTGCTCGCACGTGTTGTAGGCTGCGATTACAGTGTCATATGGCGACCCGATACCGCGACTCAAGCCGGTGCCGAACAGGGCATCTACGATCCAACAGTCGGGGGCAATAGCACCACACCGAGGTGGAATGAGAAGGTCACATTTTTCCGCAACGATCCGGTTCGCTCTCGCCTCGGAAGTCGTCTCAGAACGCGTCTCTGAAACTGACACACACACCGGCCAGCCGGCATTGTCCAGGTGCCGCGCCATCACGAACCCGTCGCCGCCATTGTTGCCCGGACCGCACAGGATCACCGTCGGCCTCTTCTCCGGGTTCAGCCGCATGAGCAGTTCGGCACACCCGCGGCCGGCATTCTCCATCAGCACCACACCGGGGATGCCGTACTCCTCGGTCGCCCGGCGGTCGAGGTCGCGGACCTGGGAGCGAGTCAATGTGAATGGCTGCATCCGTTGCCTCGCGCTCGGCGTTGCCTCGCGGCTAACCGTCACCGCTTGATCCTGAGTCCCTGGCCGGTCATCGTCGCTTCCACTTCCTGCTTATCGATCCACGGCAGATCACCTGGGATCGTGTGCTTGATCGCCCCCATCGCCGCCCCGTACTGCAACCCCTTCGGGAAGTCGCCGTCGAGCAGGCCGTGGATGATGCCCGACGCCATCGCGTCGCCGGCCCCGAGTCGGTCCACGATTTCCACTTCGTAAGTGGGCGTCTCGAACAGTTCGCCGTTCGCGTACCCGACCGCCCCGAACGTGTTCCGCCACACCAGAGGGGTGGTCCGTTTGGTGCCGGCGACGTGCTTCACCCCGAACCGGTCGGCCAGCTTCTTCGCCACCTCCGCGAAGTTTTCTCCCTTCACCCCGAACAGGTTTTCGGCGTCGGCCTCGCCTGCGATCAGCAGTTCCGCCCCTTTCACCACGCCCGCCATCACCCGCCCGGCCTCGTCCGCCGGCCACAGCTTGCTGCGGTAATTCAGATCGACGCTCACAGGCACCTTCGCACTGCGGGCCGCCGCCAACGCCTCCGTCAGCACCTCGCGGTCCTCGATCACCGCCGCCGTGATGCCCGTTACGTGGAACCACGTCGCCTCTTCGAAAATGGCACCCCAGTCGAACAGCCCCCACTTCTTCCCGCTCCAGAAGCTGCTCGTACCGGGCTTCACCTGCGAGATGCTCGACCCCTTCCGGTCGTACAGAATCGAACTGGCCCGCGGCGACGCCCCGAATTCGAGGAAGTACAACCCGCACCGGGCGTCTTCGGTGAACGCCACATGATTCGTGTTCACGCCCGCTTCCCGGACCCGATTCGCCACCAATCTGCCGAGGCTGTTCTCGGGGAGTGCCGACACCCACGTCGCCTCGCGGCCGAGCCGCACCAGCCCGGCGGCGGTGTTCAGTTCCGCCCCACCGACCTCCACGTCGAACGTGCGGCACTGCTCGATGCGGGCGAAGTGCGGCGGGGCGAGGCGGACCATCGCCTCCCCGAAGCAGACGATCATGTCACCCCTCCCGCCCGAGCCGCACCGCCTGGGTGTACTGCCACGCCAGCCCGCGGAGGTACTCGTAGTCTTGCCGCGCAACCGCTTTCGGGTCAATCAGTTGCGACCCGACGCCCAGGCAGCACGCCCCGGCCCGCAGGTACTCGGCGGCGGTGTTCAGGTCTACGCCCCCGGTCGGCATCAGCTTCACCTGCGGGAGCGGACCCCGCATCGCCCGGAAGAACTGCGGGCCGAGGATTTCCGCCGGGAACACCTTCACCACGTCCGCCCCGGCCTCCCACGCGGTCAGGATCTCGGTCGGGGTGAACGCACCGGGGAACACCAGTTTGTCGTACCGCCGGCAGAGCTTGATCACGTCCGGGTTCACCGTCGGCGAGACGATGAACTCGGCCCCGGCCAGGAGCGCGGCCCGGGCCGTCTCGGCGTCGAGCACCGTGCCCGCCCCGAGCAGCACCTTGTCGCCCAGTTCCCGCTTCGCCGCCCGGATCACGCCCACCGCGTCCGGGACAGTGAAGGTGACTTCCGCCACCGTCACCCCGCCGTCGGCGATGGCGCGGATGACGTTTACCAGGTTCGTGGGGTCCGGCGCCCGGACGACGGCGACGAGGCCGCACTCCAGAACGCGGGACAGGTGGGTTTCGCGGCTCATGCCGGGATTGTGGGCGAAAGGAGTGGGGAATTCAACGCGAAAGCGACCCGACTGGCCGCGCCCCGAGGAGTGACGGGTGGTAAGGTCAAGCGGGCGGGGGGAAAAAGGAATTCCGGACACCCCCTTACGGACGTATTTACCCCCGCCAAAGCGTAAACTATACTTAGCGAATTCCGCGGGGGGCCGGCTGCGGCCGTCCTCACCCTCCAGCCCGTGAGCGTGCGGCGTGAAGGCCATCATCTCCGACATCCACAGCAACCTGGAAGCCCTTCAGGCTGTGCTCGCCGACATCAAGGCGCAGGGCATCACCGACATCTATTGCCTCGGGGATGTGGTGGGGTACGGCCCCAACCCCCGCGAGTGCATCGATCTGGTGACGGACTGCAAACTTGTGCTCATGGGCAACCACGACCAGGGGGCGATGTTCGACCCGGACGGGTTCAACGCCCCCGCCGAACGGGCCATCTTCTGGACCCGTGCCCAACTGGAGTCCGGCCCCGACCCGCGGCCGGTCCGCGAGAAGCGGTGGGACTTCCTGGCCGAACGCCCCCGCCAGCACAAAGAAGGCGACCTGCTGTTCGTCCACGGGTCGGCTCGCAACCCGCTGAACGAGTACGTGTTCCCCGAGGACATCTACAACCAGCGGAAGATGGAGCGGATCTTCACCCTGGTGGACAAGTACTGCTTCCAGGGGCACACGCACGTCCCCGGCGTGTTCACCGAGAACTACCAGTTCTTCAGCCCGGAAGACGTGAACGGCGAGTACAAGCTAGACGGCCGCAAGAGCCTGTGCAACGTGGGGTCGGTCGGCCAGCCGCGGGACGGCAACTGGCGGAGCTGCTACGTCGTGTTCGACGGCGAGACGATCAAGTTCCGCCGCGTCGAGTACGACGTGGAGAAGACGATCAAGAAGATCTACGACATCCCGGAGCTGGAGAACTTCCTGGGTGATCGCCTGCGGGAAGGGCGGTAGGTCGCAGCCCCGAAGGGCGACCGGGAATAGCCAGGGGTGGAGTGAGCGAAGCGAGCGGAACCCCTGAACCTGTGAACCCAACAACCACAAGCCCCGGAGCGGCGACAGACACATGAACTGTCGCTCCTCCGGGGCTTGTGCAATTTCGCGATCGTATTCCAAGGGTTTCGTCGCTCGCCGACGGCTCGCTCCTTCACCCCTGGCTATCGTCTACCGCCGCTACACGATGGGTGGCTCGCATCCACGGAGGTGACGAGCGATGGACGAGGAAGTCACGCGGTTGCTCGGCGGCCTGTTCCGATTCAACGAGGCGATCCCGCCCGCAGTGACAGCGATCCGACCTCACGTCTTCCGTGCGGAGGCCGATCGATTGGTGTTCGACGCTATCGCCACGTCGTTCGAGCGGAACAACCCGGTCGATTGAATCGCGGTGTACGTCCTTTTGCACGAGCGCGACCAGCTCGAACCGGTTGGCGGAGCTACCCGCCTTGCTGAACTCTGGGATCGATCGTGTGGCGAAGACGAATGGCCCGAGTTGCTCAGGCGCGTCAGCGAGCGACCTGGAATCGCCACTTTGTAGGGCCGGCAACGCCTGCCACGGTAGGGAGTATGTGGCAAAGCACCCCTCCTCCGCTCGCGGACATCCCGTCAACGCCACCCGGTCAAATACCTATTAGGCCGACCGCCGACGCGGGAAAAAGGACGCGTCGGTTGTGGATTCGCTCACTCCCTCTCGGCCAGGTGGTTGGCCCCTCGCTCGCCAACTTATTGCAATCGTGCCGTAAGTCGTTGTGG
>CAYMHO010000458.1:0-4366 GCA_964390195.1 uncultured Fimbriiglobus sp. | reverse complement strand
CGTCGCCTTCTCGTCCTGACCGCTCTGCCACAGGGCGTGGTAGCCGGACACGTACAGGGCCCACGAGTCATTCTCGGTCGGCAGGTTCCCGGCACCGAGCGCCGCCTGGAGTTGGCCGAGGCGGAGCAGGTTCAGGTAGACGGAGCGGTCGAGGGAGGTGAAATCGGCGGTGGTGTACACGCCGCCGAGGTTGAGCACCGCCGGCAGACCGAGGGGTTTGCCGCGGAGGGTCAGGTCGCTCGCCAGCGTCACCCCGCGGCGGAACAGGCCGTCCAACCCGCGGTCGGTCCTTTCCTCCGGGTCCATGACGCTGACCCCGAGTGACGACCCCTGACCGAAGAGGGCCACCGCACCGACGGCGGCCGCCGAGTAGGGCACCCCGCGGGCCGCGATCGGGTTGAACACCAGGCCCGCGTTCTGGAACCCGCCGAGGCCCGGCAGGTTGGAATCGACCCCCGGGCTGTACTTCAGGGCGTACCCTTCGAGCGTGTTCACCTTCCCGGCGAACACCAGGAAGTGCTCGGACAGCGCCTGGGTGACCTTCAGCCCGGTGATCCAGGTGCCGGTGCGGTCCCCCAGGGGGAAACTCATGGGGGCGTTGCTCGGGATGAGGCCGCCGTCGATCGCGTTCGTGTCGGTGTCGAACCGGCTGTCCATGTGCATGTTCACGAACAGACCCTGCCACAGGCCGAGTTTGTGCCCGTCCACGTTGAGCAGGTAGTCCAGCTTGCCGCCGTACTCGAACTCGCGCGACAGCCCGCCGCGGGTGACACCCTGGTAGAACTGGGTGCCGAACAGGTCCATCGTCACGCCACGCTCGGCGAGTTTGGACCGCCACCCGTTCCAGTCGCCGGTCAGGTATTTGCGGGTGAACAGGTCCCCGGCGTAAGGGTTCGGTGTCGCCTCCGGGGCGGGTGGAGTCCCCGCTTCCACGTCCGGAAGGACCGGAGTCGAGCCCGGTTCCGGAACGAACGGGATGACCGGTGCGGGGGGAGCCGGACCGGCGGTCTGGGCCGACAGGGAGTTGGTGACGCACAGGCCGCAAACGGTCAGCGTCCAGAGGATCGAGCGCATACACACCACCTGATGGACACGCGGAGGCATCCGTGACGACCGGTGAACGGGGGTAGTGTTGGGATCGGTCGGCCGACGTGCGGCACCTGAGCAGGTCGAGCCGAGTTGAATGGACAGGGCGTTTTGACCGGTGTCGATTGTGACGGTTGCGGTGTCTGCCGCGACTGCGTATCCCCGTGTCCATTGCCAGATGCCTCGCATCCTCTCGTGTTTCTCGGTCAGAACCACCTCCGCTTGGGACTTCTCACCGGCAGGCGGCCGCGGACCTGGCCTGACCGTGGGAAGTGGCCCACGTATCGGGCAGCAGATCACCCACATCCGCCCCGGAGGACCGAACAGACAGGTGGTCGAGTACGTCACGGAGGTACGACCACGGATTCAGGCGCTGCCGCGTCGCACTGGCGCACACGCTCAGCAGCACGGAGGCGGTCTTCAACCCGTCGTCGCCGCCCACGTGCAGCCAGTTGGCACGGCCGAGCGCCAGCGGACGGATGGCCCGCTCGGCGGCCCCGTTGTCGATGGCGAACCGGCCGTCGTCGAGGTATCGAACCAAACTCGCCCACTGGTTCCGTGCGTACCCGACGGCCTGCCCGAACAAGCTCTTGGGCGTTGTCGATCTGTGATGAACTTCGAGCCAGTCGGCGAACGCGGCGAGGATCGGCCCGGCCCGCGTCCGCCGAACCCGGACCACGTCGGCGTCGGTAAACGTGCTGTCGGGCTTCTCCCGCTCGTCCTTGATGTCACGCTCCACGATGTACAGGGTGCGGATGAAGGCCAGCGCCTCGACCGCCCGCGGCTCACTCGGTTCGGCCTCCACGAAGTACCGCCGGGCGTGCATCCAGCACCCGAGATTCCGCACGTTGTCGTGGACGGCGTTGTACCCGTCGTAGGCGTCGGCGTGGACGAACCCGCGGTACCCGGCGAGGAACCGCTGCGGGAACTCCTGCCGGCGGCCGGCGGTCAGGTCGAACAGGGTGTACGGGTTCGACTCGTCGCCCAGGTACACCCAGGCGTACGCGGCCCGTCGCGGCCGCATCAGTACCAGCGGCGTGTCGTCGGCGTGGATCGCGAACGACCGGTGCAGACGACGGCGCATCAGGTCGTACAGCGGGGTCAGCAGTTCGCCACACTTCCGCAGGTGGTCGCACAAGGTGGACCGCCGCACCTCCCACCCGTGGCGGGCCAGGATCGCCTCCTGGCGGTGCAGCGGCAGGTGGTCCACGAACTTCGACACGATGACGTGGGCCAGCAGGCCGGAGCCGATGCCGCTCCTCGGAATCGGCTCCGGCGGCAGGACCGCCCGAGTGATCCGCGGGTCGTGGCCCTGCGATTCACAAGTCCGGCAAGCATAAGTCGGGCGGATCAACTCCCGGATGAAGAGGGCCATCGGTTGGTAGTCGAGGCGCTCGCTGACGACCTGCCCGATGCGGACCTTGGTCGCGTGGCAACACGGGCACACCTTCTCGGCATCGCTCAGGTCGATCACCTCCGGGCGGCGCGGCAGGTCCGCCGGCTTGCGGCGTCGGCCATGTCCCTTCCGCTTCTTCGGGGCGGGTGGTTCGGGAACGGACCGTTCGGCCGGAGGCGGGACTTCGGCTTCCGGCGGGTCAAGCCCGTCGAACAGGGTCGGTCCCTCGACCCGCTCGCCGCCCCGGCCGAACGTCATCTTCACCAGGCGGTGGATGTGGGCCTGCTGGGCCTCGACCTGCTTGCGAAGATCGGCCACCACGCCGCGCAATTCCACGATCACAGCTTCCGCATGGGTCAACTTCTGGCGGAGGTCAGCGATGTCGTCGGTCGGCGGCATGACGGATTGAACACCGCTTGATCGCCTCGGTAGCGCGGCTCACGCCGGTGTTTTGTACCGGCGGCGTTCGCGAGCCTTGGCCGGGTCGAGTCCGCCGAGGATCATCGCCAACTGCGTCGGCGTGACGGGCACGCTCGCGTCTGTGGCGGCGGGGAAGGCGAACGTCCCCTTCTCCAGTCGCCTCAGATACAGTGCGAAGCCGTCGCCCATCCAAGCCAGAATCTTCATTTTGTCGCCGCGGCGCGTCTTGAAAACGAACAGGTCGCCCGACATCGGGTCGCCGTTCAGAACCGAACGGACGACGCCGGCAAGGGAGTCGATCCCCTTGCGACCGTCTACCGGCTCGACGGCGACGAGGATGCGACCGCCGGGCAGCAGGTTCAGCATGACGCCGCCCCCACGGCCGCGATCAGCCGGGTGACGGCGTCGGCTGTGGCCCCGAGCGGCACCCGCACCATGATGCCCGAGCGGAGGACGACTTCGGCAATCGGCTCGGCGACGACGCGAACGGGCACGAACGCCGGCGGCGGCAATGGGGATGGCACACCCTCTTCGGCGGCCAGGATCCGCCGCCAGCGGTCGAAGTTCGACCGGGTAAGTTGGCGAGCGCGGCAGAAGGCGTTGATGGTTTGGCCCGACCGCTTCCAGGTTTCAACCAACGCTCGCCAGGCTTGAAGTTTCTCGGGACGGTGTGTGGACATGACGGAGTTCTCCCTCAGGAAAACTCACAGACTACCCGACTCCGCAAGGCGTCAATTCACCGGACAGCTACCCTCGAGCAGGTCTCGCATCGCCGGGGTGGCTCTCGCCAAGAGGGTCGCGACCTGACCCGGCGTGGGCAGCACGAGCGGCCGCGACCGCCGGGGGCTTTTCAGCCGCAACCCGCGGAGCGGGTTCGCGCCGATCAGCCGCTGCTCGATCGCCCAGTTGCACATCGCGGCCCAACGCCGCTTCGCCGTCATCGCGGTGGACGCGGCCCACCCTCGGCGGCGGGCGAGCGAGGTGAAGTCGTCGGCCGTGACGTCGGGCACACACCTCTCCCCGAACCCGCGGCACAGCAGTCCGAGGAGCGACGCCGCACTGCAACGGGCGTGGTGGCCCGCCCAGACCGCCTGAGCCGCGAGGTAGCGAGCCACGAGCGAGTTGACGGTGATCGCCGCCCCCGGTGACGGGACCGGTTCGGGGGCGGCGGGTTCACGACCCGTGTCCGATTCTGTACCACCCGGCCCCGCCGCGAGCCGGTGCCACACGACGAACGCCTCGTCCCTGTCAGCGGCGAGGCGGTGTCGTTTTCCGTTGAGATTCACGTACCACGCCCGCCTCGCCCGCCAGTACCACGGTTGCTCTCGACGTCCCATCGCGACGCCCTTCCGGGGTCGTCGCGCACCGAATTCTGTACCCGTTCTGTACCACCACGCCACCAGAACCCGTCAGACGATGCCCTTGATCGGTTCGGCCCCTTCGACGCCGACGAGCTTCTGGTCG
>CAYMHO010000457.1:0-4377 GCA_964390195.1 uncultured Fimbriiglobus sp. | reverse complement strand
GGTGCGGGAGCTGGTCAAGCCGCTCGTCCGCGACCGCCTCACCCGCGCCGCCCGCTGGCGGGAGTGGCGGGGCGGGGAGGACGGCGGGTGGGTGCCCGCCCACCCGCCCGAGTGGTGCGTGGCCGCCGTCCACGCCCGCGGCGACTGGCCGCGGGTCCGCCGGCTGGAGGCGGTCGTCCCGCACCCGGTGCTCCTGCCCGACAACACCCTGCTGGCCGAGGCCGGGTACCACCCGCCGACCGGGGTGCTGGTGTGCCCGCCGGCCGACCTGAGCGTGCGCGTGCCCGACCGCCCCACCCCGGCGGACGTGGCGGCGGCGGTGGACACCCTGCTCGACCCGCTGGCCGACTTCCCGTTCGAGACGCCCGCCCACCGCTCGGCGGTCGTCGCCGGCCTGCTCACCCCGCTCGCCTGGTTCCTGTTCGACGGCCCGGCCCCGCTGTTCCTGATCGACGCCAACGTGCGGGCGGCCGGCAAGGGGCTGCTGGCCGACGTGGTGTCCCTCGTCCTGACCGGCCGGCGGTTCGCCGTCACCGCCTACACCCCCGACCGGGACGAACTGCGGAAGCGGATCACCGCCCTGGCGGTGGAGGGGGTGCGGCTGGCGCTGCTGGACAACCTGGCCGGGGCGGTGGGCAACGACGTGCTCGACATGGCCCTCACCTCGGACCGCTGGAAGGACCGGCTGCTCGGCTCGAACCGGGTGTACGACGGCCCGCTGCACGTCACCTGGTTCGCCACCGGGAACAACGTGCAACTGCACGCCGACACCGCCCGCCGGGTGTGCCACGTGCGGATGGAGTCGGCCGCCGAGCGGCCGGAGCTGCGGCAGGACGTGCGGTACCCGGACCTGCGGGCGCACGTGCGGGCGCACCGGGGCGAACTGCTCGGGGCGGCGCTGACGATCTTGCGGGGGTGGCTGGCGGCCGGCGGGCCGACGCACGGGCTGAAGGCGTGGGGCAGTTTCGAGGGGTGGTCGTCCGTGGTGCGGGAGGCGGTGGTATTCGCCGGCCTGCCCGACCCCGGCGAGACGCGGGTGGCCCTCCAGACGGCCGCCGACCGGGACGCGGCGGCGATGGCGGCGGTACTGGACGGGCTGGAGCGGCTGGACCCGGCCCGCCGCGGGCTGACGGCCGCCGAGGTGGTGGCGAAGGTGCGGGAAGACGACCCGGCCGACTGGGTGGCGGACTTGCGGGCGGCGATCGAGGAGCTGTGCGGCAAGCTGGACTCGCGGGCGCTGGCCGGGCGGTTCCGGCACTTCGCCCGGCGGAACTTCGGCGGGCGGATGCTGGACAAGGCGGGGGCGGACCGGACGAAGACCAGCCGGTGGGCGGTGTTCCCGGTCGGGGGCGGGGCGGCCGCCGGAGATGCCGGACATGCCGGAGCGAGTCCGGCGGCGGGCGGGGCGGCGGGAGCCGGCGCCGCCCCCCCGACCCCCGGGGATGCGGGGGATGCCGGGGGGGGTCCGGGCGGGGCCGGGGCGAACGCCGATGCCGCCGCCCCGCCCGGCCCGGTGCGGTACCGCTCGAACCCGCACCGCGGGTTGTCCGGGCTGGACCTGGCGCCGGCCGCCGGCGGGGGTGCCGCGTGACTGCCGCCTCCCTGCTGGCCGCCCTCACCGCCGCCGGCTGCCGGCCGACCGCCGACGGAGAGGAGTTGGTGTTCCACCGCCCCCCGCCGCTCCACCTGCGCGGCCCGCTGGCGGTGCTGCACACCGGCGTGCGGGCGGTGGTGTCCGGGCGGCGGTGGTTCGGGTTCGACCCGGCCACCGGCAAAGGGTGCGGTCCGCACCCGGCCCGGCCGGACGGCCCCCTCGCGTTCGCCGCCCTCGACCCCGCCCGCGAGTTGCCCGCCACCGTCGGCCTGCTGTGCGTCGAAGGGGACACCTGTTGGGACCGGCTCGACCCGCTCGCCCGACTGGATCAACCCGCCCTGTTCGCTCCCAGCGTTGAACGCGCCCCCAAAACCCGGTAACGTCCATCACCGATTCGGAGTTCCTCATGGCCAGCCTGATCCGCCCGTCCCGCCCGTACCCGCTGCCGCCGACCGCGGAAGTCGTGACCCGAGACGGGAAGCGGTTCGTCGTCCTCAGCGAGGGTGGGCGGCGAGCGCAATACCCGGTCACTCGCGACGGGCGGAAGTACCTGAAGCCGGCGAAGAAGTGGTACGGCCAGTTCGCCGACGCGGACGGGATCACCCGCCGCGTCCCGCTGAGCGCGAACAAGGAAGCCGCCCGGCAGATGCTCGCCGAACGGGTGAAACAAGTGGAACTGGAGAAGGCGGGGGTGCGCGACCCGTTCGCCGCACACCGCGCCACCCCGCTGGCCGACCACCTGACCGGGTACGCCGCGTCCTTCGCCGACAAGGGGCACACCACCCGCCAGGCGGACCAGGCGGTCGGCCGCTGCCGGGCGGTGTTCGACGGCTGCCGGTTCCGCACCCTGGCCGACCTGGACGCCGAGGCGGTGGAGAAGTGGCTGGCCCGTCGCCGGGCGACGCCGAAGGGGGAGGGCGGGTTCGGGGTGCAGACGAGCAACCACTACCTGACGGCGGCGAAGGCGTTCGCCAACTGGTGCGTGCGGACCAGCCGGCTGGCGGCCAACCCGTTCCAGCACCTGCGGCGGATGAACGCCGGGGTGGACGTTCGGCACCGCCGCCGCGAGTTCACCGCCGACGAGTTCGCCGCGCTGGTGGCCGCCGCGGGCGGGGGCCTGCCGATCCGCGGGCTGAGCGGACCGGACCGGGCGATGCTGTACACGGTCGCCAGCTTCACCGGCCTTCGGGCGTCGGAACTGGCCAGCCTGACGGCGACCTCATTCGCCCTGGACGCCACCCCGCCGGTGGTGACGGTGGCCGCCGCGTACTCCAAGCACCGGCGGGAGGACGTGGTGCCATTGCACCCGGAGCTGGTGTCCCAACTCCGCGGGTGGCTGGCCGGGTTCGCCCCGACCGCCCCACTCTGGCCGGGGAATTGGGCGAAGCACTTCGAGGCGTCGGACCTCATCAAGGCCGATCTGGCCGCCGCCCGCGCCGACTGGCTAGCCGACTGCCCGGCCGACGAGCGGGAGCGGCGGGAGGGGAGCGACTTCCTGCTCTACCGGGACTGCGGCGGGCGGGTGGCCGACTTCCACAGCCTGCGGCACACGTTCGTCACCAACCTGGTGCGGGCGGGGGTGCAGCCGAAGGACGCCAAGCAACTCGCCCGACACAGTTCGATCACCCTGACGATGGACCGCTACGCCCACGTCAGCCTGCACGACACGGCGGCGGCGGTGGCGAAACTGAACGCCCCGCGGGCGTGCGCGGCCTTCCCGGATGCACTGCCGGATGCACAACCCGGTGATGGCGGGGACGAATCGGTGAGGGCGGGTGATAGCCCGGCGGACGGGGAAGATTCGCGGGAAGTGCCTGAAATCTCAGGGCGTGATGGGGATTGCGGGGAGGTGAGGGGAGTACACCCAGAAGGATTCGAACCTTCAACCTTCGGTTCCGTAGACCGATGCTCTATCCAGTTGAGCTATGGGTGCGTGTGCCTCTTTTCCCCTTCTGTTGTCTTGATTGCACCGGCTCCGCTTCCCGACCGGGGCGATCGGTGTTTCAGAATATTACGAGCATTCAGCCCCATTTCAACTGTTTTGGGAACAAGTTGGCCACAATGTAGGGGGCGGTTCGCGTCACCCCGAATGGAAGATCCGACACGCGAACACGCTCGAAGCGGTTCACCCTCCGTCCACGTCTGGCACTTCCGAGGTTCACGAACGTGGCGCTCTGTACGACGGAGAGATCCCACAACACTCGCGGCATGTCTCGCTCGACGATCCCCCGTGTGGCGAGGAGACGCCTCAGTTCAGCGGGGACGAGTTCCACACCCGCGTGCCCGCCGTGCGTCACCCGCTGCCGCATGTCCGAAGTGACGAGTTCCTCACGCGCGACGGGAATCTGGCCGGGGAAGATCCGGTCGAGTAGGTCGTATGCGATCGCCAGCAGGACATGCGGGTTGATGGGTGGCATCTCGGCATTGTCGCCCGCCGACGGTGACAATGCCAAGGGATGACCGCGGGGAGGGGTGCGAGGGTCGGGTTCGACCACCGCCCGGCGCAACCGGCACACGCCGCCGCACAGCCGACCCCGCTGGCCGAGTCGCGAGTCGCCCGCGCGTCCGGCGGCTGCCAATCTGCTTGACGGCTCTCGCCGGCGGTGCGACAGTTGGGCGGTCGAACCTACCTCGCCATCACCTCCCGGATGGTCTGTTCGAGATGCCCCCACTAGGCCCACGCCTTCGTACCGTCGTCCTCCTCCTGTTCGCCATCCCCATCAGTGTTGGGGGGGGGGGGGGCCCCCCCCCCCCCCCCCCCCCCCCCCCCCCCCCCCCCCCCC
>CAYMHO010000456.1:0-4414 GCA_964390195.1 uncultured Fimbriiglobus sp. | reverse complement strand
GGCAAGTGGCTGTTCGTGGCCAACTACTTCGGCGGGTCGGTGGCGGTGCTGCCGGTGAAGGACGACGGCACCTTGGGCGAGCCGAGCGACGTGAAGGTGGACGAGGGGAAGGTGGGGCCGACGAAGGCGAAGAACGCCCCGCCGGGCAGCTTCGCGTTCAGCGGGCACGACCGCACCCACGCCCACCAGATCCTACCGGACGTGGACGGCAAGTTCGTCCTGCACGTCGATCTGGGTCTGGACAAACTGTTCGTGTGGAAGTTCGACGCGGCGAAGGGCACGCTGACGGCCAACGACCCGCCGGGGGTGAGCCTGCCGGCGGGCGACGGCCCGCGGCACGTTTGTTTCCACCCGAACGGCGACCGCCTGTACTCGGTGCAGGAGGAAGGTTCGACGGTGGTCCGGTTCGATTACGACGAGGCGGCCGGCAAGCTGACCGAGCGGCAGACCATCTCGACACTGCCCGACGGGTACACCGGCAGCAACTTCTGCTCGGAGATCCTCATCTCGGCCGACGGGCAGTACGTGTACGTCGGCAACCGGCTGCACGACAGCATCGGCATCTTCTCGGTCCGCAACGACGGCCGGTTGGTGTACGAGGGGGAGGAGTGGACGCGGGGGAACTACCCGCGGAGCTTCAGCTTCGACCCGACCGGCGAACACCTGTACTGCTGCAACCAGCGGGCGGACCACGTGACGGTGTTCAAGGTGGACAAGAAACTCGGCCGGCTGACGTTCACCGGCCAGTACGTGCCGGTCGGCAACCCGTCGTGCGTCACGTTCGTGGACCTGGGCAAGGGCGGGTGAGCGTCACTCCGCGGGTGGATCGGTGTTCCCTACCGAGGCGTCGGGAGCCGGTGGTGCTGGCGGCGGGGGAAAGAGCCGATCTCGGATGCGCTCCCGCACTTCGGTGGCGAATGCGGCGAAGCTCGGGCAGACCTGCTCGGCGGTGGCGAAGGTGAGGTGTTCGGCGATGGCCGTCTTCTCGGCCAGGTTCGGGTGCCGGTTGTTCGGGTGACAGGCGAGCAGGGCCGTCTTCGGGTTGTTCGTGCGGTTCGCTTGCGGGGCCGGAAGTGATTCCGGTTGCGGCGGCACTGCCGGGCGTTGGTTCAACCCGAGGCCGCGGCGCACCGCCGGCGCGTCCGACAGCAGCCAGGATTCGATACACGGGTGGGCCACCCCGATCGCCATCGGGAAATCCGGCAGGCCATGACTCCGCCCGCGTTCGAGATCGGCCCGCACGGTCGTCGGTTGTCCTTCGCTGTCCATCACGAACACGCAGCCGGCTGAACCGTTGATCTGTGCGGAGCGCTTGAACAACCACGCCTTCTGCCAGAGCGGTTTGCCTCCTTGCAGGAACATTAACGGGGTGCGTTTGACTCGCAGGGTTGGCGGGTCGTCGCACAGCCGGCGGGCGAGGACGGTGACGACGCCGGCATCGGCCGTCACCGGCGCGTCGTCCATCTTGGCGACATCCGTTTTCCCCTCCCCGCAGATTTCGATGACGACTTCGGTGGGCGAAGCGGGCGTCACTTGAGTAGGTCCTCCTCGTTCAGGTTGTACCACAACTCACCCAGGTAGAAACCGTCTCCCATCCGCTCGCGGATGTGTGGGGCGTCCCGCAGCGGGAACGCCTTCGCGCTGCCGTCGGGTTGCCGCCGCATGAGCGTCACTTCTTCCGGTTGGAACTCACTGAGCAGGTACGGCGAGTGCGTGGTCATGATGATCTGCGGGGCGTTCTTTTCCTGTTGAACGAATCGCCGGAGCAGTTTGGTGACTTCGATCAACCGCTTGGGGTGAATGCCGTTCTCAGGTTCTTCGATGAGAATCAAATCCGGAGGCTTCGGAGAATACGTCAAGGCAAGAAACCCGAGGAGCAGGATCGCGCCATCCGAAGCCTGAGCCAACCGTAATTCGCCGTCTCGAGTGGCCAGTCGAATCTCTTTGCCAACGGCAGTTTGGAAACGGTCGTGGTGTTCCTGTTGCTCCCGAGACCATGCTTGGGAAGGGGTCAGCATCACGCGAGTGTATTTTGGGAAATACTCCCGAAAAGTCGCCTGAAGATCGACATAGCGATTGACGTCGTAGCCGGTAATCTCGTCGAGGAGCGTCGAGAGACCAAACCCGTCCGATTGAAGTTGATACTGAGGCACTTGATTACTGGCGGCTGGACGTGCCATCAAGTTTGGGCGGAATCTTAGCGTCTGGGCCACAAATGCCTTCACTATCGGTGGCCTACTGCCACGCTGGTGCTTCGGGGGCAGTCCAGAACAGTTGACGTCAAACTCGACCTGTACGTTGTCCCCACCGTGTGCCTGTTGTTCAATCCTCAACCCGATCCGAATCACCTTCTCATTCGAGCCGAACCAAACAAGCTCTTGGGGGATTCGGTTCGCAAACAAGTTGACTGGGTGCTGGTCGAGTTGCGGTTGCGTGACGAGTTTTGCACCCGCTTCAATCGCTTCGAAGAGGCTCGTCTTCCCGGTGTCGTTCTGGCCGATGAGGACGTGAATGGGCGTGAGCGGGAGCGACACGTCCGCCAGGCACTTGTAGTTCTTCACGCTGAACTGCGAAAGCATCGCTCCCCCCTCTGCAGTTGCCCGTAGACCATCTTATCGCACCGGCTGGCGAACGTGTTCCGTGCAATACCGGCGGGCGGGCGGCGAACGGCTGAAGAAGGGGGTACCCTGTGCATACCGTCAAACTGGTGTTCGGGGGGGCGAGTGCCATCCTCGTCTTCTTCGGCACCGTCCTGAGCGTCGTGTTCCTGTTCGCTGCCGCACACCTCGCGTGGGAAGAGGCGAACTGGTTTCGCACCACCGGAACCGTCGTGGGGCGTGTGCCCTACACGGGCAAAAAGGGCCACCAGTATTTCTACCCAGAGTACGAGTACGAGCTGAACGGCGGGCGGCACCGCTGCCAGGGGTATGAGGGCTGGGACGACGCCACTCACGCCCTCGGCAACACGACTGAACTGCTCGTGCAGCCCGAACCGCCGCACACGGTGCGGTTCGGCACACCGGCCGAACGGTGGGCGGAGCAGGGCACCCGCAGTGGCCTCGCGTTCGGGCTGTTGGTGGTGGGATCGGTGATCGGCACGGCGGTGCGACGCTGGGACCCGACGTTCGAACACCACCCCGTTCGCATGGCCGGCATCTCCTTGATGATGTTCGCGGCGCTGATGCTGTTGCTGACGCTCGGCAGCGGGTGCGGGGCGATCCGGAGAGCGGGCGGGAAGGCTACGACCGGCACGGTGGTGTCGATGGAGCGGCCGGTCGACGGGTACGGGAATCCGGAGTACCTGCCGGTGTTCGAGTACCCCGTCGGGGAGGGAACCGTTCAGGGCCGACCGGATCGGGCGTACCGCGACGCGCCGTGCCGGGTGGGCGAGGTGGTGCGGCTGGAGTACGACCGCGAGAAACTGGGGCGGGTAGTCTGGTCGCAGTGCGACGACGGGCCGAACTTCCTCTCCCCGGCGTGGCTGGCCACGCTCTTCGCCGGCATCTTCGGCATCGTGCTGTTAATTCGGTCGGCGAAACGATCGCCGGCCCACCCACCCGCTCCGGGTGCCAATTCAACCTGACCCCAACTCACGTCGGTCCGCCGTCGATGCTGGTGGCAAGACCCTGGGCCATCTTGATGCCGGTGCCGTGATTCACCGTCCAAGCTACCCGGTGCGTCACGGTGTCCCGCAGGCCGGCCGCGCTCGGGTGGCCGTTGCCGCTCCGTTTCACCCCGCCGAACGGCAAATGCACCTCCGCCCCGATGCACGGCAGGTTGGCGTACCCCAGCCCGTACTCGCACTCGTCGCGGAAGAACCGCAGCCGGCGGTAGCTCTCCGAAATCACCGCCATGCTCAGCCCGTACTCGGTGCTGTTGGCGATCCGCACCGCCTCTTCGTCTGTGCGGAACGGGATGAGGGCGACGTGCGGGCCGAACACTTCTTCGTGGATGCATCGCAGGTCGGGCTTCCACTCCGTGCGGTACGCGAACGGCGACAGGAAGCAGCCGTCCTTCCCGATCGGGGCGGCGTCGATCAGCACCTTGACGCCTTCGGATTTCGCCAGCTCGTTGTACCCGATCACCTTCTTGCGGTGTTCCTCGTGAATGAGTGGACCGGCGAAGTTGGACGCATCGAGTGGGTCGCCGAACTTCAACCGTTTGGCCGTGGTCACGAACTCGGCGGCGTACTTGTCGATGATCGACTCGTGAACCAGGATCCGGCTCGCCGACACGCACCGCTGGCCGGTCGTCTTGAACGCGCTCAGAATGCCGGCGGTCACAGCCAGATCGAACTTCGCGTCGTCGCACACGATCACCGCGTTCTTCCCGCCCATCTCGGCGGCGACGATGCGGTCGGGGAAGTCGGCCGACACCTGCTGAATCCGCTTGCCCACGTCGTAGCTGCCGGTGA
>CAYMHO010000455.1:0-4427 GCA_964390195.1 uncultured Fimbriiglobus sp. | reverse complement strand
CGGTTCCGCACGGCCAGGGCCTCGTCCAGCTTGCCCTCCTTCATGAACTCGGCCTGCATCGCCTTCAGCTGGTGGAACAGGTCGCGGAGCAGCGGCGACAGTTCCTTCGCCGCCTCGGCCTGGACGGTCGCCACCTCGCCCTCGGCCGCCCGCTTGATCTCGTCGGCCTTCCGCTCGGCCTCCTCGCGGATGGCGGTGATGGCCCGGTCGGTGCGGGTTCGCACGTCGGCGATGGTGCGGTCGGCCTCGTCCAGCAGCCGCTTGGCCTCGGGCGGCAGGTCGTCACACAGCAGCAGGTCGTCGTCGAGTTGCATGGGAGGGGTGCTTCCGGTGGGCGTGGGGGTGTCGGACTCGACCCCTGCGATGGGGTTGACGAACAGGCGGGCGAGTCCTTGCAGCAGGTGCATGGCGGTGGTCGGGAATGTTACGATCGGAATGAGACCCCTGGGGCGGGCCGGTCGGAAGCGCGATCATCGCAGACGGGAAAGGCAGCGGCATTATACCATTCGGTGAACGGGGGCGCACATTTCGCGGTATAACTGGCAGAGGAGACCCGCCATGAGCACCGCCGCGGCCCTGAACACCCCCCCAACGGCCCCCGCACTGCCGCCCGCCGCGGATGGTAAGGCGGTGGTGCTGTACGACGGGGCGTGCCCGCTCTGCCAGAAGTCGATCCGCATTTTGCGGGCCATCGACTGGTTCAAGCGGATCACGTTCCACGACGCCCGCGACGTGGCGAACCTGCCGAAGGCGGACGTGCCACTCGTGCCGAAGCGGCTGATCGAGGAGATGCACGTCCTGACGCCCGACCGTAAGCACGCCCTGGCCGGGTTCAAGGCGTTCCGGTGGATGGCCTGGCGGCTGCCGCTCACGGCACCCCTCGCCCCGTTCCTGTACATCCCCGGCGTGCCGTGGGTGGGCAACAAGGTGTACCTGTGGGTGGCGAGGAACCGTTTCAAACTGGTGCCGTGCAAGGACGGCGTGTGCCAACTGCCCCCGCGGAAGTAACACTTGTGTGGCGGGCGGGCACGGGGTACTCTCCACCTCCCTCCCCCTGCCGGCAGCACCTCCAATGCTCCGCGTCCTCGGTCACTCGTCCGCCGCGTGCGATCGGTTCACCCGCCGTGACCTCCTGCGGGTTGGCTCGCTCGCCGCACTCGGTGCCGCCTTCGCCCCGCTGGCAAAAGCGACCGAGAGCAAACCCAGAGCTTCCGCCGACGCGGTCATCCTGATCGACCTGTTCGGCGGGCCGAGCCATATCGACACGTTCGACCCGAAGCCGGACGCCCCTGCCGAGATCCGCGGGGCGTTCGGCACCATCGCCACACCCATCCCCGGCGTGCGGTGTGCGGAACACGTCCCGCAACTCGCCAAGCGGCTGCCGTACTGCACACTCATCCGCACGATTAGTCACGGGTACAACTCGCACAACCCGTACGCGGTGATGACCGGGTACGCCGGCGGGCAGGACCAGACCGACTACCACGCCAAGCCGACGAACCACCCGAGCATCCCGAGCGTGTGCCAGTACCTCGGCGTCGGCCGCGGCGGGGAGCTACCGGGGTACGTCATGTTGCCGGCGTTCCCCGGATACAGTCAGGGTCTGCGGCGGGCCGGGCCGTACGGCGGGTACCTGGGGCCGAAGTTCGACCCGCTGTTCAGCACCTGTGAACCGAAGTGGGCGAAGGAGAAGGTGGACTTCTACGACCACGACCACACGCCGATGGGCGAGCCGACGTTGCCGAAGTGCGACGGCGGGCTGACCCTGGACGCGCTGAACGGCCGGCGGAGTCTGGTCGAACAACTGGATCGAGCGAAGTCGGGAGGGGAAGGGCTGGGCGGCAAGCGGGGGGAGGCGTTCGAGTTGCTCACGTCGCCGAAGGCCAGGGCCGCGTTCGACCTGAGTCGGGAGTCACCCCGTACGCGTGACCGCTACGGCCGCGACCTGTTCGGGTCATCCACGCTGTTGGCACGCCGGCTGGTCGAAGCCGGCGTCTCGTTCGTGACCGTTCATACCGAGGCGGCTCAGGGCAACGGCCACTGGGACACCCACAGCAACAACTTCCGGATGTTGAAGAACGTCCTGTTGCCCTACCTCGACCGGGCCGTCTCGGCGCTGCTCGATGACTTGCAGGAGTCGGGGATGCTCGACCGCACCCTGGTGGTGGTGAACGGCGACATGGGCCGCACGCCGAAGGTGAACGCCTCGGCCGGGCGGGACCACTGGCCGCAGTGCGGGTTCGCGCTGCTCGCGGGTGGTGGGGCGAAGGCGGGTTGCGTGTACGGCAAGAGTGACAAGACCGCCGCGTACCCGGTGGAGCACCCGGTTTCAGCGGGCGACTTGGCGGCGACGATTTATCAGGCGGTCGGGATTGACCCGGAGGCGACGGTGCCAGACCAGACCGGGCGGCCGACACACATCAGCCACGGCGGGAGCGTGGTGAAAGCGGTGCTGAGGTAGGTAGGTGCCGCCCGGCAGGCGGCACCTACTTGATCCCCATCACCCACTTCTTCCACGCCACGTCCAGGTCGTCCGCCTTCCACCCGGCGGCCTCCAGGGCGGTGCCCACGGTCGGCTCCCGCCGTTCCTCGGTCGCCCGAAAGCCGCCCAGGAACTTGCCCGTCGTCTCCGCGTCCGCCCCGTACACCAGGTACTCGCCGAAGCTGACCGCCAGGGTGTCCACGTCCTTCGGCTTGGCCTCGCCCCAGATGTCGCCCACCTTGAAGGTGCCCACTTTTGTGCGGGTGAAGAGGCCCTTCGCCTTCGTGCGGTGGGTTTCGAGCAGGCGAGCGTTCCCCTCGGTGCGGTACGCGATGGCCTTGCCCATGCCGTCGCTCAGCCACGACGGGAGCGGGCCGCCGGCCTTCTGTTCGACCAGCGCCGCCGTCACCGCGGTCGTCGCCTCCAGCTTCAGATCGGCCTCGGCCGTCTTCGACCCCGGCGCGGCGGTGACGGCCACCCGCGGATCGCCCTTGAGCACCCGCAGTTGCATCTCGTCGGCGTCCAGCTTGCCGCCCCGCTGCTCGACCAGCTTGACGAACGGGGTGTACTCCTTCGGGCGGTCGGCCAGCACGTACACCGTCAGTTTGCCCGACCACAGCCGATCCTTCTCGCCGTACTTGAGGTCCTTGAACCCGCGGGCGAACGCCTTCTCGCCCGCCTCGGCGATCGGCTTCAGTTTGTCTTCGACCAGCTCGGAGTACACCAGCAGGTGGTCGGTCTCGACCAGCACCGGCTTGGTGATCTTCACCACCTTCAGGTTCTCGACGGCCGCCGCCTTCTGTTTCTTGACGGCCTCGTCCACGTCCTTCTTGTCGGTCTGTGCGGCGGCCGGCAGGACGACGGCGAGCAGCACGGCGAGGGTGAGCGTCGGGCGGGGCATGGTGGGCAACCTGGAGTTGGTGGGTGGTGGGGTCTTGTCTCGGCTCGCCTTTTTCCGCGGCACCACCATAGTAACTCGTAACCGGGGTGCTGTCTTCGCCCCCAGGAGCGGACCGATGACCCGACCCGCCGCGTCCCTGTTCGTCGTCTGGTTCGCCACGATGGTTCCCGCCGCCGACCCGCCGAAACCGAACGCCAAGCCGAACAAGCTGGCCGCCGAGAGCAGCCCGTACCTTCTCCAGCACGCGCACAACCCGGTGGACTGGCACCCGTGGGGGCCGGAGGCGTTCGCTCTCGCACAGAAAGAGGGGAAGCTCGTCTTCCTGAGCATCGGGTACTCGTCGTGCCACTGGTGCCACGTCATGGAGAAGGAGAGTTTCTCCGACGCGGCCATCGCCAAGCTGCTGAACGAAAACTTCGTCTGCATCAAAGTGGACCGCGAGGAGCGGCCGGACGTGGACGACGTGTACATGACCGCCCTGCAAGTGACGGGCATCGGCGGCGGGTGGCCGCTCACCATGTTCCTGACGCCGGAGGGGAAGCCGATCTTCGGCGGGACGTACTTCCCGCCGGAAGACAAGAAGCGGGGCGACGACACCAGCCCCGGCATGCCGAGCGTGCTGAAGAAGGTGATGGAGCTGCACCGCGACAAGAAGAAGGACCTGTACGAACAGGCCGACACCGTCGCCAAGATGACGCAGGACGAACTGAACCGGGCGGCCCGCGGGAAGGCGATCGTCTCGCTCGACGCCAAACTGGTGTCGGACGCCGCCGGCGAGTTCGAGTTCGACCCGGACCACGGCGGGCTGGGGCGGGCGGTTAACGAGTACCGCGGGGCGAAGTTCCCCCGCGTGGCCGCACTCATGTTTCTGCTGAAACAGTCGGCCAAGCCGGGGCAGGAGGAACTTGCCAAGCACACGGCCCGCACGCTCGACGGCATGGCCCGCGGGGGCATCTACGACCACCTGGGTGGCGGGTTCCACCGCTACAGCACCGAGCGGACGTGGACCGTCCCGCACTTCGAGAAGATGCTGTACGACCAGGC
>CAYMHO010000454.1:0-4438 GCA_964390195.1 uncultured Fimbriiglobus sp. | reverse complement strand
CCGCGACCTGAAGCCGAGCAACGTGCTGCTCGACGAGCGGGGCACCCCGCTGTTGGCCGACTTCGGCCTGGCCGCCGCCGGCGGGCGGTCCGGCACCGCCGGGTACATGGCTCCGTGCCAGCACGACCCGGCCGCCGGCCGGGTGGACGAGCGGACCGACGTGTACGGGCTGGGGGCCGTCCTGTACGAGTGCCTGACCGGCCGTCCACCGAACGACCCGGCCGCGGACGGGTGGCGGCCCCCGCCCAGCCCGTCAGCGGTGAGGGCGGGCGTCGATCCCCGGCTGGAAGCGATCTGCCGGCGGTGCCTTCAACCACGACAGGCCGACCGCCCGGCGACCGCGGCAGCGGTGGCCAACGAACTGGACGTCTACCTGCGCCCGCCCGGCCGGCGGCGGGCCGTCATGGTGGCGGCAGTCGTCGTCATTGCCTTGGCGGTCGGTCTCCTCCTCGGGCGGTGGCCGTGGTCGGCCGACCCGAACGACCCGGCCCAGAACGCCGAGTACGCCCGGCTGACGGCAGGGGTGAGGGACCGGGTGATCACACGGCCGATGGGCTGGACGTGGTCGAACCGGGAGGAGGTGAAGCGGGCGGCCGCCCTCCGCACCACGGTCCGCTCCCCGCACGCCCTTCGCTCCGAACTGGCCCGCACCTACGCCCACCCCGACCTGCGGGAGGTCGGCACCGCCGCCGCCGGCGCACGGTACGAGGCGGTCGCCTTCCGGCCGGGCACCGGCGGCAACCAGCTCGCCGTCGCCCCGCTCTGGCGGAACAAGGATGCAGACCCGCCCGATCACCCGCGGGTGGATCTGTTCGACCGCACCGCCGGCCGGGTGGTGCGGTCGTGGCGGCTGCCGTTCAGCTCGCTGTGGGAGGGTCGCCGCGAGAAAAAGGACGGCATGAGCGCGGCGGCGTTCACCCCGGACGGGCGGTGGCTGGTGGTGGCCACCCGCAGCGGCGGTATCCACGTCATCGACCCGGACGCCGACGCCGACCCGCGACGGCTGGTGCAGGAGCGTGAGACGGTCAAGCACCTGCTCCCGACCGCCGACGGGTCGGCCGTGCTGACCGTCTGCCTGGACGGCAACGTCCGCCGCTGGCGGGTGTCGGATTGGAAGCAGGAAGAGGGAATCCAGCTTCCCACCAACTTCCCGGCGGGGTGGGCGATCACCGCCGGGGTGTGTCCGCGGACCGGCGACCTGATCGTCTCCACCCCACAACGGCCCCAGAACGACAACGACCCGACCGTCGTCGCACGGTTCACCCCGCATCTGGTGAAGCTGGACGAGGTGCGGTACGGCGGGCTGCTTCGCCTCCCCTCCCCGCACCCGTTCGCCCCGGTGGTGATGGCGTCGGCCTGGGGCGAACAGCCACACACGATTGAACAACTCGTCACCGGCTGGCAGCCGCCGAAGGGGTTCGACGCCGGCCTGGACAAGTACACCGAGCGGACCGGGTTCACCCCCGACGGGCGGGTGTACTTCACCGGTGCCGACTCCCCGATGGTGAAATTCTGGGACCCGGCGGCGTTCACCCCGGTCGGTCAGGTGAAGTTCGTCGGCGGGAACGGGTGTGTGGCGATGGCCCCCGACTCACTGCTGATCGGGGTGTCGGACGGGGAGTGCGTTCACCTGTTCGAGCGGTCGGCCGGCGGCCCGGAGCGGCGGGTGGGGTTCCACGGTGAGCCGCCGGACGCGATCGGGCTGTCGGCCGACGGCCGCGAACTGGTGACGGCGAAGCCCGAGACTTACATCCAGTTCTGGGACGTGGCGACCGGCCGGTGGGTCGGCACCCGGACCGACTTGCGGTATGACCACTCCCACGGCGACACGCGGGTGCTACCGGCGGTGGCGTCGGGCGGGTTCGGGGTGCCCGTCCTCGACGGCCTGCGAGTGCTGTACCGCGACCGCCCGCCCCGGACCGTGTACGACCGCGGCGGCGACGACCACCACCACATCGACCCGCGGGAACGGACGTGGGTGTGGAAGACCGGCCAACTCACCGTGGGCCAGGGCGGGTGGCGGCCCCGCCCGTCCGGCCCGGAGGTCCAGCCGGTGACGGCGGCGGCGGTGGACGGCGACCGGGCGGTCCTCCCGCTCACCGACGGGCGCGCGGTGCTGTTCGACCTGCGGGCCGGCCTGCGGGCCGAACGGGAGTGGCGGTGGGAAGGGCCGAAGTGGACAGCCACCGCCCTGATGCCCGAGGGCGGCCGCCTGATCGCCGGCGACGCCGCGGGGCGGGTGCGGCTGATCGACCCGACCGACGGGCGGGAGGTGGCCTCGGCCGCCGTCCACTCGCGGGCGGTGACGGCGGTCGTCCCGCTGGCCGACGGGTGGGTACTCACCGGCGGACAGGACGGGCTGTTCGCCCTCGGCCGGGTGGCCGGTGACGCCCTGACGGTGGAGGCGACCGTCCCGCTCGACCGGTCCGTGCGGGCGGTGACGGCGGCCGCCGACCGGGTGACGGTGGGGGTGCTGTGCGAGGGGGAGCGGCAGGTGCGGGTGTGGCGGCTGGACGAACTGAACGCCGCCTGGGCCGACGCCGGGGTGGGGCTGGACCTGCCGGCCGCGGTGGCCGTGCCGCTCCCGCCGCCCCGCAAGCCGGTGCCGGCCGACGCCACCGGGCCGGGGCTGTGGTGGCAGGTGTACAAGACGAAAGACTGGAGCGGACAGCCGGTCCGTGAGGACATGGGTCAGCCGGACCTGTGTGCCAACTGGTCGAACAACTCCTCCCCCAGCAAGGCGATCCGCGACGAGTTCTCGGTCGAGTGGCGGGGATACCTCACCCCGCCGTCCGCCGGGCGGTACCGCTTCCGGGTGCGGGGGGACGAGTACGTCGCCCTGCACCCGGGCGGTCGGCCGGCCTGCACTTTCCGCTCGTGGATCGACGGGTTCGAGTCGAAGGGGAACGTGGGCGAGGCCGAACTGCCCGCCGGCCCGACCCCCATCCGGGTGGAGTACGCCGAGTTCGGTGGACACGCCTGGCTGACGGTCGAGTGGAGCAAGCCCGGCCGGAACGGGTTCGACTGGCGGCCGATCGACCCGGAGCACCTCAGCCCGCACCGGCGAGAGTGACCGCCACCCGCACGGTCAGGCCGGTTGCGCCTCCTGTACCCCCCGGAGCACCCCTTCGCCGGCTCGGCCGGTCGAGTATACGTCCGCCCGCGCGCCTGGGCGGTGGGCGTCGAACTGCTCCGGGGCCATCTACGGCAGAGTGCCGCCGGGCGGCGGGACACCGGCCGACGCGGTGGTGCCGAAGTCGGCCAGGAAGGCGGTGCCGTCGGTCACCAGGCGGCCGACCTCTTCGACCGCCTCGTACTCGCAAGGCCACTCCGGCCGGTCGGGGGTGGGTGTGCTCAGGGTGGCCCTCCGGCAGGCTGTCGAAGCAGACGACGGTGATGTCGTCGTGTTGTGCGGCACCGTCGGTATGATTGCGCACGGCGGCCATCAATCGCTCGCCGATCGCTTCCGGGGTGAGAGCGGCGGTGTCTCCGGCCAGCACAGACGCGGACACACCTTCAAGTTCGAAGGTCGTGCCGGCAGAAACAGCGCTGTCGGTCACACCGTCGGTGAACGTGACGAGGATGTCAGCCGGCCCGAGCGTGACCGACAAGGCGGCGCACTCGACCCCCTCCATCAGTCCGAGCGGCAACCCGGTCTGGTCATTGGGCAGGGGGACACGCTCACGGATCACAGGGCGGACGAGGAGCGGCATCCGGAAGCCGGCGTTCGCCACTGCGACGGTGTTCGTCCTCGCGTCGAGAACCATCATCAGGAAGGTGACGAAGCGGTCCCCGATACCACCCTGAATGAGGCGGTCGTTCAGCAGGACGACTGCCCTCTCCGGTTGCGCCTCCCTCAGCAGGCAGAAGGGCAGCATGCCGCTCCACTTGGCCATCGGCATCTCGGCCGGGGTCCTCATCCCGGCCACGTCACCGATGACAACCGCCAGGCGATCACCGGGCGGTGGGCAGAAGTCGCAGATATCTCCGCCGACCGACGTGGCGGCGGTGGCATGGCTGAAGAACTCGTACCCCGGCAGGGAGGGGGCCAACCGCGGAGGGAAGGTCAATTGCACCTGCCCGGCCAGTTCGATCTCCCGCCGGGCCTTCTCCCGCAGCACCAGGGCGGCCACCACCTGCGACTTCTCCACCGCCAAACTGGGCTTGAGTGTGCCAGGGGTCAGGCGAGGATGTCCTTGACCACGCTCCCGTGTACGTCGGTCAGGCGGAAGTCGCGGCCGGCGTAGCGGTAGGTCAGCTTCTCGTGGTCGAACCCGAGCAGGTGCAGCATGGTGGCGTGCAGGTCGTGCACGTGCACCGGCTTCTCCGCCGCCTTGAAACCGAACTCGTCCGTCGCACCGTACACCGTTCCGCCCTTTACCCCGCCGCCGGCCAGCCAGCAGGTGAACCCGTAGTGGTTGTGGTCGCGGCCGTTGAG
>CAYMHO010000453.1:0-4489 GCA_964390195.1 uncultured Fimbriiglobus sp. | reverse complement strand
CCCCCGCACGCGCCGCGCCCGCGCGGGCGCGGGTTTTGAACCACCCGCTCCCGCGGGGGCGCGGCTCGTTCGGGTGGGGAACGACCGGCACTCACCCCAGCAGCTTCAGCACCCGCCCTTCGGCCGACCGGGTCGCCGGCAGCTCGCCCGCCAGGAACGCCGCGATCACCCGCGGGTGGACGTAGCTCTTACGGCACACCGCCGGCGTATTGCCCAGCGCCTCCGCCACGGTGCGGATCACTCCCACCACCGCCCGCTCGCCGGCCGTCTTCGACTCCGGCACCGGCAGCTTCGCCAACTCGCCCGCCGCCCGCACCGTCCCCGCCCAGGTGCGGAAGTCCTTCGCGGTGAACGGCCCGCCGGCCGCCTCCGCGATGTACCCGTTCACGTCCGCCGACCCGACCCGTTTCACACGCCCGTTCTCGTCGCGGTACTGGAACAGCCGCTGGCCGGGCAGGTCGCGGCACGCCCGCACGATGCGAGCCAGCCGGGCATCGGACACCACCCGCCGGTGCTTCACCCCGCTCTTGCCGCGGAAGCGGAGGGCCACCGCCCCGGCGGTGAACGTGACGTGCTGATCCAACAGTGTGCTCAGCCCGAACGACCCGTTCGCCTTCGCGTACTCGTCGTTGCCCACCCGCAGGTGGGTGCGGTCGAGTAGCGTCACCACCGCCGCCAGCACCTTCGCCTTCGGCAAGCCGGGCAGCGCCAGATCGGCCGCCACCCGCGGGCGAATACGGGGCAGCGCCCGGCCGAACGCGGCCAGTTTGTCGAACTTCGCCCCTTCCCGCTCAGCCCGGAACGCCGGGTGGTAGCGGTACTGCTTGCGGCCGCGGACGTCGTACCCCACCGCTTGCAGGTGCCCGGTCGGGTGCGGGCAGATGACGACTTGTTCCCACGCCGGCGGGACGGCCAGCGCCTTCACCCGCGCGAGGGTGTTCGCGTTCGTCACCGCCCGCCCGCGGAGGGTATAGCGGAAGTTGCGGCCGACCCGCACGCGGGCGATGCCGGCGCGGTCGGCCGACCAGATCGTGAGGCGAACGGAGAGCGTGAACTGAAACCGACAGCCGGCGGGTGTCATGAGGACCTCCGCCGCACCCGTTGCACACCGCGTGCCGGCCGGAGAACCTCACCCCACCACCACCGGGCGGTGGGCGGACAGCTCACGGGCCACCTCGACGGCCGACGCCGGGCGGTCGGCCGGCAGCCGGGCCAGGCACCGCTCGGCCAGCCGCACCAGCCGTTCGGGCACGCCCGCCTCTGCCAGCCGGCCGACGGCCGCGGCCGTGTCCGCCTCGCGGGCCATGCGAGCCACTTCCACCACCTGTGTGCCCTCGTACACCGGCCGGCCGGTGAGGGCGGCGCACAGCATCCCGCCCAGGCCGAACACGTCCGCCCGCTCGTCCGCCCGCAGCACCCCGCGGCCGACCAACTCGGGCGGCATGTACGCCAGCGTGCCGAGCGGGGTGTTGTCGGCCGTCCGCTCGTCCTCGAACCCCAAGTCCGGCCCGCCCTTCACCTTCGCCAGCCCCCAGTCGATCAGGTACACCCGCCCGAGCGGGGACACCAGCACGTTGGCCGGCTTCAGGTCGCGGTGCAGGATCTGCTTGCCGTGCGCGTACGCGACTGCCAGGCACACCTGCTCGAACCAGTTCAGCCGACGGGCCAGTTCGCCGGGGGTGGCCGGCGGGCGGGCGGCCAGGTCGCCGAGCAGCTTCCCTTTCACGTGCTTGATGGCCAGAAAGCACCGCCCGTCGGCGAACCGCCCGGCGTCGAACAGCGGCGGGATGGAGGCATGCTGCAGGTGGGCGTGGATGTGCGCCTCGCGGCGGAATCGCCGCCGCAACTCCTGCAGGGCGAGCACCTTGAGCACCACCCGCCGGCCGAGCAGGCGGTCGCGGGCCAGGTACACCTTGCTCATGCCCCCGCGGGCGATCAGCGACTCCGGCGTGTACCGCCAGTCGGCCGGAGGCAGATCGTCCCACTCCAAGTCGCGGTCGGCGGGGATTTGGTGCGTGACGGGCGGCCGCTCGCCCTTCGGCTGAGTTTCGACGACGGTGACGGGAATGACCTGGGTCGGGTCGGTGGTGCGAAGCATGGGGCACGGGCGAGTGGGGAGTACCCACTGCGTACACTTCGCCCTGCCGATTTCTCCGGATTCTGCCGATTTTTCGCCTGGTTCTCCCCAACAGGCGTCGGCTTTTCCGGCGGTGCGAGAGGTGTGTGTCCCGGCGCGAGTGGGGTTCCGCGGACGGTCGTAAGGTGTGACGAGACAAGAAGCACCGGCGGGAATCGAACCCGCTCCTGTCGCTTTGCAGGCGACTACCCCGCCACAGGGTCTCGGTGCCGACGGAAAGACACCACCCGCCGGCCGAGGGTTCGGGCGTGGCACACGGAGTGCTAACGAAGACCGCCGACCTTCACGGACTCGAGAACCCCGATGACCGCGACCCCTCGCTACCGCGTGCTGGTGGTGGACGACAACCGCGACGCCGCCGACA
The DNA here is from genome assembly GCA_964390195.1 of uncultured Fimbriiglobus sp. Classification (GTDB taxonomy): domain Bacteria; phylum Planctomycetota; class Planctomycetia; order Gemmatales; family Gemmataceae; genus JALHQU01. The sequence continues at coordinate 1,988 of CAYMHO010000453.1, read as the reverse complement.
CCGCCGCCGTCCTGTTCGACCTGGCCGGGTTCGACGTGCGGACCTGCTACGACGGCCCCGCCGCCCTGACCGAGGTGGACACCTTCACCCCGGACGCGTGCGTGCTCGACATCTCCATGCCGGGCATGGACGGGTACGAGCTGGCCCGCCGACTGCGGGAGCGGTTCGCCGCCCGCCCGCCGGTGCTCGCCACCCTGACCGCGTTCAGCCACGACGCCCACCTGGAGGACGCCGTGTCCGCAGGGTTCGACCTGCACTTCACCAAGCCGGCCACGTCGGCGGAGGTGATCGAGCAGCTCCGCGACGCCCTGGCCGACACCCCGCCCACCCCCGACCCGTCGCCCGCCGCCACCGGCCGCGAGAGCGTGCTGGCTTCCCTGCTGCACCGCTTGAAGGGGCTGTTCACCCCGACGCGGTGAAGTCGGGCGTGACGGGCGTTCGGCAACCTTCATCAATTCTTGATTCGCCGTCCGTCGCCCCCGTTCGCACCATAGCGGCGTCCCGTCCTCACCGAGGGCCGCCATGCGCCGCCTCGCCGTTCCCCTCTTGCTCCTGACCGCCGGCCTCGGGCTGGCCCAGGACAAGCCGAAAGACGCCCCGAAGGCCGAACCCGGCAAGTTCGCCGGCCCGACCAAGGACGGCTTCCTGCTGCCCAACGGCTGGCACCTGACCCCGGTCGGGAAGCACGCCGTCACCACCGACCTGCCGCTGAACGTCATCCCGCTGAAGGACAACAAGCACGTGCTGGTCGCTACCAGCGGGTGGAACACCCACGACCTGTCCCTGATTGACATCAGCAGCAGCGAGCCGAAAGAGGTGAGCAAAGTCACCGTCAAGCAGAGCTGGTTCGGGCTGGCGGTGAACACCGACGAGAGCAAAGTGTACTGGGCCGGCGGCGGGCACGGGGCGGTTCACCAGTTCGACCTGAAAGACGGCAAGCTGACCCCGGCCGACGGGCCGAGCACGGAGATCGGCAAGCTGACGCTGGAGGAGATCATCAAGCAGAACCCGGACGCGGCCAAGATGACGCCCGAGGACATCGTGCGGCTGCTGCCCGGCCTGACCGACGCCAAGACGTTCAAGAGCGGCCTCACCCTGAACGCGAAGAAGGGGGTGATGTACTCGCTCGACATCAACGCCGGCAGTATCGCGGCGGTACCGCTGAAGAAGACCGCCCGCCCGGCCGCTCCGCTGACGGAGGTGATCGGCGGGCGGCCATACGACGTGGCCGTCGATCCGCGGGGCACGCTGCTTTATGTGTCCGACTGGGCCGGCAAGCAGGTGCTGGTGCTCGACCCGGACACGCTGAAGGTGCAGAAGAAGATCGGCGTGGGCGAACACCCGAACCAGTTGCTGCTGCACCCGAAGGACGGCCGGCTGTTCGTGGCCAACGCCAGCAGCAACAGCGTGAGCGTGATCGACACCAAGCAGGGGACGGTGGTCGAGACGATTTACACCAGCCTGTTCCCGAAGGCCCCGGCCGGCACCACCCCGTGCGGGCTGGCCGTGTCGCCGGACGGCGAGACGCTGTTCGTCGCCAACGCCGACAACAACTGCGTGGCGGTCATCGACATCGGGGCGAACCGCAAGAGCGCGGTGAAAGGGTTCATCCCGACCGGCTGGTACCCGACCTCGGTGGCCGTCACCCCTGACGGCAAGAACCTGCTCATCGGGGTGGGCAAGGGGTTGCAGAGCAAGGCGAACCCGATCGACAACGACAAGAAGCGGGAGGGGAACAGCTACCAGCCGAAAGACTACCCGTACATCGGCAGCACCATGAGCGGGGCGCTGACCGTCCTCCCGATCCCGGACGAGAAGCAGTTGAAGGAGTTCACCGACAAGGTGTACCGCAACTGCCCGTACTCGGACGACCTGCTGAAGGCGACGCCGAGTAAGGACAAGACGGCCATCCCGACGAAGGTCGGCGACCCAAGCCCGATCAAGTACGTGATCTACATCATCAAGGAGAACCGCACCTACGACCAGGT
>CAYMHO010000452.1:0-4499 GCA_964390195.1 uncultured Fimbriiglobus sp. | reverse complement strand
GAGCACGTTCACCTTCGCCCCGAGCAGGGGGTCGGCCCGGCAGGTGGGCACCTGGAGGCCGGCCAGATGGATCAAGTGAGTGATCCGCTGGATGAGCAGCGCCGAGGTGAGGGATGTCAGGTCGGTCACGTCGCCTTGCAGGAATGTCACCCTGGCCACGTCCGCGTCCGACATGACGAGCCGCAGCCGCCGCGGGTCTTCCTTCAGGTCGTACACGAACACCTCGTCCCCACGGGCGAGCAGGGTGCGAATGATCCACGCCCCGATGAAACCGTACCCGCCTGTGATGAGCACGCGCATCAGACTCTCCGGCGAACGGCCGGCGTGAGCCGGCCGGTGATGAATGGGAACCGAGACCCCGGCCGGCTCACGTCGGCCGTTCGCCCTCGTCACCCGCTTCGGCCGCCAGTTTGGCCAGGGTGGCGATCTTGTCCCCGTCGCTCGGGGTCATCACCTTCACCCCCTGGGTGTTCCGCCCGACGGTGCGGATGGCGTCCACCGCCGTCCGCACCACCATCCCCTGCTGGGTGATGACCATGATCTCGTCGCCGGCCCGCACCGCCGCGATGCCCACCACCGGGCCGTTCTTGGCCGTCACCTTCACGTCCTTCACCCCCTTCCCACCCCGCCGCTGCTTGCGGTACCGCATGGCCGACCGGTCGGCGGCGGCTTCGCCCTCCGCCTCACCGTTCCCCTCGCCCGCGTCCGCTTCGGCCGGTTCGGCCTCCTCCTCCCCGTCGGCCACCTCGCCGACCGTGTTCGCGCCGAACGGCGTCCGCTTGCCGAACCCGTTCTCGCACAGGGTGAGCAGGAAGCCGTCCGCGTCGGCCACCACCATCCCCACCACCGCGTCCTCCTTCGTCTTGTTCAGCTTGATGCCCCACACCCCGGTCGCGTTCCGGCCCATCGCCCGCACGTCCGCCTGGTCGAACCGGATGGCCATTCCCTGGCGGGTGCTCAGCACCACCTCGTCGCCGGGGCGGGTGAGGGCCACGTCGATCAGCTTGTCCCCGTCCTCCAGGTTGATGCCGATGATCCCGCCCTGCCGCGGGCGGCTGTACTCCATCAGGCTCGTCTTCTTCACCACCCCCTGGCGGGTGGCCATCATCAGGAACGCCCCCTCCTCGAACTCCCGCACCGGGATGACGCTGGTGATCTTCTCCCCGTCCTTGAGGGACAGCACGTTGGCGATGCTGCGGCCGGGGGAGGTGCGGCTGGCCTCCGGGATGCGGTACACCTTCAGCCAGTAACACTGCCCGCGGTCGGTGAAGCAGAGCAGGTAGCTCTTGGCGCTGGCGGTGAAGAAGTGCTCGATGAAGTCGTTGTCCCGCAGCCCGCCCTGCACCCCCTTCCCGCCGCGGCCCTGGGTGCGGTACGTCTCGACGGCCATCCGCTTGATGAACCCCTCGTGCGAGAGCATCACCACCATCTGCTCGTCGGCGATCAGGTCTTCCATGTCCACGTCGCCGCCGTCGTCCGAGATCTCCGTCTTGCGGGGGGTGGCGAAGCGGTCGCGGACGAACTCCAGGTCGGCGCGGATGACGGCGTTCAACCGGGCGTCGTCTCCGAGCAACTCCTCGTACCCGCGGATCAACCCGCGGAGGGTGTTGTACTCCTTCAGGATTTCGTCCCGCTCCAGGTTGGCCAGTTGGCCGAGTTGCAGCCGCAGGATGGCGTCGGCCTGGGCGTCGGTCAGCAGGTACTCGTCTTTGAACCCGAGTTCGGCCTGCAGGGCGGCGAGTGCCGCCTCGCCGATCGCCCGCTGCATCACGGTGGCGGCCACCCGCATGTCTTGCAGTTGCTGCTTGGCGTCGGCCCGGCTGGGGGCGTTGCGGATGATGCGGATCACCTCGTCGAGCGACGAGATGGCGATCAGTTGCCCCTCGAGGATGTGCCCGCGGCGCTTGGCCTCCCGCAACAGGAACTGCGTGCGGCGGCGGATCACCTGGACGCGGTGGTCCAGGTACTTCCGCATCATCTCTTTCAGGGTGAGGAACTGCGGGCGGCCGTCCACCAGGGCGAGCATGGCGATGGGCACGGTCTTCTGCAGGTCGGTCTGGGCGTACAGGTTGTTCAGCACCAGGTGCGGGTCGGCCCCCCGCTTCAGCTCGACCACCAGCCGGACGGGTTCGCCGGTGCGGGCGCTGGATTCATCCCGCACGCCGTTCACGCCCTCGATCCGCCCCTCGCGGATGAGCGTGCCGATGTTCTCGGCCAGGTTGTTCCGGGCCACCTCGAACGGCACCTCACGGATGAGGATGCTCGGACTCTTCCCCTTCCCCTCTTCGATGATCTCGGCCCGCGCCCGCAGGGTGATGCGGCCGGGTTCACCCAGGTAGCCGCGGATCAGCCCGTGCCGGCCCATGATGATGTTGCCGGTCGGGTAGTCCGGGCCGGGGATGATCTGCAGGATCTCCTCCATGCTCACGCCGGGGTCGTCGAGCATGCGGATGAGGCCGTCGCACACCTCGCCCAGGTTGTGCGGCGGGATCTTCGTCGCCATCCCCACCGCGATGCCGGTCGCCCCGTTCACCAGCAGGTTCGGGACCTTGCTCGGGAGTACGAGCGGCTCGCGGAACTTGCCGTCGTAGTTGTCGATGAAGTCCACTGTCTCGGATTCCAGGTCGGCGAGCATCTCGGCGGCGACGGGCGTGAGGCGGGCTTCGGTGTACCGCATGTGGGCGGCGGGCAGGCCGGCGATGCTGCCGAAGTTCCCCTGCCCGTGCACCAACCGGCTCTGCATCACCCAGTCTTGTGCCAGCCGCACGAGGGTGTCGTAGATGCTGGCGTCGCCGTGCGGGTGGTACCGCTTCATTGTCTCGCCGACGATACCCGCACACTTGCTGGTGCTGCTCGCCGGCCCGAGGCCGAGGTCGTTCATGGCCACCAGGACGCGCCGCTGCGACGGCTTGAGGCCGTCGCGCACGTCGGGCAGTGCCCGGCTGATGATGACCGACTGGGCGTAGGTGAGGTAACTCTCCCGCAACTCGTCAACGATGTCGAGGGGTTCGATGGGGGCGGGCGGCGGGGGCGGGGCGGTGGGATCGGCCGGGGGGGGTGCTTTTTTCCACCCCCCCCTATACTCTACTTGTGGTGGGGGGGTGGGGGGGGGGGGGGGGGGGGGGGGGGGGGGGGCTCAACCGGCCGGGGGGGGTGCTTTCTTCGCCACGCCATCCTCCATCGGGTCGTCGCGGGGACCGGAACCGGTGAACCAAACCCCGGAATTGCCAACAGGTTGCGACCGTTCGTCCGGCTCGCTCCGGGGCACACTTCCACCCGATTTTTTTACGACTTTTGCCCCCCGCGGGCCATGTGAGAAGGGGGCGAGAAGGCGGGGATTTTTCGAGGTCCGAGACCTCACCCCCCGGCCCCCTCTCCATGCCATGGAGAGGGGGTGTTCAAGGCCGGTGTGTGGCGGGTGTTCGCCGCGAGCCGAGCGCGCGGACAACCAGCCCGGCTCGCGGCGAAGATCGTCAAGCTGTGGTGTTGAACACCCCCTCTCCATGGGATGGAGAGGGGGCCGGGGGGTGAGGTCCTTTCGCCATCCGGAACCATTTCCCACCGCCGCCCGACAAACGAGGTAAGATCATCTCAGAGCGGTGTCTCCACACGGCACTGTAGCCGGCCTCACAGAGGCCGGTCTGATCCGGCCTCACAGAGGCCGGCTACAGGGGAGGGCGGACCATGACCCGACAGTTGTGGGCGGTGGCGGTGCTTTCGGCGACCCTGGCGGGCGTGGTTTCGGCGGCCGAACCGCCCAAGGACACCGCCGCGGCCGAGTTCACCCGCACCAAGAAGCTGAAGGGGAAGGTGAGCGTCGAGGCGAAGAACCTGCCGCTCAAGGAGATCTTGGCCGACATCTCCGGCCAGCTCGAAGACGCGAAGCTCGGGCCGATCTCCGCCCACTACGACATCGGCATCTCCGGCAACACCCGCACCGACCTGATGGTGAAGGACGTGGCCGCCGAAGACGCGCTCGACAAGCTGCTCGGCTCGCTCGAACTGGGGTACGTCGTCGTGTCGAAGAAGGGCGACCGCTACGACGGCTGGATTCACATCGTGAAGGGGAAGGCCCGCGGGTACGAGCCGGGGATGGAGCCGAAGGACGCCGCCAAGCCGACCGACCCGAAGAAGCCCGACCCGAAGCCGGTCGACCCGAAACCGGAAGTGAAACCCGACCCGAAGCCGACCGACCCGAAGCCGGCGGAGCCGGCGGACGAGGACGAGAAGGCCGCCGCGGTGAAGCTCGACTCGGCCAGGAAGCTGATCGCCGACCAGAAGGCCGACGACGCGAAGAAGTTGCTCAAGTACGTGGTCAAGTTCTACCCGAAGACGAAAGCGGCCGAGGAGGCGAAAAAGCTGTTGGACGAGATGAAGTGAGCGGCGGAGAGTCGCCGCACGCTCCGCGGGCGGTGTGATGCGGTTCCCAGGAATGGTGTGCCGGGTTGGAGTTCACGCTTTACAGTAGTTTCAACACGTCTCGAAGCGACGCACGGGGG
>CAYMHO010000451.1:0-4530 GCA_964390195.1 uncultured Fimbriiglobus sp. | reverse complement strand
CCCCGGCAAGCGGTGGGTAGTCGTCCGCCCGCCCGGCGGCGGGACGGCCCTCCTGCTGGCGAAGGCCGCGACCCCGGAGCAGGCCGCTCGGATCGGCGATCAGACCGGCGGGCGGGTGTTCCTGTTCCTCCAGACCGACGAATTCTGGCGGGACTACCGCGACATGAGAAGTCGGGGCGTGCGATTCGCCGAGGAGCCGAGGGCGGAGAGCTACGGCACCGTCGCCGTGTTCCTCGACCTGTACGGCAACCGCTGGGATCTGATCGGCCCACCGGCCGCTGACCCGTCGAGCGAGAACGGGTGACAGACCCGCCCGCCGCCGGCGGTACAACGAGGGGAATCAGGTGCGTCCGGTGTGGGATGACGTCACGCCCTGTCACCACAGGGTCAATGGGGTTCGGTCACACATGACGGGGCGTGGCAGCACGAGCGGACTGTACGACCCACGGACCGGCGGTCGGCCGATCCGGGTTGAACGCCTCCGGCTCGACGGCGAGAGTGACCCGGCCCGGACCAACTGCTTCGCCGTGTACCGCATCGAGTCCGGGTCCGGGACGGTCTGGGCGGACGCCGCCCGGTTCGCCTTCGGGCCCGAGTCACTTCTCTTCGTCACACCCTACCAACGGGTGCGGTTCGTCTCGAACGGCCCGGCCCACGGGGAGGTCGTCCACTTCCACGCCAACTTCCTGTGCGTCGAGACGTTCCACGCCGAGGTCGGGTGCAGCGGCGTCCTGTTCAACGACCCGCACGGCGTTCCCGTGCTGCCGCTCGGCGACAGTGCATCGGGCGAAGTGACGCACCTGCTGGACCGACTCCGGCGGGAGCAGGACGGCGACGGGCTGGCCTCCGGGGAAGTGATGCTCGCCTACCTGAAAGTGCTCCTCATCCTCGCCACCCGACTCAAATCGTCACGGGCCGGGGTGTGCGGGCCGGGGACGGCCGACCCACGGCACCCGACCCTCGCCCGGTTTCGGGAACTGATCGAGGAACACTACCACTCCTGGCACTCGCCCGCCGGGTACGCCGACGTCCTGCACCTGACCGCCAAGACGCTCGGGCGACTCGTCCGCGACCACCTGGGGACGACGCCGACGGAACTCATCCGCGACCGCGTCCTCACGCACGCCAAGTGGGAACTCCTGCACACACTCAAACCGGTCAAGGAGGTGGCACGGGAACTCGGGTTCGCCGACGAGTTGTACTTCAGCCGCCTGTTCAAGAAGGCGACGGGGTGCTCCCCGACCTTCTTCCGCGAGTTCGAGACGGAAATCCGAGGTGGGAGCAATCTGTCCATGCCTTCGAGCCGGGTGTCCATTCCGCGGTCCGCCGCCCCGCCCGATACTTGAGGCACGGCGGGGGCACCCGCCGCCCCGACTCCAGCGGAGAAGCAAGATGGGCGTGGCGAAACTGATGGAACTGGCGTCCCGGATGGACAAGGCGGGCGTGGCCGTGACCCGGCTGGGGCTGATCGTCGTACTGCTGTGGATCGGCGGGCTGAAGGCGTTCCGGTACGAGGCGGACGGGATCGTGCCGTTCGTCGCCAACAGCCCGGCCATGAGCTTCTTCTACGCCGACCCCGGCGGGTACAAGGCCCACAAGAACCCGGAGGGGGCATTGGTGCCGGAGAACCGGGCGTGGCACGAGGGGAACCGCACCTACGAGTTCGCCTACGGGCTGTGGGCGGTGATCGTCCTGTACGGGCTGCTCCTGTGCCTGCACCCGTGGCTGCCGCAGGCGGCGGCGGTCGGCAGTTTCCTGGTGTTCGTGATGTCGCTCGTCACCCTGTCGTTCCTGGTCACCACCCCGGAGTGCTGGGTGCCACCGCTCGGGGACGACCGGCACGGGTTCCCGTACCTGAGCGGGGCCGGGCGGCTGGTGGTGAAGGACGCCATCATGATGGGGGCGGCCCTGGTGACGATGGCGGACTCGGCCAGGGCGTACCTGCGGAAGCGGACGGCTTCCACATCCCGGCCGGCCGTCGGCGAACCCTCGGAACGGCCGACGACGGCGAACGTGTGAACCGGAGGAGTGATCATGAGTCCCGAACCACCCGCCCGCCCGATCGACCCCGGCGTCCGCATCGGGCACGCCCACCTGAAGGTGGCCGACCTGGAGCGGTCGCTCGGGTTCTACTGCGGCGTCCTCGGGTTCCAGATCACCCAGCGGTACGGCACCCAGGCGGCGTTCGTGTCGGCCGGCGGCTACCACCACCACATCGGGCTGAACACCTGGGAAAGTCTCGGCGGGTCGCCGCCGCCGGCGGGCACCACCGGCCTGTACCACACCGCCATCCTGTACCCCAGCCGAGCCGCCCTGGCCGACGCCCTGCGGCGGGTACTTGAGGCGAGCGTCCCGCTGGACGGGGCGGCCGACCACGGCGTGAGCGAGGCGTTGTACCTGAGAGATCCGGACGAGAACGGGGTGGAGCTGTACTGGGACCGCCCGCCGGAGGTGTGGCCACGCACCCCACAGGGTGAGTTGGCCATGTTCACCCGCCGGCTCGACCTGAACGGTCTGCTCGCCGAGCTTCCGTCGGGGGAGGCGGGCAACGCTCCGGCGGTCGGCGAGGGGCCACGGGACGTGTGACCGAGCGACGGGACGGGATCGAGTCGAATTCCTTGCGTCTTTTTCTCGCCCCCGCCGTCTGTCTGGTCGGAACGGCTGACGCTCAGCCGGAACGAAACCCAGACACCGAGGGGGAGAGCCGTGACCACCGAATCCGCCGTGCAGTTCGAGACGAACTGCCGCATCCACATGGGCGTGGCGGTGAAGAACCTGGAGCGTTCGGTCGCCTTCTACAGTACGCTGTTCGGGCACGGGCCGACGAAGGCCCGACCCCGGTACGCCAAGTTCGAGATCGCCGAGCCGCCCGTCAACCTCGCCCTGAACGAAGTCGGTGGGGCCACCGGCCCGAACAACGCCGTCGCCCACTTCGGCATCCAGGTGAAGTCCACCGGGGCGGTCGGGGTGTTCGCCGACCGGCTGACGGCGGCGGGGCTGCTCGCCTCGGCCGAGGAGAACGTGACGTGCTGCTACGCCGTGCAGAACAAGGTGTGGGCGACCGACCCGGACGGGAACAAGTGGGAGGTGTACGTCGTCCTCGACAACGACGCCGCCCGACACCGCCCGGATCAGTCCGACTGCTGCACCGACCGGCCCGGCTGCTGCGAGGACAAGGCGGCGTGCTGCACCCCGGTGCCCGGCTCGCGGGAGGCGGCGGACGCCAGCGGTCGGTCGCCCGCCTGTGCCTGCCCCGTGTAGCCCGAACGCCGAGGCCCGCATGACCCCGGATCAGCCGACGACGGAGGCGGTGTGGTCGCACCTGAGTGCGGACCTGCGGCGGTTCCTCCGCCGCCGGGTCGCCGATGACCACGCCGCCGACGACCTGCTGCAAGAGACGTTCGTCCGGGTCCACCGGCACATCGGCACCCTTCAGGACGAGGACCGGGTGGCGGCGTGGGTGTACCAGATCGCCCGGAACGTCGTCCACGACCACCACCGCACGGCCACGGGTGCCGCCGTGGCCCTCGGTGACGCCGACCCGGTGGACGACGCCGTCGGCGGCACGGGCCCGGCCGGGTGCGGGGGGTGCGGGTGGATGGAGGAGATGGTCGGATCGCTGCCGGACGGCTACCGGGAGGCGGTGCGGTTGGCCGAGGTGGCGGGACTGCCGCAGCAGGCGGTCGCCGACCGACTGGGCCTGTCGCTGTCCGGGGCGAAGTCCCGCATCCAGCGGGGCCGGGCGATGCTGCGGGAAGTCCTCGAACGGTGCTGCCACTTCGAGTTGGACGGACGGGGGAACGTGACGGACTACACCCCGAGGCCCGACCGGACGGGGTGTCGGGACTGCGGGGAGTGAGGGTTCCGAACGTCACTTCCTCGGCAGCGTTCTCACAAATGCCGTCGCCCGCCCGACCCACGCCGCCAACTGGTCGTCGTCCTCGACGCCCTCCGGCTCGACCATCACCCAGTTCCTCATCGGCCGGCCGGTGACGTCGAACACCCGCACGTGCGGCTCACCCAGTGCCGCCGGTGCCTCGTCCGGGCCGAGGCGGGCGATGAGCGAGTCCTTCCACACGCCGACGAGCAGGTTGCCGTTGAGCAGGAAGCAGAGGCCCCCGAACATCTTCTGCTCTTTGACACCCCTCGTCCGGGAGAGGGCGTCCCGGACGCGGGCGGCGAGGTCTTCGTCGAAGGCCATGGGTGACTCCGTTCGTGGCGAACCAATCCATCACCGCCCACTCATGTCTCAGCCTGGGAGCGGGTATCCAGCCGGGAGTTCGGTCAGGTCGTGGTAACCGATCACCTGCACCTCCTCCCCGTGGTTCCGCACCAGACGGCGGAGGTGTTCGAGGCTCGCCCGCCGCAGAACATCGTCGTCGGCCCTTTGAGCGGCGAGGGCCGAGACGGGGTGATCGTCCTGGGTCAACTCGGCCCGCAGGTAGTACGCGTCCCCGGCGTGCAGCAGCCACCGCTCCCCCTGCCGCACCGCCACCCCGCAGTGCCCGAGGGTGTGGCCGAACAGCGGGA
>CAYMHO010000450.1:0-4532 GCA_964390195.1 uncultured Fimbriiglobus sp. | reverse complement strand
CAGCTTGTCGTTCACCGCCTGCCACAGGAACTCGCCCGTCTTCTCGTCGAAGCACATGAGGACGCCCTTGTCCAGCGGCTCGACGTCCTCGCCCGCCTTCTTCTGGTCGCGGGCGTTCCGCGGGCGGCCGTTGTTGGTGCCGACGAACACCTTCCCGTTGGCGATGATCGGCCCGCCGTAGGCCCGGCTGCCCAGTTCCGCCTTCCACTTGAGCAGCTTCTCGTTCAGCTTGTGGTCTTCGCCTTCACCCAGCGCGTGCGGGATGCCCTTGTCGGTCAGGTTGACCATGTTGCGGGACGAGTCGCCGCCGAAGCAGGTGAGGTCCGACTTGCCGCCCTTCGGCGGGCCGTCCGGCTTGGCCGGCGGGTCGGCCTTCACCTTCGGCTCGTCGGCGGTGGCGGCGTTCGGCCGCTGGGTGAACACGACCACCCCGGCGAGGAGCAGGGCGGCGAGGGTGAACCCGCCGGCCATCAGCCGGCGGGTGGCGGGGCAACAATGCATGAGGTGGAGTCCTCGGGGTGGGTGGTGAGGTCGGGCGAATACGGCCCGCACGGGCCGTGGGTTGCGGACTCAGGTGGCTGCAATCGACACCCGCCGACCGTGCGGGCCGGGTTCGCCTACTTGTTGGGGGTGACGCTCACGTTGTCGTAGTAGATGGGCGAGCCGGGCACGGCGGTCACGTTCGACACGTAACCGTACAGGGCGGCCGCGCCTTCGGTGTTCGGGTTCGGGTCTTCCACCTCGATCGTCCACTTCTCCGGCTCCGGCTTGCCCCGCTCCCACGCCTTGCCCTTGAGCGTCGTCTTCCCGTTGGCCGTCTCGGTGGTGAACTTCAGGGTGTACCACGTGTCCTTCTGCCAGGTGAACTCGACCTCTTTGTTGATGCGGTTGCGGGCCTCCCACGACACGATGGTGACGTTCCGCTTCGGTTTGCCATCGACCGTCTCCGTCTTCCCTTCGAGAACCAGCAGCGAGCGGTTGGCGATGACCCCCATGTCGGGCAGTTTGCCCCCGACCTCGCCGGCGTACACGTCCGCCTGGATGGTGTAGTTGCTGCTGGTCGGGGCGGTGATGTAGGCGTTCGCCCGGGCGATCGGCGGGCGGGAGTCATTGTTCACCTTGCTCAGCACCTTCTCCTTCTTCCCGTTCAACTCCACCTCTTCCACCGTGTACTTGCCCTGGGTGTTCACCCACCCGCCGGGGGTGGCCCCGACCGGCACCTTGTCGAAGTCCTGTTTCACCGGCAACTGGGGGATGACCCGCACGCGGGCGCGGGCGGTCAGTTCCCCCACCTTCACGTCCACGTACCCCTGCTGGCCGGGGTTCGGCCCGAGCTTGACGGTGCCGTCCTTCACCTCACCGGCGAGCGCCGGCGGTTGGAGGCCGGCGGGGGTTTTCGGCGGCAGGGGGAGTGTCCACTCCGGTTTGGCGTCCGCCGGGGCGGGCAACTCGCGGCCGTTCGCGTCCACGTACTTCACCGCGAACTTGACTTCGCTGCCCGGCTTGGTGGCCACGTCCGCCGGGAAGATCATCACCCCGGTCGGCTTCGCCTTCGGGTCGAACGCCGTTTCTTCGGGCAGGTCCTTGTACTTCGCCTCGCTCGCCTTCGACCCCTTCGTGCCGACGCAGTACAGGAACTCGGCCGTCTGGAAGTACAGCTTGCCGTTCACCGCGATCGGCGTGCCGTGCGTCTCCACGAAGCCTTTCTTCTTCGGGTCGGCGAACTTGAAGGTGTGTTCGGTCACGTCGTCGTCGCTCGGCTTCTTGGCCCCCACCTTGTCGATCACGCTCATCTTGCCGTTCACTTCGAAGATGTACGCCTTGCCGCCTGCCACCAGCGGCGACCCGCGGGCGGTGGTGCCGTACTTGTATTCCCACATCAGTTTCGCCTTCCCGGCCCCGTCCCCTTTGGCGTCGAAGCAGAGGAGCGCCCCGCCGTCCTCCGGCACGAGCAGTTTCCCTTCGTACAGGGCCGGGCTGCCCAGCCCGCACCGCTTCGCCTGCTTGTACTCCCACACCAGCTTCGGCTTCTTGTTCTCCACCTTGCTCGCGTCCAGGCAGATGACCCGCCCTTCGGGACCGCCTTCCGGGTTCGGCTCGCCGTGGGCGCCGTACACCATGTTGCCGTCCGCGATCGGCGACGGGTTCACCACCATCGCGCTGAAGTGGTGGCTCCACACCAGTTCGCCGGTGCGGATCTTCATGGCGTGAACGCCGCCGTCGGCCCCGCCGCTGATGACCAGTCGCTGGCCGTTGATGACCGCGACGATCGGGTTCGAGTAGTACGTCCCCTTCAGCGGGCGGGCGACGGTGCTCACCTCCTGCCACCACACCACCTCGCCCGTCTTGCCGTCGAACGCGGCGAACCGGCTGCCGCCGCGGCCCTGGTCGCCCCAACTGCCGTTCACGAACCCGACCACCACCAGCCCGCTGCCGGCGTCGAACAGGGGCGACGAGATCCGCCCGCCGTACCCGGTCACCCGGCCGAACTCCTCGGTCAGTTGCCGCTGCCACTTCGCCTTGCCGCTGTCGGCGGCGAGCGCCACCAGGGTGCCGGCGGTGGTGTGGGCGAACAGGGTTTTCTCCTTCGGGTCGGCGGCAAGGGTGGTCCACCCCAGGCGGCTGGAGACGATGTCGGTGTGGAACACGTTGAATTTCGTCTCCCACTTCTTCTCACCCGTCTCGGCGTCGAAGCAGACGATCCGCTCGCCCTCGGTCGTCTTGCTGGCGTCGAACCCGCTGATGACGTACAGCTTGCCGGCCATCACCAGCGGGGCCGAGCGGCCGCTCACGTCCTGCTTCCACAGCAGGTTGTTCGCCCCCACCTTGTCCAGCTCGAACGTGTCCGGCAGGCCGGCCTCGCGGCTGACCCCGTTCTGCTCCGGGCCCCGCCAGTGCAGCCAGTCCGCCCCTTGCAGGGGAAGTGACACGGAGCAAGCGGCGAGTAGCAAGGGGAAGAGGGGGCGTTTCATCAGTCGGTCTCCGAGGTGGGGTTGGGGAGGGTTGGTCTTCCTGTCTTCACTCGCTACTCGCCACTTTGTAACTGTTACGTCCGGCCGGTTCGTACCAGCCGCCGGGCTTTCATCTCGAACCGCGGCAGCGTCCCGACCGGCACCGGCACCACGGCGGTACGGAACAGCAGCTCGTCGCGGACGGCCCGGCCGATGGCCTCGCACAGCCTGTGCCCGTCGGCCGACGGGTCCGGTTCGACCTCGATCCGCAGGTCGGCGAGCGGGCCGGAGTCGTCCACCACCAGTCGGAACTCGGCCACCTCCGGGAAGCGGCGGACGACGGCCTCGATAGCCGAAGGATACAGATTGTTGCCCCGGACGTGAATCATGTCGTCCGCCCGGCCGATCACCCCGCCGTCCAGGTACAGCCAGCCGTTCACCGGGTTCGTCGGGGTGCCGACCCGCACCAGGTCGCCGGTGCGGTAGCGGAGGACGGGAGAGTCCGGCCGACCCAGGTTTGTCAGCACCAACTCGCCCACCTCGCCGACGCCCACCTCCCGGTCGGTGCCCGGTTCTAACACCTCCGGGATGAAGTGGTCTTCGAGGACGAACAGCCCGCCGGGGTTGGCGGCGCTCTCGCACGCCACCGGGCCGACTTCGGTCAGGCCGTAGTGGTCGAACACCCTGGCCCCGAATGTGGATTCGACCTTCGTCCGCGTCGCCGGGATGTTCCCACCCGGTTCACCGGCCACCACCACCGCCCGCACGGAGGACGCCGACAGGTCGATCCCTTCCGCCGCCGCCACGTCGCACAGGTGGAGGGCGTAGGTGGGAGTGCAAAAGAGAGCCGTCGCCTTGTGGTCGAGCAGAAACTTCAGACGAGCGGTGGTGGTCATCCCGCCGCCCGGGAAGGTGAGCATGCCCACACCGGCCGCCGCCTCGAACGCCGTCCAGAAGCCGAGGAACGGCCCGTAGGAGAAGGCGAAGAAGGCGAGTTCGCGGGACGCCCCGGGGCGGCGGTACGGGGGGCGGCCGGCGTTCAGCCCCATCATGCGGAACGTCCGCCGCCAGCAGGCCATCAGCCAGTTCCAGTTGGTCTCGGTGTCGAGCCAGCGGAGGGGTTGGCCGGTGCTGGTGCCGGACGTCTGGTGAAGGCGGGTGAAGGTGTCGATCGGCTCGGAGTGGTTGGACCCGTAGGGCGGGTGGGCGAGCTGGTCGGCGGCGAGTTCGGCTTTGGAGGTGAAGGGCAGGCGACGGTAGTCGTCCCAAGTTCGGACGGACAGTGGGACGAACCCGGCGTCGGCCAGCTTGCGGGCGTAGAACGGGTTGCCCGTCGCAACAGCCGCGAGCACCCGGCGGAGGGTCCGCAACTGTTTGCGGCGAAGGGCGGTGCGGTCGGACTGGTCAGACACGACACGCCCCCGACGGAATGCGGCGACCCGGCCTTGCCGGGTCGATACCCGCCACCTGGCGGGGGCTTACAAGAAACCACGAGCCGCGACCGCGAGGGAGCGGGTGGTTCGATACCCGCTCCCTCGCGGTCGCGGCTCGTCGAGTGGCTCCTCGCCCAGCAGTACCGGA
>CAYMHO010000449.1:0-4534 GCA_964390195.1 uncultured Fimbriiglobus sp. | reverse complement strand
CCGCCGCCCGCGGGGGCGGCTTTTCGGGTTCCCGAACCCGGGGCACGGGTGCGGCCGGGGGGGGGGGGCGGCGACTTTTTTGCGGCCCCGCCCCGCGGGCGGACCGGATGCTCATTCGATTCGACCCCCTGGGAACATCCCCATGCGCACCCGCCAGCTCGGGCCGTCGGACCTGCACATCACCCCCCTCGGGTTCGGGGCGTGGGCCATCGGCGGCGGCGGGTGGGCGTTCGCCTGGGGGCACCAGGACGACGGCGACAGCGTGGCCGCTATCCGCGAGGCGGTGGACCTGGGCATCAACTGGATCGACACCGCCGCCGTGTACGGCCTCGGCCACTCCGAAGAGGTGGTGGCGAAGGCGCTCGACGGGATGGCCAACCGGCCGCTCGTTTTCACCAAGTGCGGGCGGGTGTGGGACGAGAACCGTCAGATCGGCAAGCGGCTGAAGGCGGACAGCATCCGGGCGGAGTGCGAGGCGAGCCTGAGGCGGCTGCGGGTGGACGTGATCGACCTGTACCAGGTCCACTGGCCGGAGCCGGACGAGGACGTGGAGGAGGGGTGGTCGGCGGTGGCCGAGCTCCAGCGGGAAGGGAAGGTGCGGTGGATCGGGGTGTCCAACTTCAGCGTGCCGCAACTGAAGCGGGCCGCGGCCATCGCCCCGGTCGTGTCGCTTCAACCGCCGTACTCCATGCTCCGCCGGGAGGTTGAAGCCGAGATCCTCCCGCACTGCCTGGCCAACAACATCGGGGTCATCGCCTACTCGCCGATGGCGTCCGGGCTGCTCACCGGCACGTGGACGCACGAGCGGCTGGCCGGGCTGCCGGCGGACGACTGGCGGAAGGCGAAGAACCCGCTCTTCCAGGAGCCGAAGTTCTCGCGACACCTGCGGCTGGCGGGACTGCTGGGCGAGATCGGCCGCCCGCACGGTCGGACCGCGGGCGAGGTGGCAGTGGCTTGGGTGCTGCGACAGCCCGCTGTCACCGCGGCGATCGTCGGCGCGCGAAAGGCGGGGCAGTTGAGGGAACTGATCGGGGCGGCCGAGTTCCGGCTGAGCGAGAGTGAAGTGGGCCGGGTGGAGAGCTTCCTGTCCGACCCGGCGGCGTGATACCCAAGTAGGGGTGGTCCGCCCTCGGCGAGGGCGGGTTTGATTCCGGCTCTCGGCGAGAGCCGGCCACCCTAGCCGACGTGGACGCCGAGCGGCATGACCGCCCCGCCGAACACCGGGGCCGATGTCACCAGCCCGGTGCCGTTGAGCAGGTACAGTTGGGCGGCGGTGTACCGCCCGGTGCCGGTCAGGATGTCGACGCGGCCGTCCCCGTCGAAGTCGCCGGCCGCCACCCGCGCGCCGCCGCCGTAGTTCGGGTCGGCCTGCGGGTAGATGACCGACACCAGCGGGGCGGCCAGGGCGGCGTCCGCCCCGGACCGAACCAGCGTCTGGCCGCCGATCACCTTCAGGTGGGCCGACCCCGACCCCGGCCCGAACGCCACGTCCGCGAACCCGTCCCCGTCGTAATCCCCGACCGCCACGTACGCCCCGTCCTGCACCTGCGGGACGTACGCGTAGAAGTCCCACACGATCCGCTGCGGGTTGTACGCGGCCACGCTCCGCCCGTCGTAGATGGCCACCCGCGGGCCGCCCCCCGGCCCGGCGGACACCACCAAGTCGGCCCGCCCGTCGCGGTTGATGTCGCCGGCCGCCACCCGCACCCCGCCGCGGAAGTTCATGTCCTCGATGCCCCAGAAGTCGCTCAGCACGGCGTTCGGGTTGCCGCCGGAGAACACCCGCACCCGCGGGCCCCCGCCCTCGTCCGCCCCCACCACCAGGTCGTCCCGCCCGTCCCCGTTGAAGTCGCCGGCTGCCACGAACATGCCGCCGGAGAACTGCGGCTCGTAGGCGAAGAAGCTCTGCACCTCCTGCCCGGTGCGGCCGCTGAACAGCCGCACGTGCGGGCCGCCGCCCGGCCCGACGGCCGCCGCGATGTCCTTCACCCCGTCCCCGTCGAAGTCGCCGGTGGCCACCCGCACCTGCCCGCCGAACCCGGGGAACGCGGCCACCGCCCCGCCCACCGGCGTCAGTTGCCCGCCACTCGACGTGTACACCTGGAAGGTGCCGTTCGACCCGCCCACCACCACCGGGTCGATGGCACCCAGTTGGGGCGAGGTCGGGGTGGCGGTCGGCGGCGGGGAGACGCCCCCGGCGGACGCACTCACCTCCCACCCCAGGTCGGCCAGGGCGGCGAAGTCGAGCGGGCTGAACGCCACCCGCGTGCCGGCCGACACGTACGGCTGCATGGACACCGCCGCCCCGAACGAGGTCAGCCCCTGCTGCCAGTGCCCGGACCCGCTCACCGGTGGGTTGACGCCGCCGTTCGCCGCCCGCGCGTTCGCCCCGGTGAACTGGCTGCCGCTGATCTGCCCCGTCCACTGCGACGAGATGCCCAGCCCGAGGACGTGACCCAGCTCGTGCGTGGCCACCGTGTAGAAGTCGGTCTGGCTGCCGCCCGGGGCGGCGGTGGTGAAGTTCCAGTTGATGCCCGGGTCGAAGGCGATCGACCCGCCCCAGGTGGCGAACCCCGCCCGCCCGCGGGTGCGGAGGGTGTCGAACCAGACGGAATTGCCGCTGGCCGCGTACCCGCCGTACCCGCCCAACCCGGCCTCCCCGCCGTGCCCGCCGCCGCCGCCGACGAACACCACGATCTGGTCCTGCCCGACGGTCAGGTTGGACACCCGGATTTGTGCGTCCGGGTCGGACGGGTTAAACGTGGTGGCCGACCAGGAGTTGCCCCCACTCGGGTCGATGGCGCCGAGATCGACGGTCGCGTTCAGCCGGGTGGAGATGTCCCGCCCCGCCTGTTCCAGGGTCGCCCGCCGTGTCGGGTCGTTGAAGAAGCCGTTGTCGTACCGGTAGTCGAACACGATCTGAAGGGTCGAGGGCACATCCCGCCCTTCCAACCCTTCCACCTGAAGCGCACGGAACGGCGCGCGAGAGCGAACCATGTGAGGCAACCCGCCGGGTGAGTGGTGCTGTCGGTGCCGAGTCGCGGGCCGCGGACGGAGGGGTTGCGGCGACGTGAGGGGGGGTCGCGGCGACTCGGGAGTGCAGTTCTCTAGGACCGTGGTGACGGTCGTGTCAAATGTGCCGGTTGTGTTATTTACAAGGTGTGTGCGGGGCTGAACACCTCTGCTGACGGTCTGAAACACGGGTGCGGCGGGGCGTGAGTTTCCGCCCGTTGATGACAACCTTCTCATTCCGGCGGGTGGGTGATTGCCTTCGGACGGCGGGCACGGCACAATGACGCCTTCTCCCCACCTTCATCCCACCCACTCGCCCCACGGAGCCGCCCGTGCCGTCCTCCGCCGTCACACGCCTGCTGGCCGCCGTCGCCGTCGGCCTGCTCCCCGCCCTGCTCCTCGCCCAACCGCCGAAGGCCGCCGCCCCGGCCGAGAAGGTGAAACCGGCCGACACCACCCCGGCCGCCGACCCGGTCGAGGTGGACAAGAAAATCATCGCCGAGGTGAAGGACCGCTCGCAGGTGATGAAGAACCTGCAGCACCTGTGCGACGTGATCGGACCCCGCGTGACCGGCTCGCCCGGTCTGGAGAAGGCGAACAAGTGGGCCGAGACGAAGATGACCGAGTACGGGCTGACCAACGTCAAGCTGGAGCCGTGGGAGATCCCGGTCGGGTGGGAGCGGGGCACCTGCACCCTCACCCTGACCGAGCCGACCAAAAAGCAACTGACCGCCGCCTCGGCCGCGTGGGCGCCGGGCACCAAGGGGAAGGTGAGCGGGGAGGTGGTGTACCTGGACGCGCGGACGAAGGACGACCTGGCCAAGTACAAGGGCAAGCTGAAGGACGCGGTGGTCATCACCAGCCCGCCGTCTCGGGTGCGAGAAATCTCCGACATGGCCAACTACCTGAACCGGCCCGGCGGCCAGCGACCGCCCCAGCCGGCCAACCCGCCGGTCGCCGATCCGAAGAAGGAGGAGGCCAAGCCGGTCGTCGACCCGAAGAAGGAGGAACCCAAGAAGGAGGAGCCGAAGAAGGAGGAACCCAAGAAGGAGGAGGCCAAGCCCGACCAGCCGCCGGTGCAACCGGGTCAGCCCGGTCAGCCGCGGCCGATGGGCGGCGGGTTCGGCGGCGGGTTCGACCCGGCGTACCAGCGGACGCTGAGCGAGTTCCTGGTGGCCGAAGGGGTGGCCGCCACCCTGCGGGATTCGGCCAAGCCGCACGGCCTGCTGGTGATGACCGGGTCGTGGCCGAGCGAGGGCCGCGGGCAGGCGAGCACCATCCCCAGCCTGTTCATCACCCACGAGCACTACGCCATGCTGTACCGGCTGGCGACCGCCAAGGACGGGCCGAAACCGAAGGTGGAGGTGGAGGTGAGCAACAAGTTCGTCCCCGGCCCGATCACCGTGTACAACACGGTCGGCGAGATCACCGGCAGCGAGAAGCCGGACGAGTTCGTGGTGGTCGGGGCGCACCTGGACTCGTGGGACCTGGGCACCGGGGCGACGGACAACGGCACCGGCAG
>CAYMHO010000448.1:0-4603 GCA_964390195.1 uncultured Fimbriiglobus sp. | reverse complement strand
TTACTTGCTGAGCAGCCCTTCCTCGACCAGGACCGGGCCGAGTTCGATGAGCAGGTCTTGCACCTTCTGAATCTTCTCCTGCTGCGAAGTCGACCAGTGCGTGGTGTAGTCGGGCAGTTTCAGGCGCGGCCGAACGTCGTCGTCTCGGCTGCCGGTGATGTCCGCCAGCTCGCCCAACCCCTGGATCGTTTGTTCCAGCGCCCCGACCTCTTGGAGGCGGCTGAACGACACCGGCTGCTTCTTGGCCGTCCGCTCGATCCCGAGCGCGCCGGCCTTGTAGCGGAACGGCTGGTGATAGCCAGGGGTCAGGAGCGGGGCGAGGGCCTGCTTGACCTCCGGCGTCTGCGCCTTCTTCCGGAGCCGTTCCCGCTCGACCTTCGCCTTCTCGTCGGCCACCACGTCCTTCCCCTTCTGGGCCGTGATGCCGGCGTCAGTCTGGATGCGGTCCGCCTCGGCCAGCTTGGTCGAACGCAGTTTCTCGATCTTGGCCTCCTCGATCTTGCGTTCGAGTTCGCCGGCCTCCCGGACCTGCTTCTCCTTCATCTCCGCCCGCACCTTGGCCCGCTCCTTCTCGGTGGCCGTCGCCAGGGCGAGCGCCTCCGCCTCGGCGTCGGCCCGGACCGCCTGGTCGAGCGTCTGAGCCGCGGCCGGTTGTTTGCCCCGCTTGGAGTCACTCACGATGGCATCGACCGTCCGCCGGTCCTGCTCCCAGACCCGCTTCAACCCGGCCAGTTGCGTCGCGAGTCGGTCGAGTTCGCCCGACACCTGGTCGCTCGGGTTCGACGCATCTTTGGCGATCGTCTGCGACGCCCGCACCGGGGCGATGAGGTCGGTGGCGGCCCGCCGCATCCGCTCGGCCACGTCCTTGCCCGGCCGGTCCTTCTCGTAGACCGCCCGGAACCGGGCCAGTTGGATCGGGTCGCCGGCCACCTTCTTGCCGTCGTCGCCGGCCAGGAGCGGCTGCACCGTCGCGTCGAACGCCGCGATCTCGGCCAGGCACTCGTCGGCGAGCCGGGTCACGTCGTCCGCGCGGGCGACGGCGAGGGCCTGCCGCGTCTTGGCGAACGCCAACGACTGCTGCTCGACGCCGCGGTCGGACGCCAGCCGCACGTCCGACGGGATGGACGGGGACGGGGGCGGGCCGGACTTCGCCGACCCGAAGTCCAGCGGGTCGGCGGCCGGGGGCACCGTCGAAGACCGCGACGGCCCGCCGGTCTTGCCGAGGAACTGCAACAGGAAGTACCCGGCGACCAGGATGGTGAAGAGCGTGCCCCAGGTCGACAGGGTGTCGAGCATGGTCTTCCGGCCGGGCGGGAGGGCGGAATGCCCCCGCCCGCCAAATGCATTCAACATGGGTTCGTCCTCCGAATCGCGGATGAAGGTATTGCCGGATAACTGCGCAGTTACAGGTTATCGTTCCGGAACCGCTCGTCCCAGTCCGTCGCCCTGCCGTCGGGCGGCGCGGGCGGGAGCGATTTCGGGTCGGTCGGCTTGGCCGGCAGCGATGCCGCAGTCGAGTCGTCGGGCAGGATCGGCCACGGGGCCTTCTCCCGCCGCGCGTGCGTGTCCCGGTCCACCGGGAAGAGGGACCGGACGATCGTCGTCTTCGCCCCGAATTGAGTATAACCGCTACCGAACGTGAAGCGAATGAAACTCGCCTGCTGGTCGGCGCTCGCCGCCATGATGGTGTTCTTGTCCAGAACCGGGCCGTGCGTCTCGCTGACCTGGAGCATTCCTTCCACCGCCTGCGACGGGTCGATCTCACCGTCGCCCTCGGTCATGTCCTGGGTCCACGCGAACGTGTGATACGTCTGCACCCCGGACATCTCCTCGATCCGCTTGACCGTCCGCGGGTCCGACGCCCGCAGGATGTGTTTCACGGCCGTGCAGGAGTCGATCGTGTCGGCGAGGTCGGTGCCCTGGCGGAGCAGTTGCCCGCCGGTCTGGTGGACCGGCACGAGCGTCACCCCAAGGCCGCGGATCTGCTCGAACACCAGCTTGATGGCGTCGGCGATGATCTGCTGGAACTCGTCGATCACCAGGTAGACCCGGTTGTCCCGCGCCGGGCTGTGGGCGGCGCACGAGAACAGCGACCACAGGAACAGGCGGGCGATGCTCGCCGCCGCGAGCGGCTCCTGGGCCGACTTCAGGTTCAGGTAGACGACCTGCTTGGTCTTCAGGATGTCGGCCACCTCGATCCGCCGCGGCGACCCCTCCGGCCGCACCTCGTTGAGCGGCATCACCGCAGCCAGCCGGTTGACGATGGCCGTCAGGTGCCCGGCGTCGCGGACGTCCTTCGCGGTCAGGAAGTCGAGCGCGTGCGGGCCGTTCAGCAGGGCGTCGAGTTCGACGAACGACTTCAGGTCCATCTTCCGGAGGATGGACTTCAGCACCTTCTCGTTGATCGCGGTGAAGTAGGCCCGCCCGTAGCCCATGCCGTAGTCGAGCGACAGCCCCTGGATGAGCGTCTCCGCCCGCTGGTCGGTCGTCACGTCCCGGTGGTAGGACTGCACGAACGGGTTGAAGACGTGGCTCGACCGCCCCCGCTCGGACGTGAACCAGGAGAACGGCAGCCCCGCCTTGGCCGCCTCGACCCGGCACGACTCGAACAGGGCCATGTCCCCCTTGAGGTCGAGGACCACCACCGAACAGTCGTTGCGGGCCATCAACTGGGTGGCGAGCGGGCCGGCGACGAGCGACGTCTTCATCGACCCGGTGTCGCCCGTCAGGTGGTAGTGCTGGTCGAGGATCGTTTTGTGCAGCAGCACCGGGTAGTCGCCGAACAGGCTGAACCCGACGAGCAGGTGCTCCCGTTCGAGGGCGTGCCGGGAACTGATCAGCCGGCTGACGTACACGTCCCACTCGCTGTCCGTCGTTCGCGCGCGCCCGCCCGGCGCTTCCAGGGCGAGGTAGAACCCGGCGAGCAGTTCGCCGACGGTCGCCCAGACGACGACCGCGGTCAGGAACACCATGCCGAGCGGCACCGCCACCAGGACCGTGACGACTCGCCGGGGGATCGACTCCCACCGCTCCTGTTCCATCCGGTCGATGTCGTCCTCCGTCACCGTCCGACTCCGGACCAACTCGGCGGCCTGTTGCCGCCCCTCGCCCGGGGGGAGTTGCGATAGGTATTCGCGTTCGTGCGGCAGGAGTTGACCCTGCACGGGCCGGGCCGACACGGACGGCGGCCAGACCGGCGGCAGGACCACGGCCGTCGCCAGACCGGCCGTCAGCAACGCGATCAGGAGGAATTGTTTCCGACCGTCCACATCGACGAACCGGCGGAGGGGGAAGCGGAACACCCCGGCGGCCGGGGTGCGGTGGCGGTTGTAGCTGGCGAAGACCACGAGCAGGTCCCGGAACACACGGGCCGTCAGTCCGAGCGAGAACCCCTCGTCGCGGGCGAACAGTCTGCGGACGACCAGGATCAGCCCGAGGAAGAGGATGAAGCCGACGACCGCCAGGGCCGGGGCGAGTGAATTGCGGCTCTCGAATCCGAGTTCCCAGAAGACGAGGACGCCGAACAGATACGCGGCGAGCAGGAAGAACGGGGCGAGCACCGTCGCCCGCGCCGCCGGCAGTTGTTCGCACACCGCCCACCGGCCCGGGTGCGGGAAATAACCCTGCCACTCCCGGCCCACGTCGCCGTAGACCTTCGGGTTCGCCGCCATCCAGGCGACGACCTGCCGGGCGTAAACGAGGGCCAGCCCGGCGAGGGCGGCGACGGCACACGGGAAGGCGACGAGGTAGCCGGCGAGGAGGGGCGGGACGGCGGCGTGCAGCGCGACGCACCCGACCAGCACCGCGAAGAGCCAGAGGCGGAATTCCCCCGTCCGACTCGGGGCGTCCGGATCGGGACGGGTGGCGTCGGGGACGAACCACCAGACCATCCCGAACAGGGCGATGGCCGCGTAGCCCAGGTAATCGGGAACCAAGAATCGGACCGCGACGGCGGCCACGACGGAAACGCCGACGGCGAATTTCAGGGCGTCAGTCGTGAACGGGATTTCGGTCTCGACGTCCGGGCGGGTGCGGTAGTTGAGTTCGGTGCCTTCGGTCGGCGGCAGGGACGCGGCGTCGAGCGTGTCGTTCGTCTCCGAGGTGGGAATCCGCATGCGTCAACCGCCCGTGAGCAAGTCTCCCAGTTCCGGCACCACGGCGACCCGCACCCGCACCGGCCCGCGGTGGCCGACCCGAACGGCCTTGTCCAGTTCGAGACCCTTCTCAGTATACCCGGTCAGAATGACGAGTTGGAAGCGGCCGGCCAGGATGAGGTCGCGGAACGCCGGCAGCCGGTACCGCTGCGAAATCACCTTGCGGACCTTCGCCGCCATCCGCTTCGGCGAGGTCGCCCGGTCGAACAGGAACATGCCGAGCGTGAACCGCCCCTCGACCTCTTCCTTGAAATAGTTCGACCGGCACTGGCCCGGCTTGCACAGGTCCGGGTGGCCCGCCTGGAACTTCGCCGCCGTGTACCGCTTCACCCCGCTGGCGACGCAGAAGCCGGCGGCCCCGAGCGCCCCCGGGAACGACTGCTCGGTGAACGGCACCGGCTCCCGCACCTTCGCCCCGACCAGCCGGCACGCCCGCGGGGCGAGGACGT
>CAYMHO010000447.1:0-4607 GCA_964390195.1 uncultured Fimbriiglobus sp. | reverse complement strand
AGCGGCAGCCCGCCGGCCGGCACCGCCCGCTTGTCGTGCGTCAGCTTCACCCCCGCCGCCCGCAGTTCCGTCACCAGCGCTTCGCCGGCCGGACTGTGGAAGTAGTCGTACACGAACCCGGCCCGCTTCGGCCCGAACCCCTTCACCTTCGCCAGTTGCTCCTTGCTCGCGGCCAGGATGAGGTCGATGGTCGGGAACTCCTCGGCCAGCGCGTCGGCCATGCTCTCGCCGACCATGTAAATCGTCAGCGCCGACAGCAGCCGGGCCAGCCCGCGGCCCTTGCTCGCCTCGATCCCGTTGAGCAGGTTCTGCGCCTTCTTCGCCTTGAACCCCTCCAGCGCCAGCAGTTGCTTCTCGGTCAGCTTGTACAGGTCGGCCACCGACTTCACCAGTTCGGTCTCCACCAGTTGGACGGCCACCTCCTCGCCGAGGGTGTCGATGTCCATGCGGTCGCGGCGGGCGTACCCCTCGATCCGCTTGGCCAGTTGGGCCGGGCACACCCCCGTGTTGTCGCAGTTGTACCCGTAGCTGGTGGCGCTCTCCTCCTTCACCACCGGCCCGCCGCACACCGGGCACGCGTCCGGCCACTGGACCGCCTTCTCCTTGCCGGTGCGGGTGTCCTTGATCACCTGCACCACCTGCGGGATGATCTCCCCCTTCTTCTCGATCACCACCGTGTCGCCGATCCGCACGTCCATCTTCTCCACCCAACTGGCGTTGTGCATGCTCGCCCGCCGCACCGTCGTGCCGGCCAACTGCACCGCCTCCAGTTCGGCCACCGGCGTCAGCTCGCCGAACTTGCCGATGCTGAACTCGACCGAGTTCAGTCGGGTGATGCCCTGTTCGGCCTCGAACTTGTACGCCTTCGCCCACCGCGGCACCTTCGCCGTCGCCCCCAGCCGCGCACGCTGGGCGAAGCTGTTCACCTTCACCACCATCCCGTCCGTCTCGTACGGCAGGTCGTGCCGCTTCTCGTCCCACTCGTCGCAGACGGCGATCACCTCGTCCATCGTGTCGCACAGGGTGAAGTGCGGGTTGACCGGGAAGCCCCACGCCTTCAGGGCTTTCAGCAGCCCGTCCTGGGTGTCCACGGCCGACCCCTCCATCGCCCCGACGGCGTAGGCGAACAGGCTCAGCTTCCGCCTGGCGACCAGCTTCGGGTCGAGCTGCTTGAGGGTGCCGGCGGTCAGGTTGCGGGTGTTGGCGTAGGCGGCCTCGCCCGCCTTCACCCGCTCGGCGTTGATGCGGACCAGCTCCGCCCGCGTCATGTAGATCTCCCCCCGCACCTCCACCAGCGGCGGCACGTCCTTCCCGGTCAGCTTGAGCGGCACCCCGCCGACGGTGCGGATGTTGTTCGTCACGTCGTCGCCGGTGTCGCCGTCGCCCCGCGTGGCGGCCGTCTTCAGCACCCCGTTCTCGTACACCAGCGAGATGCTCACCCCGTCGATCTTCAACTCGACCGTGTAGGCCACCTCCCCGCTGCCCGCCCCCTTCCGCACGTCGGCGTCGAACTTCCGCAGGTCGTCCGCCGAGTAGCTGTTGTCGATGCTCAGCATGACCGCCTTGTGCGGCACCTTGGCGAACCCGTCGATCGGCTTGCCCCCCACCCGCTGCGTCGGGCTGTCCGGCGTCCGCAGCTCCGGGTGCTGTTTCTCCAGGTCGATGAGCTCTTGCAGCAGCCGGTCGAACTCGCGGTCGGAGACGACCGGGGCGGCCTCGACGTAGTACAGGTGGTTGTGGTGGTGGATCTGCTCCCGCAGTTCGGCGGCGCGGTCGGCGGGGGACGAGGTGGCGGCGGGTTTGGGCTTGGGCATGGCGAGACCGGGGGCGAGGGAAGTGCGGGGATTGTGCCGTCGGACGGGGCGGCGGGCAAGGTCGGGAGGGGGAGGGCGAAACCCGTCACTTCTTCTTCGGCGGTTCGACCGCGGCCGGTTTGAACTCGGTCAATTCCGGCAACTTCACCCGCACCCCGGCCTTCGGCACCTCCGCGCCGGCCGCCCACACGATCGCGTTCAGGATGAGCGTCCGCAGGTCGTCGTCCGCCCAGTTGCGGTAGAAGTGCGGCATGACGACGCCCGCGCCCCGCCCGCCGTCCTTGCGGTCGATCGCCCACCCGACCGTCTCCGCCTGCGGTTTCTCGGGCGGCAGTTGCGACGTGGCAAGGACGGTCACGCCTTTCGCCGGGCCGTCCTTGCCGAACCAGTTGTTGATGTACGGCTCGTCGTTCACCGTGAACTTCTTCCACCCCCGCAGCACCGGGTGGTCGCCCTTGCCCGGTTCGATGGTGGCTTCCGGGAACACCTTGGCCACCGACTTGTGGTGCTTGCACCGGGTGGCGAAGTACCCGCCCGTCCAGTGCAGCAGCGGGTGGTCGCCGTCGGCCGCGACGTGCTTCTCCTCCAGCCCCGTGGCGTAGTGCAGGCAGACGATCCCGCACCCCTTCGCGGTCATGGCGGTCAGGTCCGTCATCGCCTTCTCGCCGTCCTTCATCACCGCCGGCGGGAACATGTCGCCGATGAACGCCACGCACCTCACGTCGGCGAGGGTCTTCGCCTCCGGCCACTCGGTAGCGATGTCGGCGGCGAGGCCGGCCTTCTCGAGGCAGAACTTGAGCAACCGCCCGCCGGCGGCGACTTCGTGCGTGCCGGGCGGGTGGTTGGTCGGGCCGACGACGACCAGCACGCGGCGTTTGGCGTCGTCGGCGGCCAGGGAGGTGGAACCGAGGGCGGCGACGGCGGCCCCGGCGAGCAGGGCGTCACGGCGAGAGGGACGGGGGTGCATGTCGGCCTCGCGGGGGGGGAGTTGAGGGCGGCCGGGTTGTTGTACTCGACCTGTGGGGTGGGTACGATCCGCGGAAGGTGTGGTGATTCGCTCTCGTCTCCGCCTCGTCGCAAACCCAACCCGGTTTGCCGCGAGGCGGAGACGAGCGCGAACCACCAACGAGTACTCACCAGCCACCGGGGATCACCATGATCGTCGGCTACCACCTCATCTTCTCCGCCTACGGGTTCTGGCTGCCGAACGACCCCCGCGGGTCGTGGTCCGAGTTCGTCGGCGCGTGGGACCTGTTCCAGGCCGGCGGGAAGGCGACGAAGGAGAAAGTGACGGAACGGCGGTCATACGCCCGCGACCCGCACGACCGGGAACAACGGCTGGCGACGAAGGAACAACTCCAGCGGCCGCCCGTCAAGTTCACCGGGGTTCAGGCGCGAGCGATCGGCTACGGGGTCGGCGAGTACGTGAAGACGGCCGGGCTACGGGTGTGGGCGTGTGCCATCATGCCGGATCACGTTCACCTGGTGGTCGGCAAGTTCCGGTTGAAGATGGAACAGCTTTCAATTCAGCTCAAGAAGGCGGCGACACAACGACTGGTGGACGAGGGCGTTCACCCGTTCCAGGGGTCGAAGCCACCCGACGGCCCGCCGCCGAAGTGCTTCGCCGTCGGCGAGTGGAAGGGGTATCTCGACCCGGACGATATCGAGCGGTGTGTGCGGTACGTCGAGCAGAACCCGATCAAGGAGGGGTTACCGACACAGGTGGGAAGGTGGCCATTCGTGACGGAGCCGGATGTGTGAGGCGGCGCGCTCGGCGTTGCCTCGCGGCAAACCCTCACCCGGTTTACCGCGAGGCAACGCCGAGCGCGTACTACTGACGAGCACGCACCACCTCACCGCCCCCACTCCTCGCGGTCGCCCGGTTGCGGCACGGCGACATCCCCGAAACCCAGGTGCTCCAGCGTGACGGCCAGAGCTTCGGCCTGCTCCCGCTCGCCGTGGATGAGCCGCACCTTCTTCACCTTGTCGGCCAGCGGGCCCAGGTACGCCTCGAAGTCGGTCACGTCGGCGTGCCCGCTGAACCCGTCCAGGTGGACCACCTCGATCCACTTGTTCCACTCCTTCCCCTGCAGCCACACCGTCGGCTTGTTGTCCATCAGCCGCCGGCCGGTGGTGCCCGGCGCCTGGAAGCTGACCAGCACCACCGCGCACCGCGGGTCGTCCACCGAATGCCGCAGGTGGCCGACGATCCGCCCGGCGTCGCACATGCCGCTGGACGCGATGACGATGTACGGGCCGGGCTTCAGGATCAGGTGCTGGCTGGCCTCGTAGCTCCGCACGTAATGCACCCCGTCCCCGCCGAGCAGGCCGTGCCCCTCCCGCACCGCCTCGGCGACGGCCGGGTCGAGGCTGTCCGGGTGCGAGCGGTACACCTCGGCGATGTCGGCCGCCAGCGGGCTGTCCACATGGATCGGCACCTTCGGGATCTTCCCCGCCCGCAGGCCGAGTTGCAGGAAGTGGATGATGAGCTGGGTGCGGCCGAGGCTGAACGCCGGGATGAGCACCTTGCCCCCGCGGGCGACGGTGGCCGAGACGGCCGCGTACAGTTTTTCGATGGTGGACGCCAGATCGGTGTGGGTGCGGTTACCGTAGGTGGACTCGCACACCAGCAGGTCGGCCGGGGGGATGTCGCCGGTCGGGCGGAGGAGCGGAATGCCCCGCCGGCCGAGGTCGCCGCTGAACGTGAGCGACCGCCGCCCCTCCGGGCCGGGGCTGGTCATGTGCACCATCGCCGACCCGAGGATGTGCCCGGCCTCGACGAACTTGAACCGC